>CAVOPS010000014.1:0-183447 GCA_963698155.1 uncultured Ignavibacteriaceae bacterium | reverse complement strand
AAAGCGGTATAGGGTTATGCCAAAATATTACATCGGAACAGCAGGTTGGTCTATAAAGACTGGGTGCCATCATTTTATCCCAAACTTCAAACCAGCTAATTTCGATTGGCTTCAGTTTTACTCACACTACTTTAATTGTGTAGAGGTAAACTCAACTTACTATGCTTACCTCAGTCCAAAAGTAGTTGAAGGATGGGTAAAAAAAGTAGCCGATAGCGATGAGTTTATTTTTCACGTTAAGCTTCATCAGGATTTTACACACAAAAGAAAATATGATGAGCAAAGTGTAAAAGCCTTCAGATACAATCTGGATATTTTGGCAAATGCAGAAAGGCTGGGAGGATTGCTCATCCAATTTCCGTATTCATTTCCTTATAATAACTCAGCTACACAATACATTCAGGAATTGAAAGATACCTTCCCCAACTATAAATGTTTTGTGGAAGTAAGGCATTCCTCCTGGCAGAACGAAAAGGCGCTTGAATTTTTTAAGCAGACAAATCTTACTTTCTGCACAATTGATCAGCCGCAGATTGGACAGGCAATACCGTTTGAACCTGTTATAACTAATGATAAAGCATATATTCGTTTTCACGGAAGAAATATTGATGCCTGGAAGAGATCTATTAACAATTTTGGCAAAGAACAGTCGTATGAAGAACGAAGTAAAAGGTATAAATATCTTTATTCTCCCGGTGAATTAATTGAAATTGAGCAAAAGATAAAATCAATTCAATCAAAAGTAAAAGAGGTGCATGTTATTATGAACAACCATCCGCAAGGAGACGCAGTTGCAAATGCATTTGAACTGATTCATTTGCTGGAAGAAAAAGATAAGGTTGAAATGCCGGGAACGATTGTTAAAGCTTATCCGAGGTTGGAAGAGATATTAGTTAATTAAGCTGTCATACTTCGACCCTGCCTACCACAGGCAGGTCCGCTCAGTATGACGTCGCTTCGATTAATGCAAGATGACTAAACAAAATGAAAAGTGATGCGTACAATATTTCACTTAGATCTCGATGCATTCTTCGTTTCAGTTGAAAGGATACTCGATCCTTCACTGAAAGGAAAGCCCGTAATTGTCGGCGGTGATCCGAAATTTGGAAGGGGAGTGGTTGCTGCTTGTTCTTATGAAGCACGCGTTTATGGTCTTCACTCAGCTATGCCGATAAGAACTGCTTACAGACTTTGTCCACACGGAATTTACATTCACGGAAGTCATGGTGAATATTCTCGTTTTTCAAAAGCAGTGAAGAATATACTACAACAGTACGCTCCGATTGTTCAACAGGCATCCATTGATGAATTCTATATGGATTTTACAGGATGCAGAAATATTTACGGTTCACTCTTTACATTTGCTTCCTTTCTTCAAAAAGAAATTTGGGAAAGATTATCGCTACCTTGTTCAATCGGAATTGGCAGCAATAAAACAATTGCAAAGATTGGCTCTGATTGTATGAAGCCGAATGGAATCACTTACATTCTTCCCGGAATGGAAAAAGAATTTCTTGCACCAATGCCTGTCGAAGCAATTCCCGGTGTTGGCAAAGTAACGCTTCAGGATTTTCACTCAAAAGGAATTTACAGGATAGGTGACATTACAAAACTTCCGCAGGATTATTTTGCAGCAGCTTATGGTAAATATGGAATTGATCTTTATAGAAAAGCCTGTGGTGAAGGAAACGAATATCTGATTGTTGATAACTATGAACAGAAAAGCATCTCCCACGAAAGAACATTTGCAGATGTTACAAGTAAGCAGTTTCTGAAAGAAAAGCTATTTAAACTCACAGGAAAGGTCTGCCAGGAACTGAGAGATATGGATTGGCTCGCTTCAAATGTGCATATAAAATTACGCTACTCAGATTTTAATACATTAACTCGTTCAAGAACAATAAAGCCAACTGATGACGACAGAACAGTATTTGAAGCTGCCTGGAATATGCTGATGAAAGCACATACAAGAAGAGTAGCTGTAAGATTGATCGGGATTGGTGTGAGTAAGTTTTCAAAATTTTCAGAGCAGCAGGAACTATTTGAATGGGAAGAAGTAAAGCGAAGAAGAATGCTTCGAGCGGTTACAAAAATTCGTGATAAGTTTGGATATGAAGCATTGATGTTTGGAAGTGTAGAGCACGATAAAAAATCAAAAACTATGGTAAATCCATTCAGAGTTAAAAGTTAACTTCCTTCTCCTTTGGAGAAGGTTGCTAGACTTCGTCATAGTCTAACGGACTCTGACGAGGTTGGGGATGAGGCTTTCAACCCGGAGGCCAATGCATATGTCTACCGCCGAGCAAGTGCATATGTATGTGATAAACTTCCTGACCGCCATCATTCCCGCAATTTAAAACTAATCTGAAACCATTTTTAGCGACACCTAAATCTTTAGCAAGCTTATTTGCAACATCAAACATTTCTCCTAATAAGCTGGCATGTTCCTTCCCTTTAATATCAGTTACTTTGGGTATTTCAATTTTAGGGATGATGAGAATGTGAACAGGAGCCTGGGGTTTGATGTCTTTAAATGCCAGTACATTTTCAGATTCAAAAACGATATCAGCAGGTATTTCTTTGTCAATTATTTTGGAGAAAATTGTAGACATATTACTCTCCTTTTTCTATTCCGTATTTTTTCATTTTATTGTAAAGGTGACTTCGCTGAATATCAAGTAACTCAGCAGTTTTGCTTATATTCCAGTTATTTTCATTTAACTGCTTAAGTATGAAAGCCCGTTCAGCTTTTTCTTTAAATTCCTGGAAAGAATTTGATTCATCAATTATATCATCCATTGTTGCCTGACCGGGTTTGAGCAATAATTCGATGTCGCTTCTTGCTACTTCTCTTTTATCTATGATTATTATTATGCGCTCGATAATATTTTTTAATTCACGCACATTACCACTCCAGCTCATTTCCTGCAGAAGTTTGACAGCATCCTCAAGAAATTTCACCGGAGGTTTTTTATGCCTGGTGATGATTTCTTTTGAAAATGCTTCTACAAGAATAGGAATATCGTCTTTTCTTTCTCGGAGAGGAGGAATGTTTATTGGAATAACATTTAAACGATGGTAAAGGTCTTCTCTGAAATTTTCTTTTCCGATCTCTTCAAGAAGTTCTTTATTAGTTGCAGAAATTATCCGAACATCGACATCAATTTTTTTACCTCCGCCAACTCGCTCTATCTTTCCATCTTCTATTGCTCTAAGAACTTTAGCCTGTGCCTGATGACTCATATCTCCGACTTCATCCAGAAAAATGGTCCCTTTATTTGCTAATTCAAACTTGCCGATTCGCTGTGAAACTGCACCAGTGAATGAACCCTTTTCGTGTCCAAATAATTCTGATTCAATTAATTCATTTGGAATTGCAGCACAGTTAACTTCAACGAAAGGCTTATCTTTTCGCTGACTCTTTTTATGAATTGCTCGTGCAACTAATTCTTTACCGGTTCCGTTTTCTCCAGTGATTAATACACGGGTATCAAGTGGTGCAACTTTATCTATTAGCTCAAGAATGTTCCTTATACCTTTGCTTGAACCCAGAATCTCACCTTCAACCCCAAGCGATTTTTTTATTTCAATATTTTCAGTGATTAATTTAACCTGCTCAACTGCATTTCGAACACTGATAAGCAGCTTATCTCTGTCAATAGGTTTTTCAATGAAATCAAAAGCACCAAGCCTGGTTGCTTTAATTGCATTCTCAACACTTCCATGTGCAGAAATTATTATTACAGAAAGAGAGGGAGTAGTGTCTTTAACTTTCTTTAAGACTTCAAAGCCATTCATTTCCGGCATCTGAATATCAAGAAGTAAACAAGAGATCTGTTTTTCCTCGGTAATATTTAGTCCTTTTAAAGCTGAAGTGGAATATTCTACATTGTATCCCTCGTATTCGAGGATCATCTTTATGCTTTCGCAGATTTCCTTTTCGTCATCAATTATAAGTATTGTATTCATAAAATTATTCTAAAATATCTAAGTGATCTTATCGTCATTATTTGAGATGGCAAAACATTTTTATTTACCTCAAGCATTTCGCCAAAAAGAACTCCGTACCAGTTCACATCTACATCTCTGAAGTCAACTTCGGACTGAGCTTTAAAATCTTCTTCAAATGCTTCCACAAAATAACCAAATACATCGGCTAATTTCAATATGTTCTCAGCATAACCGATAAAAGCATTGCCAAAAAAATGTGCAAGCTTATCTTTGTCTCCATAATCATTAGTCAGGAGAATCAAAAAATAATTTGCTGGGTAGATTTTGATTTTTCAAGTTTGAAATTGAATCATTTGCAGATATCAGGGGATAGTATAATCTGGATTTAATCAATGGTATAACTACCGGAACTCTCCGATAGGGGATTGTTGTGAATGTTAAAGCGAGTAATGCTTCTTCGTAGTCATTTTGATAAAAGTGAATTGCTCGTTTGTAAATAGAATCAACCAAAATCAGATCTGTGGTTTCTTTTTTTAGTTCAAGAAAATAATCTGAAGCAATGAATTCTGACAAGTAGTTAACACCTTTGGATAGCGCACTTTGCTGGGAATAAGCAGATGAGGTTGAGACAAAAATCAAGATCAGGATACGAGAATAAAGTTTCTTAAACCTCATTTAGGTTTGAATCACTCCCGGATTAAACCTTGGTATTTCAGGATTGTGATTAGCAGATTCAATTCCCATTGAAATATATTTTCTTGTTTCTGCAGGATCAATAATTTCATCAATCCATAATCTTGCTGCGGCGTAGTATGGATTATTTTTTTCATCATAAGCTGCTGCTATTTCATTCAGCAATTTCTGTTTTTCTTCCTCGGTAACTTGCTTTCCTTCTTTTTCTGCTTGTTTGATTTTAATATCGAGTAGAACGCTGTGGGCCTGAGAACCTCCCATTACTGAAATCTTTGCATTTGGAAAAGCATAAATAAATCTGGGATCGTAAGCTTTGCCGCACATAGCATAATTTCCTGCACCAAAACTATTCCCAATAATTATTGTAATTTTTGGGACAACAGAATTTGCAACAGCATTTACCATCTTCGCACCATCTTTAATTATTCCACCGTGCTCAGCACGACTTCCAACCATAAAACCGGTTACATCCTGTAAAAACAATAATGGAATTTTTTTCTGATTGCAGTTCATTATGAATCGTGTTGCCTTATCAGAACTATCGGAATAAATAACCCCACCGACCTGCATTTCACCCGCGCCTTTAGCTGACTCAGTTTTTACTACGCTTCTTTGATTTGCAACAATTCCAACAGCCCAGCCATCAATTCGGGCATAAGCTGTAATAACAGTTTTTCCATAACCAGCTTTGTATTCATCAATTTCTGAATTATCAACTATCCTGGCAATTACTTCATACATATCGTATTGTTTTATTGTGTCTTCAGGAAGAAGACCATAAATTTCCTTCGGAGAAAACTTCGGCGGTTTAGATTCTATTCTATCAAATCCTGCCGTGTCTCTTTTTCCAAATTTATCAACAAGACTTCTGATCTGTGCAATACATTCCTTATCATCTTTCATAACATAATCTGTTACTCCAGATACGTTTGACTGAACACGTGCACCGCCCAGACTTTCATTGTCAATCTTTTCACCAATTGCAGCACGAACAAGATGAGCACCGGCAAGAAAAACAGAACCTTCACCTTCAACAATTAAAGCTTCGTCACTCATAATTGGAAGATATGCACCACCAGCAACGCACGGACCCATTATCGCGGCAATCTGAGGAATTCCTTTTGAAGACATAACAGCATTGTTACGGAATATTCTTCCGAAGTGTTCTTTGTCAGGAAAGATTTCATCCTGCAGAGGAAGAAAAACACCAGCACTGTCAACTAAGATAAATTATTGGCAGATGATTCTCCATTGCAATTTCCTGTGCACGAAATTTTTCTTTGCAGTGATCGGAAACCATGCACCTGCTTTTACAGTTGCATCGTTTGCGACAATAACGCATTGTCGTCCGCTGATTTTACCAATACCATAAATTGTTCCTGAAGATGGAGCACCGCCATATTCTTTATACATTTCATAAGCAGCAAAAGTGCTTAGCTCATAAAAATCTTTCTGGATCATCAATCAGCAGATTTATTCTTTCTCTTGCAGGAAGTTTTCCTTTTTCTTTTTGTTTCTCGATGGCTTTAAGTCCGCCGCCGAGTTTAATTTTTTCTTTTTCAGCTATGAGCTTTCTTAAAAGTTCTTTTTGATAGTCAGCTCGCTTTAGGTAAGCTTCATCTTCTTTTATTTGTGTTCCGATTGGTTTCATTTCAATAATTCTCTTGCAATTACTATTCTTTGAATTTCGGAAGTTCCTTCACCAATGGTTAGAAGTTTTACATCTCTGAAATATTTTTCAACGGGATAATCTTTTGTAAATCCATAGCCGCCGTGAATTTGCACTGCTTCACTTGCTGCTTTTTCTGCTATTTCACTCGCAAAAAGTTTTGCCATTGCTGCTTCTTTGATATTTGGCAGACCATCATCTTTCATTTTTGCAGCACGCATTGTTAGCAATTTTGCCGCTTCAATGTGTGTTTTCATATCGGCTAACTTAAACTGTGTTGCCTGGAATGCTGATAGAGGTTTTCCAAATTGAAATCTTTCCTGAGAATATTTTAATGATTCATTGAGACATCCTTGAGCCAAACCTAAACTAACAGCAGCAATAGAAATTCTTCCGCCTTCTAAAACCTGCATTGCATTAATGAATCCCATTCCTTCTTCACCGAGTAAGTTTTCTGCGGGCACTTCACAATTTTCAAATGTTAATTGTACAGTTTCGCTGGCTCTCATTCCAAGCTTATTTTCTTTTTTACCAACAATCAAGCCCGGCATTCCTTGTTCAAGAATAAAAGCAGAAATTCCTTTTTTACCTGCATCTTTATTTGTTATTGCTATTACAACGAGAGTCTTTGCAGAAGCACCATGTGTTGTAAAAGTTTTGTTTCCATTGAGAATATATTTATTGCCTTTCTTTTCTGCAGTAGTTTTAAGCGATGCAGCATCGCTTCCTGAAGAAGATTCTGTCAATCCCCATGCCCCAATAGTTTTTCCTGAGACTAAATCAGGCAGATATTTTTTCTTCTGCTGTTCATTACCAAATCTGTAAATATGATTTGTACACAGACCATTGTGTGCTGCAACTGAAAGAGAAATTGAAGGATCAACTATACCAAGCTCTTCTATGATAATTACAAACTCAACATAACCTAATCCTGCACCACCGTATTCTTCCGGGAAAATGATTCCCATAAATCCGAGCTCACCAAGTTCTCTGAATATTTCCATCGGGAAATGTTGGGCTTCATCCCACTCCATTACTTTTGGTTTTATTTTCTTCTGAGCAAAATCACGAATCGTATCGCGAATAAGTATCTGATTTTCAGTGAGTTCGATTAGAAATGAGTTGCTGGCGGATTCCATTGGATTACCCCTTGCAATAGTCTATAAAAATTGTTGAGTTACTTATATATTTTTTTGCTGACAAAGTTCTCAATTATCTCTTCCGCAATATGATAGGGTGATAAATTACCGAGAATGACTTTTTCTAATGCTGAATTTAAAGATTTTTCACCACTTTCGCTCCACAATTCTTCCTTAATTTTATTCTCGACGATTTCTTTTATCCTGTTCTTAGTTTGCTTTTCTCTTTTTGTCAGGAAGAGATTTTGATCCTGCATGAATGTTTTGTGTCTTTCTATTTCCTGAAGGACTTCGTTTATACCTTTATTTTCAGAAGCGACTGTTTTCATTATTCCGGGCATCCAGGATTTTTCATCATGATCTTTCATCATCAAAATGGTTTGAAGAGAAGCAACTGCCTGATCTGCACCAGGTCTGTCACTTTTATTGAGAATAAAGAAGTCAGCAATTTCCATCAATCCGGCTTTCATTGCCTGGACAGAATCTCCCGATTCCGGTACAAGAACAACAACAGTAGTGTCTGCTGCCTGAACGATGTCAAGTTCTGATTGACCAACACCTACTGTTTCAAGAATTATGTAATCATATCCAGCGGCATCAAGAACATCAGCGGCGTCAATTGCTTTTCTGCTTAAGCCACCCAGGCTTCCTCTTGTTGCCATACTCCGTATAAAAACTCCTTCATCGTTTCCGATTTCATTCATCCTGATTCTATCACCAAGCAATGCACCTCCAGTGAACGGACTTGTTGGATCAACAGCGATTATACCAACTTTTTTTCCAACGCTACGAAATAATTTAGTCAGCTGATTGGTGATAGTGCTTTTCCCCGCACCCGGTGGACCTGTAATCCCGATTCGATAAGCTTTGCCAACTCGGGAATGAATTTTCTTCAGTAATTCAGACGCTTCTGAGTTATAATCCTCAACAATTGAAATTGCTCTTGCAACTTTTCTTCTTTCATTGTTGAAGACTTTTTCTGTTAGATCTTTGAATTGCAAACTTCTATTAAAGTTTAGTTTTAAATGATTCGAAAGTTTTTCTTAATCCTTCATCAATTTTTACTGAAGGCTTCCATTGGAATTCTTTATAAAGTTTATCTGAAGTTATTACGCTTCTTGCCTGTTCACCTTTTGGAGAAGGACCATGCTTTTCAATTGCTTTATTTCCGGCAATACTATTTAATTTTGTAAATAATTCATTGACGCTTGTTTCAATGCCGGTTCCTACATTATAAATATTGGATGAAAGTGAATTAAGTGTAACCACATTTGCATTTACAACATCTTCAACAAAAACATAATCCCGGGTTTGTTTTCCGTCACCGTTAATAACTGGATTTTCGTTTTTTAATAATTTGTTTGCGAAGATTGCCACAACTCCTGCTTCACCGAATGGATTCTGTCTTGGTCCGTAAACATTTGCATATCGAACAATCGTATAATTCAAACCATATTCATTCTTATAAAAATATAAATACTTCTCTATTGTCAGCTTTGTGATTCCATAAGGAGAGACTGGATTTGTCGGATGGTTTTCATCAGCAGGGAAATATTCCTGTTCACCATAAACCGCTCCACCGGTTGATGCGAACATAAATTTTTTAACACCAGTTTTGATGCATGCCTGAAGCAAATTAATAGTACCGAGAATATTTGTATTTGCATCAAAGATAGGGTCGTTTACAGATTTTCTAACATCAATTTGTGCAGCGTGGTGATTTACCAAATCAAATTTTTCCTTTTTAAAGGTATCCAAAATTATTTGGGATGAGATATCAGATTTAATGAAATGTGCTTTTGGATTTATATTCTTTTCAAATCCTGTGGAAAGATTATCGAGGATGTGAACTTCATGTCCTTCACGAATGTAGGCATCAGCAATCTGAGAGGCAATAAAACCTGCACCGCCTGTTACTAAAATTTTCATATTATTCAATGTATAATTTATGTTTATAAATATATTCCATTACCGCCGGCGTAACAAGAAAATTAATCGGCATCACATTTTTAACTCTTTCTCTGATATCAGTGGCGCTAATTTCGATTCCTCTTGTTTGTACAAAAACAGCCTGCTTGTAATATTTATCTTCAAACTGGGGAGGGTGTGAAGATTTTCTCTTGAGCACAATTACCTTTGCCATCTTCATAATTTCATCAGGTTCTTTCCAGGTATGGAACGTAAAGATATTGTCGTAACCAATAATAATTTCCAATTCATCATAAATCTTTTTTAGTTCTTTCAATGTATCTATAGTGTATGATACACCGCCTTTCTTCATCTCGATATCAGAATAATCAAAGAAAGGAATGCCATCTATCGCAAGCTTAATCATATCTAACCGCTCTTCTGCTGAAGTTGTTTTTACATCACCTTTATGGGGTGAGATAAAGGCTGGTATGAAAATAATTTTTTCCAAATTTCTTAGTTCTTTAACTGATTGAGCAGTGATTAAATGCCCCAGATGTATTGGGTCAAAAGTTCCTCCAAAAATTCCAACTTTAGACATTTAATAGCTCTTTATATTCTATGAATAGATCATTAAATCCCTCATGCATTTTCTGACTGCAATATGAGAGACTTTCTTTTTTTGATAGTTCAATATAAAGCTTTTTAATATCTCCAAAATTATCAATCGATAAAAACCCATCGAGAGTGTGAATAAAAATATCTTTACCGGAAATTAAGCTCAGGTAGTGATCATATTTTCTTTTAGAAGATATTATCGGATCAATTAATTCTTCATCCAACCCGTTAGTGCAAGCCAGAATAATTTTATCACGAACCGATTTACCTATTACTATTGAGGGCTCTTCTGTCTGAACTAAGCTAAAAATCCTCACAATATCATTAAGCTTCAAACCGATTGAGTTGTAAAATAAAACAAGAATTTTAGAATTGATAGCCAGAGGTTGCTTAAGTAAATAGCCTGATAGATTAGTAAGCTGTGGTTCATTATAAGTTATAGTATGTGCTTCATCAGGCAAAAAGTATTTGGGAATATATTCCATGTCCCCTTCGTTAAGCAGAGTATAAATCTCAACTTGCTCTTTAAAGTCAGAAAAAATTTCAAGCCAGTTTGAATAAAGTAAAGTGTTCAGGTAGACGGAATAGTTAACTGACAAATTTGGGTAAGATTTGATTTCTTTTGGATTTATAATTGGCGAATCTGCTACAATGATAACTGAATTTTTATTTGTTGTACTGCTCAAAATAATACCTTAAACTACAAACGTTGAGACATATTCTTTGCGACAATTACTTTGGTAACTAATATGTAACAGGTTATTCTTTTATCCACTTAAAGATTTCTTTTAACGTAGGTTTATTACCATAAGATAGAATACCTATCCTAAATATTTTAGCACTTACTTTAGTCACAATAAAAATTGAAATAATCATGATAATCAATGAAATGAATATTTCGAGATCAGATACGTTTTGTACATTTAACCGGAGTAACATTACGGTTGGTATGGTTAAAGGGATGTAAGAGAAAACTTTCGTCACTATAAAATCCGGGTTTTGAATTGCTGGCATAGCAACTACTACCGGAAGCATTAAAATCAGGCTCAAATAAGTAGTTATATGCTGAGCTTCCTGCTCAGTATTTACAGTTGAACCTATCCCGACAAACAAGCTGGCGTAAAACAGAAATCCAAGAATAAAATACAATAACATCGGAAGTATATTCTTAAATGCAGCTATCGGCAGCAAAGAACTTGCAACGAGGCTAATTCCAAGTAGGACCCAGATTAAAATTTGCGTAATGCCCAGTAAGCTTAGTCCTAAGATTTTTCCAGTCAGGAGTTCATCAGGCGTGCTGCTAGAAACAAGCATTTCAATCAAGCGGCTTGATTTTTCTTCTATCATACTTCTCACAAGCATCTGTCCTGAATAAATGACCATCATCATCAGCAGGAGAATAAAAATTACTGATAGAAAAAATGTTGTCAAGAAATCCAAATCCGATGCCTTACCACCTTCTGAAATCTTTCTCTGCTGGATTATTGTTCTCTCTTGAATTTCATCTAATACATAACCTGGAACTCCGGCTTTTTCCAGGAGGTTTTTAGTTTTAAAATAATTTAGTGCTTCTTCAAATCGCCCCACTACTTTGAAGTTACCGAATAAATTGCTTCGGTATTCAGCAAATAGTAAATCTTTTTCGGTAACCTCAATCATCAGGTAACCATCTATTAGATTTTTTAGTACATCTTTATCAGCGATTTTCTTTATCTCTTCGTAGGATTTATTCAATTGATTTAGATTAACCAGGACATAATTTTTCTGACCATTAGGCAGTTCATACTTTTGAAATTCTTGCTCAAGATAATTGAAATAGATACCACTCGTGTCAATTATTCCTATTACTTCAACCTTTGGACTTTCTTCACTAAGCAGAAGAGATGGCAGCAATGTAACGGTAATAATCAAAAGCGGTGTTATGATGAGTGATATGATGAAAGCTTTCGTTTTAACTTTCTCCAAATATTCCCACATTGAAATTGTAATTATTTTCTTCATCATCTAGTCAAAGCTCTTCTTTATTAAATCAATAAAAATTTTATTAAGAGAAGGTTCAACAATTGAGAAATGATTAACTTCAATTTTCCCGATCATTTTTTTTAAAAACTCAGAAGGAATAATATCATCTCTTAGTTGAATATCTGAGTAATTGTTGTAATTATCATGTTTTATAATTTCAGGGAAATAATCTAGGAATGCATTATTACCAGTAAAGCCCAACCTGATATTGTTACCGCCAAAGTTTTTCTTAATTTCAGAAAGTTTTCCTGAACTAACTTCTTTGCCGTTATTAATCAGCAGAATATCTTCGCACAATTTTTCAGCTAACTCCATCTGGTGAGTTGAAAGAATTATAGTTTTGCCTTCTGATACGAATGACAAAATTATATCCTTCACTTCCTGTTGATTGATTGGATCAAAACCAGTAAATGGCTCATCAAGAATTAGAAGGCGCGGGTTATGTAATATTGAGGCAATAAGTTGAACTTTTTGTTGATTACCCTTTGACAGCTGTTCGATTTTTTTATCTCTAAATTCTACTATGTTTAATCTCTTCAACCAAAATTCTGCATGTTTTGTCGCATCACTTTTACTTACATTCTTTAAGGCAGCGAAGTAGACCAGAACATCAATAACTTTGCTACGTTTATAGAGTCCTCTTTCTTCAGGTAAATATCCTATAATGTTATAGTATTCGTAAGTAATTGGTTTTCCATCAAAAATTATGTCACCTGAAGTAGGTTTTATTATATTAAGAATAGTCCTGATAGTTGTGGTTTTTCCTGCCCCATTGGGTCCCAATAGTCCGAAAATTTTTCCCGGATTAACGGTAAATGAAAGATTATCTACAGCTAAAGTATTATTAAATTTTTTTATAAGGTTACTTACTATGAGCATCTTTTGATAGAAATATAAAAATTGGAAAACACTATCTTAAAATAGCAAATAAAGGAAAAAGTCACCGTTTGAAGATTCTTTATTATTCAATTGAATTAATCAATCAAAGTAAATAGCTTGATCTTACTCAAACAAAGAATAATCATGTTACAAGACGAGATTTATAATGAATTTAAGTAATCTGTTTTGCTTGTTTATCTTTTATTCAATGAATATATTTGTAGCCATTTTTTACCTGGATTCTTAAGAAAATGATAAAAATTAAGGTCTCAAACCTGTCAAATGGCAGGTATGATTACGATTTTGAAGGTAAAGCTAGTGATTTAGAGATTTACGAACCTTATTTTAGAAATTTTGAGACCAATGTGGTCCTTTCAAAGTTTGACAATCAGATAATTCTTGATTCTGAAACTAGAATAACAGCTAATCTGATATGTGACAGATGTGCTGACGAATTTCATTCTATAATAAAAAGTAATTTCAGAACTGTTTATTTATTCAGAGTAAATTATAATAATTCTGAAAGTGAAAAAGAGGATGTAGTTTTTATTCATCCTGAAACTGATAAAATTGATCTGGATAAAGATATAAGAGATTATGCGATATTAGCAGTTCCAATGAAGAAATTATGTTCAGAGGATTGCAAAGGACTTTGTCCAAAATGCGGTAAGAATCTTAATGAAGGTCCCTGCAATTGTGCAGAAGAAGATGTTGACCCCAGGTGGGAAACAATGCAAAAATTGAAATCAAAGAAATAATTTAATTTAAGGTCTGATAAAATATGCCAAACCCAAAACGTAAAATGTCTAAGAGCAGACGTGATAAAAGAAGAACTCATTACAAAGCTACAGCACCGTCAATGGGAGTTTGCTCAAACTGTGGAGAAATAAAACTAACACATCGTGCCTGTCCGTCGTGTGGGTATTACAGCGGTCGTTCGATGTTCATACCGAAAAGCTGATACTTCATAAATTATTAAATGAATAATTCCGGCAACAATTCTTCACGTTGCAGAATTGTAGTTGATGCAATGGGTGGAGATTTTGCTCCTGCTAATGCTGTACTTGGAGCTATTGAAGCTTTTTCTGAAAAGAAAAACTTTGAGCTTTTCCTTGTCGGTAAAGAGAGGCAAATTAGTGAAGTCTTGTCTTCCAACAATTTATCTTTCCCGAAAGATTTCATTGTTAATGCCGACGAAGTAATTGAGATGGGGGATAGTCCAGCTGCGTCTCTAAAGACAAAACCAAACTCTTCTATTGTTATTGGTGCTCAGCTGGTCCGGGATAAAAAAGCTGACGCATTCGTAAGTGCCGGGAACACTGGCGCAATGATGGCAGCTTCAACATTGATAATTGGAAGAATCCCGGGTTTAGGTCGTCCCACAATTGGTGCCGAAATGCCAAACATAAACGGTGTTTGTTATTTGTATGATGTCGGTGCCAGCAAAGATTCAAAACCAATTCATCTTTTTGAGTATGCAGTTATGGGGACTATATTTGCAAGAGAAATGGGAAGTGTTTCTAATCCGAAGGTGGGTGTTCTAAGTATGGGTGAAGAAGAGGGTAAAGGCAACGAGGTTACTGAAGCTGCTGCCAAAATGCTCAGGGAATCCAAATTAAATTTTATTGGAAACGTTGAAGGCAGGGACATTCTCGCCGGTAATGTTGATGTTGTTGTTTGTGATGGCTATGTTGGTAATATTATTTTAAAGTTTGGCGAATCAGTTCCTAAGCTATTGAAGCATTTGTTAACAAAGACTGCAAAGAAAAGTTTTTTTGATAAGTTATTAATTGGGCTCTCAAAAAATTCACTTAAAAAATCTTTGAAAAGTCTGGATTACCAGGAATATGGTGGTGTTCCATTACTTGGAGTGAATGGGATCAGTATAATAGGACACGGTTCAAGCAGTGTTAAAGCAATAAAAAACATGGTGCTGAGGGCAAACGAAATGCACCAAAAACAATTAGTTCAGAAAATGACTAAAGCTATATCAGAATATTCAGTTAAAAATTAATTACGGAATGAAATGGCTCAGGAAAAAAAATATAACGCAATAATCACAGCAGTAGGAATGTACTTCCCTGATAAGGTGTTAGACAACAAATACTTCGCATCAATTGTAGATACCAACGAAGAGTGGATTCTATCCAGAACAGGTATCAGAGAAAGAAGAATTCTAGAAAAAGGAGGGACGAGTGTTCTTGCTACTAATGCTGCATTGGATTTGATGGAGAAGCATAACGTAAAACCCGATGAGATTGATTGTATTATCGTTGCAACGGTAACACCTGATATGTTTTTCCCTCCAACCGCCTGCTTGGTACAAAAAAGAATCGGTGCTATCAATGCCTGGGGATTTGATTTGGAGGCTGCTTGTTCAGGTTTCTTATTTGCATTTCAAACGGGAGCTGGATTAATTGAAAGTGGACACTACAAAAAAGTTTTAGTTATTGGTGCTGATAAAATGAGTTCAATAACTGATTACACCGACAGGAACAATTGTATCCTTTTTGGAGATGGTGGTGCTGCAGTTCTTTTAGAACCTAGCGAAGATACGAGTCTGGGCTTGCAGGATTTTATTTTGCGGGTTGACGGTTCAGGGGAAGTAGCTTTGCACATGAAAGGTGGTGGAAGCCTTAATCCTCCTTCACACGAAACTGTTGATAAAAAAATGCATTATATTTTCCAGGATGGCAAAGCAGTCTTCAAAGTTGCAGTCAAAGGAATGGCAGATGTTTCTTATGAACTCATGAAGAAGAATAATCTTAAATCAGATGATATTGCATATTTGGTTCCTCATCAAGCAAATATGAGAATTATTGATGCTACGGCAGAAAGAATGGGCCTGAGCAAAGACAAAGTAATGATCAATATTGACAGATATGGTAACACAACTGCTGCTACCATTCCTTCTTGTCTTGTTGAATACTATCGCGATGGAAAAATTAAAAAGGGTGATAAGCTTATTCTATCTGCTTTTGGTGCTGGTTATACTTGGGGTGCTACTTACATAGTTTGGGCAATTGACTAATTGATTTTCTTTCAAGATTGAAACAATGAGTAAAAAAGCTTTCATATTTCCCGGACAGGGTTCTCAATATGTTGGGATGGCTAAAGATCTCTTCGAAAAATCTGTTGAAGCTAAAGAAATAATAAGAACTGCTGATGATTTACTTGGAGTTAATCTCTCTTACATTATGTTTAATGGTCCTGAACAGGAATTGAAGCAAACTCAGTATACGCAGCCTGCAATATTTCTGCATAGTGTAATTTTAGCAAGCATCATCAGAACTATTGATGCCAACGCCGCAGCAGGTCATTCACTTGGTGAATATTCTGCGTATGTTGCTTCTGGGACTATTCAATTTCATGAAGCAATAAAACTTGTCAGAGCCCGTGGTGTCGCGATGCAGGAAGCCGGTGATCAGAATAAAGGAACGATGGCTGCAGTAATTGGTTTAGAACCTGAAAAAGTTGAAAGTCTTTGTGCCGAAGCTTCTTCTACCGGAGTTGTACAGTGTGCTAATTTTAATTCACCCGGTCAGATTGTCATTTCAGGTTCTGTTGATGGGGTAAAAAAAGCTATGGAGCTTTGTAAAGGTGCTGGAGCCAAAATGGTGAAGGAGCTTGTGGTTAGTGCGGCCTTTCATTCGCCTTTGATGTTATCAGCAAAAGAGAAATTAAACGCAGCTTTAGAAGCAACAAATTTTTATAAGTCTAAATTTCCGGTGTATACGAATGTAACTGCAAAACCAGTTGATACTATTCCTGAAATCAAGACGATGTTATATGAGCAGATAACTGCCCCTGTTCGCTGGGAAGAAACAATCAGGAATATGATTAATAATGGAATAGAAGAATTTTATGAGATCGGTCCGGGTAATGTATTACAGGGTTTAGTCAAAAGAATCAACCCTGATATTAAAAGATTCGGAATAGATAAATTTGAAGATGTGGAGAAATATTTATAATGAGTGAAGATTCAAACAATTTCACTGAAAAGTTTTCTAAGAAAATAAATGGATTATTCATTGATCCACAGATTTTTACTTATAAATTTATTTGCAATTGTCCTGGTCATTGTTGTCACTATGGAGTTTATATAGATTACAAAGAATATGAAACTATCCTTTCTATTAAGGATAAGATAATGGAGAATATGGATGAAACTCAATCGAAAGATGTCAATGAGTGGTTTGAACCTCCGGAAAAAGATGTAGACTTTGAATCAGGTATCGCTGTTGGAACAGAAATAATAAACGGCAAATGTACTTTCCTGGATAAAAATGGATTATGCACTCTCCAGAAAATTGCAATGCAGGAAGGTGACTATAAATGGAAATACAAACCTATTTATTGCATACTCTTCCCACTTACAACTTTTGAAGGTGCTTTAACAATCGATGATGAACACATCGAAAGACTGCCATATTGTAATGTGGATCCCAATATCCGGTTAACAATGTTTGAAGCCTGTGAAGAAGAACTCAGACATTTTTTTGGTGAGGATGGATTTGAAGAGCTGAGAAATTATCGTGAAGAATACCTAAACGAAATTAAAATTGGAGTTAATGAAGATGTTACCAAATAAAAGAGCTATCGTAACCGGCGGCACAAGGGGAATTGGAAGAGCGATTGTAAAAGAGCTTGCTTCGAAGAGCTGCTGCGGTGTTCTGTTCTCTGATGTAGCTTTTATTTATAACAGTTGCGATGAATGTGCTGAAGAATTACAGGCAGAGATTCATAATCCTGCAACAAAAATTTTAGCATTTAAAGCAGATGCAACTTCTCTTGAGCAAGCTGAAGCAACGGTACAGGAAGCAATTGAAAAATTAGGAGGAGTGGATATACTCATAAACAACGCTGGAATCACAAGAGATAATCTTCTTCTCAGAATGACTGAAAAAGATTTTGATGATGTAATCAACGCTAATCTTAAAAGTGTTTTTAATTATACGAAAGCTGTAATCAAGCATATGATTAAACAACGCTACGGACGCATAGTCAATATTGCTTCTGTAGTTGGTATCATTGGCAACCCAGGTCAGGCAAACTATGCAGCTTCAAAAGCTGGCGTAATTGGATTTACCAAGTCAATGGCGCGTGAACTTGCTTCAAGAAACATAACTGTAAATGCTGTTGCACCAGGTTACATTGAAACAGATATGACTAGTAAATTATCTGATGAGCAAAGAAAGAAATTAACTGATATGATTCCTATGGGTAGAATGGGTAAGCCTGAAGACATCGCAAAAGTAGTTGGCTTCCTTTGCAGCCCTGAAGCTGATTATATTACCGGACAGGTAATTGCCATTGACGGCGGAATGACAATGTAATAAAAAGTATATGTTCTCGTTTGTTAAATAAAACCTATTTTTCTTAAATTTGAACAATAATTAACAATTATTAGATAAATACAAACTCGAATCACAAACTAATTTAGGAGTGTTAAAATGGAAGTTGAAGCCAAAGTACACGAAATAATTATGGATAAACTTGGTGTCGAAGAATCTCAAATCACACCTACAGCTTCATTCATTAATGATTTAGGCGCAGATTCACTTGATATCGTTGAACTTGTAATGGGCTTTGAGAGTGCATTCTCTATTTCTATCCCCGATGAAGATGCTGAAAAAATAGGTACAGTAGGCGATGCAGTTAAATATTTAACCGAAAAGCTTAGCTAATCTAAAGCAGTTTTACTGTTTTACATTTCTTTCAAACATTAAGATGAACTCAATTCATTTCCCGGGAGAATTATATGTATAAAAAAAGACGGGTTGTTATAACCGGAATGGGTGCAGTAACTCCGATTGGCATTGGTGTGAAGGAATATTGGGAGGGCCTGGTTGAAGGTAGAAACGGAATTGATCTTATTACACATTTCGATACTACAAAATTCGATACAAAGTTTGCTGCTGAAGTGAAAAACTTCAAACCTGAAGATTTCCTTGATAAAAAAGCTGCACGAAGGATGGATCCATTTTGCCAGTTCGCAATAGCAACTGCAGATATGGCTATGAAAGATTCCGGACTTTATCTTGAAACGGTAGATAAGGATCGCTTTGGTGTTATTTACGGAAGTGGTATTGGAGGAATGAAAACACTTCAGGAACAGCACTTTGCATTTTTTAATGGACTTGATCCGCACAAGATAAGTCCATTCTTTATCCCAATGATGATTTCAGATATTGCTGCAGGTCAGATATCTATACGTTTTGGTTTGAAGGGTCCGAATTACGCCACCACTTCCGCTTGTGCTACAGCATCTCATGCAATTGCAGATGCCTTCTTTTTGATTCAGAGAGGAAGTGTTGATCTTATGATGTGCGGCGGTTCTGAGGCTGCTATCACAGAAATATCTATTGGCGGATTCAATTCGATGAAAGCGTTATCTACGTGGAATGACCGGATGAAAGAAGCATCACGTCCGTTTGATAAGGACAGAAACGGCTTTGTTATGGGTGAAGGTGCAGGTACACTGGTGCTTGAAGATTATGAACATGCAGTCAGCAGAGGCGCAAAAATTCACGGTGAAATAGTTGGTGTCGGACTTACAGGCGATGCTCATCATATTACCGCACCGGCTCCAGAAGGTGACGGCGCTTTCAGATCGATGAGAGAGGCAATTAAAGATGCCGGAATTAATAAAGAAGAAATTGATTATATAAATGCTCATGGTACGTCAACTGAACTTAATGATCTTAATGAAACAAAGGCAATAAAAAATCTTTTTGGTGATCACGCATATAAACTTGTTGTGGATTCAACTAAATCAATGACGGGTCATTTGCTTGGTGCTGCTGGAGGTATTGAAGCCATTGGAACAGTGCTGGCGATTGAGAATAGTTTGATTCCTCCAACAATAAATCTGACTAATCCTGATCCTGAATGTGATTTGAATTACAGTCCGCTCAAAGCAAGTAAAAAAGAAATCAAGTACGCAATAAGCAACACTTTTGGATTCGGCGGGCACAACGCTTCTCTCTTGTTTAAAAAGTTCGAGAACTAAATTTGGCTCTAAATATTGCGCGGCTGTTCGACTTATTTAAGCCGCAAAAAAAAGATTTCACTTCAAAGGAAATTCAATCCTCATTTCCACAGGAAAAGTTTAATAAACTCGAAAAAATAATCGGCGCACCAATCGGCGATAAGAATATCTATGTTGAAGCTTTGATTCACCGTTCCTTCCTTGAAGAAAACGAACAATTTAATTCCTCAAATGAACGGCTTGAGTTTTTAGGTGATTCTGTGCTGAATCTCGTTATCGGTGAATACCTGTTTAACAAATTTCCACAGGAAGAAGAAGGTTTTCTTACAAAGGTAAGAGCTAAAATGGTTAACAGGAATGCATCTGAGCCTGGTTGCCGAAAACTTGAACCTCGGTGAGCTTTTAATAATTAGCAGTAGTGTTCCGAAGTCAATCACTCATAATTCTAAATCCGTTCTATCTGATGCACTTGAGGCACTTATTGGTGCAATCTATCTTGATAAGGGAATTGAAACCTGCAAGAAATTCATCCAAACCAATATTCTTGAACCTGCATTAAAAAACGGTGATCATCTTATTGATGAGAATTACAAAAGCCAGCTACTGGAATATGCGCAAGCAAACAAGCTTGCCATACCGGTTTATCAGATTGTGAGTGAAGAAGGACCTCACCACGATAAAACCTTTATTGCTGAAGTGATAATCGGTGAAAAGGTTTTAGGGGAAGGGAAGGGGAAAAGTAAAAAAGAAGCTGAGCAAAATGCTGCAAGAGTTGCATTGAAGAAGGTTTGAATTTCTGATTCATTCCACATCCCCTAATTTTTCCTTAAAATAAATTCTGTTATTTCCTTAAATTTGTAACACAAAAATTTTCTGTTCTTAACACACACATATTATTCAAAGAGAGCAACCAATGAAAGAATTCGATCACCCCGATAAATTTGTTAACAGGCATATCGGACCAACACAAGATGAAAGAAATGAAATGGCGAAAGCCTGTGGTGCCAGTTCATTAGATGATTTAATTGATCAAACTGTACCTTCAAACATTCGATTAAAGGAACCTTTAGCTTTAACTCCTCCTGTGAATGAGCATATATTTTTAGAGGACTTAAAAAATATCGCTGCAAAGAATAAAGTTTATAAATCATATATCGGAATGGGATACTATCCTTCAATACTTCCGACAGTAATTCAAAGAAACATCCTTGAGAATCCCGGATGGTACACTCAATACACTCCCTATCAGGCAGAAATTGCTCAAGGCAGACTTGAAGCATTACTCAACTTCCAAACAGTAGTTTCCGATTTGACGGCGATGGAAATTGCAAACGCATCTTTGCTTGACGAAGGAACTGCTGCTGCTGAAGCAATGAGTATGTTTTATTCACTCAGGCCAAAAGAGAAAAAAAATGCAAATATATTCTTTGTTTCTGAAGAAGTTTTTCCTCAAACACTTGATGTTCTAAAGACAAGATCAAATCCTTTCGGTATTGAGCTGCGAATTGGCAACGTCGTGTGATGCTGAACTTACAGATGATATTTTTGGATTATTAGTCCAGTACCCTGCTGGTAACGGGGAAGTTAGAGATTACACTGCATTCTTTAAGCAGGCAAGTGAGAAAAAAATATTCAAAGTTGTGGCCGCTGATTTGTTAAGCTTAACATTGTTAAAACCACCAGGAGAGTTTGGTGCTGATGCGTTGTTGGTAATTCACAACGATTTGGAATTCCAATGGGACTTGGTGGTCCGCATGCAGCATACTTTGCCACAAAGGAAGAATACAAACGTAGTCTTCCCGGAAGAATTATCGGTATATCTGTTGATGCCGATGGCAACAGGGCTTTAAGAATGGCTTTGCAGACCAGAGAACAGCACATCAAACGTGAAAAAGCAACCAGCAACATTTGCACTGCACAGGTTCTTCTGGCAGTAATGGCGGGAATGTATGCAGTTTATCACGGTGCAGAAGGATTGAAAGCAATCGCACTCAGGATAAATAAATTTACCAGAATGCTCGATCTTGCCATAGCTCATTTTGGATTCAAGCAAATCAATAAACAGTATTTTGATACTCTACTTATTGAAACAGATAAAGCAACTCTTCAAAAAATCAGAACTGAAGCGCTGAAACGATTTGTCAATTTCAGATATATGGATGAAACTCACATCGGAATTGCTTTAAGCGAAACTGTTGAGGAAAGGGATATGCGCAAATTGTTCGAAATATTTAGCGCAGTAACAGGTAAACCGCTTGATGATAAATTGATTAGAGAATTTTCTGCTAAAGCTGATAAGGATTCTGATTTACTACTGCCAAGATCCACACCTTATCTTACTCATCCTGTTTTTTCTATGTATAGAACAGAAACCGAATTGCTCAGATATATGAAGCGTTTGGAAAATAAAGATTTATCACTTGCTCATTCAATGATTCCGCTCGGCTCCTGCACGATGAAGCTGAATGCAACAACAGAAATGATTGCACTTACCTGGGATGAGTTTGCACATATTCATCCGTTTGTTCCGAAAGATCAGGCGGAAGGATATCTTGAAATATTTAGTGAATTAGAAAAAGATCTGGCTGAGATTACCGGCTTCGAAGCTGTTTCGCTACAGCCAAATTCAGGCGCACAGGGCGAATATACTGGGTTGATGGTAATCAGGGCGTATCAGAAAGATAAAGCACAATCGAACAGAAATGTTGTTTTGATTCCTTCATCTGCGCACGGAACAAATCCTGCGAGTGCTGTAATGGCAGGAATGAAAGTAGTTGTTGTGAAATGTGATGACCAAGGAAATATTGATGTAGCAGATTTGAAAGCCAGAGCAGAAGAACACAAGCAAAATCTTTCAGCTTTGATGATTACTTATCCTTCAACGCACGGTGTCTTTGAAGAAAGTGTGACTGAGATTTGTAAAATCATTCACGACTGTGGTGGTCAGGTTTATATGGATGGTGCAAATTTGAATGCCCAGCTTGGACTTACTAATCCTGGAATAATTGGTGCGGACGTTTGTCATTTAAATCTTCACAAAACATTCTGCATTCCTCACGGCGGCGGCGGACCTGGTGCAGGACCAATTGCCGTTGCAAAACATCTAGTTCCATTTTTACCCGGACATCCTGTTGTTCCAATCAATCGGGAAAAATCTATTACTGCTGTTTCAGCAGCTCCCTGGGGAAGTGCACTTATTACCCTCATTTCTTATGCTTATATCAAAATGATGGGAGGAGAAGGATTAACATTAGCTTCAAAAGCAGCAATTCTAAATGCAAATTATATGATGGCGAAGCTGAAAGACACTTACAAAGTTCTTTATACTGGATTGAATGGCAGAGTTGGTCACGAATTAATTTTTGATATGCACGAGTTTAAAAATTCATGTAATATTGAAGTTGAAGATATTTCAAAACGATTAATGGATTATGGATTTCATGCACCAACAGTATCTTTCCCAGTTCACGGAACATTGATGGTTGAGCCAACTGAAAGTGAATCCAAAGCAGAGCTGGACAGATATTGTGAAGCTCTTCTTTCAATCAGAGAAGAAATTAGAGAGATCGAGCAAGGTAAATACAGCACTGAGGATAATGTATTAAAGCATTCTCCGCATACTATGGGTTCTATTATTTCAGATGACTGGAAATATCCATATAACAGAGAAAAGGCAGCATATCCTATACCTTTTACGAAGGACGGCAAGTTCTGGCCAACCGTGAGAAGAATTGATAATGCTTATGGTGACAGAAATCTTGTTTGCAGCTGTCTTCCAATTGAAGAGTATGTCCAGGAAACAGTTAGTCAGTAGAATAATATTTTTATCTTGAATGTTTCAGCTTAATGATTAATTTGTCTTGCCCATAAATAAAAAGTTTAAGCTGAAACATTTGACTAAATACAAATTAAAATTTACTTCTGAATAGGAAGACAAAATTCTTTTTTGATAAGGAATATTGTCTTCCTTTCTTTATTCCCACTTTGTATATCTGCACAATCTGACACGTTATTCTTTGAAGGCGATTACAAGATTGTTGTCGACTCAATTCATATCACCGGAAATGAAAAGAACAGAAGATTTTATAATTCTGAGAGAATTAACTTTTGGAATAGGTGACACGCTGAATCCACATATAGCATCCTACAATCAGTGAACGCATTTACAGTCTTAGAATATTTAATGAAGTTAAACTGAAACCATATTTGAGTGATGGTAAAAACATTTTGCAAATAGAGATCGAAGAAAGCTGGTACATTTATCCCATTCCTTTTGTTACACTTAAAGACAGGGATTGGGAAAAAGTATCGTATGGAGTTTCTGTATCGCTGCTGAACTTCAGAGGCCGCAATGAAACGTTGAGTGGTTCTGCTGCTTTTGGGTACGATCCATCATTCAGCTTTAGATATTTCAATCCAAACATATCATACAATCAGAACCTTAACTTTCAAGTTAATCTTGGCTATTCAACTTCAACTAATAAAAGTTCTGAAGCTGAAAACTTATATGGAGATTCTTTTGAGCAAAAGATTATTACCTCAAGAGTGCAACTTGGTAAGAGGTTTGGAAACTATCACTGGGCATACTTAAAAACCGGATTTGACTATATAGAAACACCCTTTTATCTGCAAGGAATAAATGCCTCTGATAATAATATTGACAAGACTTTGGTTGTTGGTGCAAGCTATGTTTATGATACAAGAGATTTAACTTTGTATGCGGCTGAAGGTATTTATGCACTTCTTAATTATGAATTTAAAGGATTGGGTATTGATGGAATTAACTATCGGGTTGCAGATTTAGAATTTAGAGAGTATCGCAAAATTGTTGAAAAGTTTACCGCGAAATGGAGAATTTCAGTGCGACATACTGCTGGTGAAATAGTTCCGTATTATGACTATTCATATCTTGGTTATTCAGAAAGGGTCAGAGGATATTTTCACGATGGAAAGAGTGAAGGCAATGATAGATTTTTAGGTTCCGTTGAAATAAACTATCCAATTATCCAGGAAACAAGAATCAATTTATACTTGATTCCTTTGCTTCCGAATTCACTCTTATCTTACGGGTTGCAGTTATTGCAGGATTATTCGGTGATACCGGAACTACCAGGAAGACATGGTGAGCCACTGGCAATAAAGAATTTTAATTCAGGTTACGGTACCGGCATTTCATTTCTCCTTCTTCCATATTTTATTTTCAGACTTGAATTTGCAATAAACGACAACGGTAATACAGAATGGATATTTGACCTTGGAGCATCTTTCTGATATAGAATTATATTACACTCCGAAAGAGTTAATAGCAGAAGATCAGTTAATTCTTACAGGAGATGAATTTCATCACTCAGTAAATGTGATGAGAAATTCTGTTGGTGATAGAATCTTTGTTACCGATGGCAAAGGATCAATACTCACTTCCAAAATTATCACATAAATGAAAACCAGTTATCTGCAAGTATTATCGAAAGAAGAGTTTTCGAAAACAAAGCCAGCAATATTTGGTTTTGCATTCCAATGTTAAAAAATCCTGACAGATTAAAATTTGCTTTTGAAAAATGTGTCGAGCTTGGAATAACAAATTTTATTTTATTCAGCTCAAGATATACTCTCTCAAAAAAAGTTAATCCTGAAAAATTCCAGAAAACAACTCTCGCAGCGATGAAGCAATCTCTTAGGGCGTTTCTTCCTCAAGTAGCATCTGCAAGTTTTAATGAGATTATTAAATTTGATGGCGTAAAGATTATTTTTGATCAGAATGCAAAACTAGAATTCGACGGAAAAATTAGTTCGGAATAAACCGACTTACTTTTTGTTTGGTCCTGAAGGCGGATTTGACAAAAATGAAATTGAATCAGTTGAGCAGGAAAATCGTTTTAGCCTATCCACAAACAGGCTGCGAAGCGAGACAGCCATAATTAAGTGTGCATCTTTAATAAAGTTTTCCTAAAAAAATATTCTTTATCAGCCAAGGGCTGTTTAGCCTCTGGCTGAAAAAAAACGACCCAGTGTTGGGGTAACACTGGGCGCCGACCCTTGTACTTCAAAGGGCAGGGGAGAACCCTTTGAAAGGGTCAAAATGTAATTTTATGGGATTAAAATACTTCGGATGCAGACACTTGTCAATAGTTATTTAAAATATTCCTTTAAAAGACCAATAAGACAATATTTCCCCTGATTAATTTCTAATCGTTTTCCTCTGCATTTATTGAACTCCACCAATCTTTTTTCAAAACATCGTATTTCATTTTCTGTTTTGAATCGAGAAGGGATTCAACCTGAGAATTAATCGAAGATATAAGTTCTTGCTTATCCTTGTATCTGATTTCCCCGGAACCTGCAGTTATTTTTTGCAGTTCACTTCCATAAGTTTTGAGCAATCCTGATACCGCAGATTTCTGTGAATCATTTAGTAAAAGTTTCATTGCGAGTTTGGATGTGAGATCATTAATCTCATCATCGGTTAAATTTGATTTCATATCCGTTTGTGCGAACATTGCAGCACAAATAAAAATCATAATACCAATTAATGCTAGCGTTTTCATATTCTTTCCTATTTGTTATCCAATACTTTAAAATTTAATACATCCTTAAACTACAATATGCAACACCTATTGTCAATGGACTCATTCATAGTAATTTGATAAGAATTCTAATTTTGAGATATTCACAAGCATTATTTTTTATTATTAGATGATTTATCAATTAGAGATGAATTTTTAGTTGAATACCAAGGAAGAAACTGCTCTAAAAATCTTAGATCGATATGTTCAATATCTAAATAAAGAACACTTTCGAGTATCTGAACATGTGAAAAATGAATATTCATATCAGGTCTCCATAAGTGACAATAAAGAAAAAATTTCTCTGAATGTTTTCTTTGGGAAGAAGGGGAATAAAGTTGTGCTTCAGGGGAATAAAGATTTAAAGCTATATAAAAGAGTTAACGATTTAATTTTTGGAGAGAAGCTTATTCCTGATGATAAACCAGAGATGGAACCTTCCTATCCTTATATTGGAACAGATGAATCAGGTAAAGGAGATTATTTTGGTCCGCTTGTGATTGCCGGTGTTTATCTGACTCCAGATTCTGGAAAACTTCTGAGATGCTCTTGGAATCAGGGATAGTAAAGAACTAAGTGATTCTCAGATTAGGCAGTTCGCTGCTGAAATAAAAACAATGAACGAAATTATGTTTGATGTTGTTCTTATTTCACCGGAAAAATATAATCAGTTGTATGAAAAGATGGGTAACCTGAACAGATTGATGGGTTGGGCTCATGCACGTGTTATTGAAAATCTTTTAGTTAAATGTAATGCCGGTGAAGTTATAAGTGATAAATTTGGAAACGAAAAAATAATTCTTGATGCTTTACAGGAAAAAGGGAGAGCAATAAATTTGACACAGGTTACTAAAGCAGAAAAGTTTACGGCGGTCGCTGCAGCTTCGATAATGGCGCGTGAGTCTGTAATTAAGTGGTTTAATCATCAAAGCAAAAAATATAAACTTGATATACCTAAAGGATCATCATCTGATGTGGAAAAATTTGCAAAACGTTTTCTGGAAAAATATGGGGAAGATGTGATGAGAAAATTGGTTAAACTTCATTTTAAAACTTCCAATAGAGTTTTTAATAAATAAGGAAAAAAATGGCTAAAAATATTGATGTGAGAAAAATAGGAGTACTTACCGGTGGCGGTGATTGTCCTGGTTTAAATGCTGTTATTCGAGGTGTTACAAAACCAGCCCAGGATAACGGAATGACTGTGTTTGGAATTCATGATGGCTTCGAAGGATTTGTTGAGGGCAAGACAACTGAGCTCAGAAATGAAGATGTTTCTGGAATACTATCTCGCGGCGGGACAATTCTTGGCTCTTCTAATAAAGGTGACCCATTCCACTGGCCTGTCGAAAAAGATGGTAAAATAGAAATTGTTGATAAGTCACAGAATGTTTTACGTAACTATAAAGCACTGGATCTTGATGCAGTTATAGCCATCGGTGGTGATGGGACTATGCATATTTGTAATAAGCTTATGGGATTAGGTATTAATGTAGTTGGTGTTCCAAAAACAATTGACAACGATCTTGACGCAACCGATGTGACCTTTGGTCATGATTCGGCAGTATATGTTGTTTCAATGGCGCTTGATCGTTTACACACAACCGCTTCTTCACATCATCGTGTAATTGTTCTTGAGGTTATGGGAAGATATGCTGGATGGATAGCGCTTCACGGAGGATTAGCTGGTGGTGCTGATTTGATTCTAATCCCTGAAATACCATTCTCCTGGGATAGTATTTATGATAAAATTCATAAAAGAGAACTTAAAGGAAAGAGATTTAGTTTGGTCTGCGTTGCTGAAGGAGCAAAGCCCATCGGCGGGGATTTTGTAACCAGTGGAACAGATATTAAAAGAACAGACCCTATCCGACTAGGCGGAATTGGAAAAGTTGTTGCAGATAATATTGAAAAGAACACGGGTAGGGAAACACGAGTTACAGTTTTAGGTCACCTTCAAAGAGGGGGAAGTCCAACTCCTTACGATAGAATTTTAGCTACTAAGTTTGGTGCGTTTGCAATTAGCTTAGCATCACAGAAAAAATTTGGAAAGATGGCTGCTCTCAAAGGAAATGAGATTGTTGAGGTTGATATTGTTGATGCTATTTCAAAACAGAAGTTAGTAAAACCAAATAATCAGGGTGTGCTGGCTGCAAGAGCAGTTGGTATAAGTTTCGGAGACGAATAATCCGTGAAATCTTTGGAAAATTATTATTGATTTTAGGGATTCCAGCCTATATATTTGGGCTGCTTTTTTTAAGTATGATGCTTGATTATTATTTGAAATTTGATTCTTAATATTTGAGATTTTAACAATGGGGTCGTAGTTCAGTTGGTTAGAACGCCTGCCTGTCACGCAGGAGGTCGCGAGTTCGAGTCTCGTCGGCCCCGCAAAATTAAAGAATCCCCCTTGTGGGGATTTTTTATTTTGTAGCTACTTATTAACTATGAAATCACTTCCGTCATTATTAGCATTAAGCAAACCAACCCGCATAGAATATAGCTGAAATGAAGTTTTTTTTACTTAATGGAGGGAAAGAATTACTATCCCTAATATTAAAAAATAAAGACTTAATGCTTATTATCTGGCATCTTAATGGAAATAAAAATCTATATTTGTTAGACTTTTATGATAATTTCCTTATTGGGTGAGTTCAGGCTGGATAATAAAATGAAAGTTAAAATACTATTTCTTGATATAGATGGAGTTTTAAATTCAAAACTCTACTATAAATATATATATAAACCCGAAAATGGCTGGAGCAGGTTTGATCCTTATTGTGTCGTGCTTATTAAGCGATTAATTGAAGAATTCTCTTTGAGGATAGTAATAACATCTAATTGGCGAAATGGAATAGTTGACCGTCTTATGAGAGAACTTGAGGAAAATGATTTAATATATTATCTGCATAAAGACTGGCACACGCCTATCATACGACCTGCAAGTCGGGGAACAGAAATTAAACTTTGGCTTGATGACCATCCTGAGGCTACAGATTATTTAATTATAGATGACAATGAAAACTTATTGGATTACCAGATGAACAGATTTGTTAAAACTAGTAACTATGCTGGTATGGCGCAGGAACATTACACTCAGGCACGAAATATTCTGTTATCCGAGAAAGAATATCTGATGTTGCCCAGCGTGGTGATAGAACAATAAGTTAGAGCATTTTTACCTTCACCGATGCATAGTACCACAACTAATAAATCAAAAGAGCCAATTCAGAATCAAAAAATTCTGTTTCTTGATATTGATGGAGTTCTGAACTCAGAGGTCTATTATAAGAGCACCTCTCATTCAGAGAATAATTCGAGTCGATTTGATCCCTTAAGTGTGGAGTTTATTAAAAAACTGGTTGAGGAATTTTCTCTGCGAATAGTAATATCATCATCCTGGAGATATGGTGCGGCTGACAGACTTATGCATGAACTGAAAAATAGTAAGCTGATTAAATATCTCTATCATGAATGGTTCACTCCTGTCATCCATCCTGCTCATCGGGGAACAGAAATTAAATTATGGATTGATTTACATCCTGAAGTAACTGATTATATAATAATTGATGATGATGAAAATATGCTTGAGGAACAAATGACCAGATTCGTTAGAACAGGTTTACACGAAGGTATGACTGAAGAGCATTTTAACAGGGTGAGGGCAATTTTATCTGCAGAAGAACCTATCGAGAAGCAATCATAATTTTAAAGTTCAGTTCTTTTCATTTTTGTTCTAATTAAAATAAATCTAATTATTCATTCAATTCTTCAATTACTATATTTCATATAGATTTTTTAATCAGTAATTAATCAATATGAAAATAGTTCTCAGATATTCAATTATTGTATTTCTATTACTAAGTTCTAACGTTTTTTCGCAAGTAGAAAACGTTCCGCTGAATCATCCCGTCTATACATTCTTAAAAGAAATGAAAGTCAAGAATATAATTCCTTATATAAGCGAGGATGTTCCTAATTTATCAAGATTCCAGGTGAAGAATTATCTGAAGCAAGTTGAAGAAAATCTTGATGAGTTGAGCAATACTGAAAGGGATTTATTCAATCGCTATAAAACGGAATTTTATGAGTTTATTGATCCTGAAAACACAACCTATTTTTTTCATCCCGAAAAGAATTTTGGTACAAGTTTATCTGAGACATTTTCCAATAAAGTCAAATATTTTTATGCATATACAGAAGAGAACGCCAATGCTTTTGTAGAAATCCTTGGACATTATTATTACGGACAACAGTTTGAACCTTATGTTAACAATGCTCATTTATTTGATATAGGTTTCAGAATTCACGGGACTGTATTTAAACATCTGGGTTATAATTTATCAGTTATCAAAGGCGGATCAGCAGGTGACAGGCAAATAGCAGAACTAATCGAACCGCGGGTTCTTCACAGTTTTAAATGGGTTGAAAATTCAGAAAATATAGCTAACTATGAGTTCGTTGAAGGGTATATTAAATACTTTACCGAACCTGCAGAGGATATGCATCTCTCAATTCAATTGGGAAGAGAGCATAAAACGGTTGGTTATGGCTATGGAAGTAAATTGGTTTTATCAGGCGATAATCCACCTCTTGATTTTATAGAGTTTGATTTTAATTATGGGATTGTGAAATTCACATCTATCCATGGATCCACTGTCGGCGATTTCTCCTATGATATTAATGAAAGGTATACAAAATACTGGGCTTTTAACCGCCTTAAACTTTCTTTCGAAAATTTGTTTGATATAGGGATTGGTGAAAATATTGTTTATTCAGGAAGAGGAATAGAACTTGGTTATCTATCACCGCTTGGTTTTTATAAATTTGTTGAGGAATCTATTCAGGATAGAGATAATGGAAATTTATATTTTGATTTACAGACAAGCTTCATCCCTAATTTAGAATTTCAGGCTACTTTCTTTCTCGATGAAAATATTCTATCTAACCTTCAGAATCTTCAAATTTATAAAAATAAAACTGCTTACCAGGTAGGTGCTTTTTGGTACGAAGCTTTTACACTGAATAACTTATCGCTGATCGTTGAGTATACTAAAATCCGACCGTTTGTATATTCTCATGTTGATATCCAAAACACCTATACAGCCTGGGATATTAATCTCGGACATCCAATTGGACCAAATTCTGATGAAGTATTCAGCAGAGTAGCTTACAATCTTACGGATTGGATTAGATTATCTTTGGATTATCATTTTATTCGAAGAGGGGAGAATATATATGATAATCAGGGAAATCTTATTAAGAATGTAGGAGGTGATCTGAATATTACACACGGCCCAAATCCTGAAAATGAGAATGCATATTTTTTAGATGGCATAAGATTTAATAATAATATTATTCAACTAGGATTAAGAATTGAACCCATTCGAGATTTTGTATTTGATATCATTTATAATTATGATCAGGAAAAGAATTTAACTGAAGGTAGTGAAATAAAACAGAGTTACGGTCTGATAAAATTTACTTTAAATTATTAACTAGTAAAAGTAAATCTTCTTAATAACGAATTCATTATCGTGGGTGCTAGTGGATTCGAACCACTGACCTCCTGCGTGTGAGGCAAGCGCTCTAACCAGCTGAGCCAAGCACCCGGGGTTTAAAACTTCAATAACTAAAAAAATGTTCCTGTTAAAATTAAATCGTGAAATTTCTTTAAGCAAGATTAATTCATTCAAGGATTATAAAGATTTAAACTCTTTTATAGTTTTGAATTCAAGTAGTAGAATTTTAAGAAGTGGTGGGAGCTAAAGGATTCGAACCTTTGACCCCCTGCTTGTAAGGCAGGTGCTCTGAACCAGCTGAGCTAAGCTCCCATTAATTGAGGCGCAAATATGAAACTATTAGAGTACAAAAGCAAATTATTAAGAAGCATTTGAGCGGGCGACGGGGTTCGAACCCGCGACATCCAGCTTGGGAAGCTGACACTCTACCAACTGAGTTACGCCCGCAGCTTTTTATTCTCTCTAAAAACTCTATCATAAAATTAAAGCATTTAAATCGTATCTCAAATATTTATGCTAAGCGCATTTTTGGTTAAACCTATGTGGAACCATAGGAATCTTTTTATTAAGGGATTGACTTATTTCTTATTTTAATTATATTTCAGTAGTTAATTATCGGACTTCTGTAATTTTACTATTATCGATAATTAACTACAACAATAACTATTTCTTCAGGAGCGAGGGCAAATTGCTCCTGAACAAAAGAATTTTTTTTTAATAGCTGGATTAACTTGTTCCAGTGTTTTCTGAGGAGTGTTATGCTTATTGGTATTATCATATTTTCTGTCGTTTCTCTTGTAACACTGTACATCCTAATTGGTGCGCGACAATCTTAAGTAGCCCAGTTTTACCTTTCTGAATTTTAAGCCAATATCGTCTTAAATCCAAAGGTTCCTTTCTTTTTTAAATCGATTTCAGTTATTACATTCTTTAACTTTATCCAATTTATTTACACAAAAATCAGGCGTTGTAAAATATTTTTGTCTTTAAATTATAAAATAATTTAATAGCAAATACTTGCAGGTAAAAATATATGCGTGAGCGTACTTTGGAATCAGGATTTGCTAAGATTAGAGCAATGTTTTAGTTATTAAATTGTTCAACCGGTGTAACGTAACTAGCTAATGCCTCTCCAAGCGAATCATATTTTTCAAATATTTCTATAGTGCCGGTTAGATGAAGTACGGAGTGATTGAACTTACCTAATTTTACCAATTTTAGAGAACCGCCTTTTGTTTTAACTTTCTTCCAGATAACAACAAGAACACCAATAAAAGCTGAATCAACAAAATCGCAATCATTTAAAGAAATAATTATGTTGGAATATCCATGATCTATTTCTTCATCAATCAAGCCTTTAAACTCAATTGCTTCCTGAAATGTAGCTTTTTCTATATTGACCGATGTAATTAGATAACCGCGATCATGCCGCAGCTCAAAGTTCTTCATTTTGCCCTCGAATGGAATAGTTCTTCTTTGCTTTAACCCAATAAATGTGCCAACAAGCAAATTAAAATCTTGGCAACAATCGTTATATTTTGACTTTACTCCAGACACTCAGAAATAATACTGTATCATAATTGATAATTGAGGTAGTTATCGTATCAGAACAAAACAATTTGAAATCAGCAAACACAAATTTTGAATTAAAGACTTAATTATTAATGGAACAATCCTTGTTGGAGACCTTAAAACTAATACTGGGTAATAATCCACCCTACAAAATAAAAACACATTTTATCATCCAATTCTTTGAGGATTTAAGGTTTAACTGATGGATAAAATTAAATTATTTTCCTATATCATTGTCGCTGAAATTTTTACTCTGAGTATACTCTTAATCCTCTTATTTGTTAATTCCGATGTAAACTATTTTCAACAAGATAGGATTATTTTTCCCAATAATGATATCATTTATTCAAATGATAATTCTGTTCCGTTTACAGGAAAAATGCTGGATACCTTAGATAATAAACTAATTGTTGAATTCAATGTAGTTAATGGCTTAAAGCAGGGCAAATTTTCTCTCCTAACTTTGGATGGCAGTTTTGCTGTTCAGGGTTATATGAACAAAAATAAAAATGATGGTAATTGGAAATATTATTATGAAGGCGGTCAGCTAGAATGTACTGGAGAATTTGATAATGATGACCCAGCTGGTAAGTGGATATGGTTTTACCAGAATGGTGATTTTAAAATGTGAAGGGACATTTATCAACGGAAAACCTGAAGGTCTCTGGCGCAAATACAATGCTGATGGGACAATATTTATGATAATAAATTATCGTTTTGGAGAAGTCATCAGTTTCGTGCAGACTGATAAATTAACTGAAGTTTAGCCTATCTAATTAGTTGAAAGAATCCTTAACCAACTTCTTTTGCTGCTGCATAGATATTTTATAAGAACCAACCGCAGGGCTAGCACTCTCAGGTCTTCCGGCATAATCTAATTCACATTTATCCGGCAAATCACTTCTTAACCTATGATATAAAAAGTTCCATGCACCCATATTCTTTGGTTCTTCCTGCACCCATTTTACTTTTTTTACTGCTGGATACTTCTTAATTATATTTTTGATTTTATTTGATGGATATGGATAAAATTGTTCCAGTCGAATAATAGCAGTGTTAGTAATTTTATTCTCAGTTCTGTATTTCAAAAGATCATAATAAACTTTACCACTTGTTAAAATAAGATGGTTAATCATTCCAAGTTTTTCAATTGCTATTATCATCCAGCACTTCCTCAAATTTTCCTCCTCAGGAATTCCTCTTTTGAGGATTTTGCTTCCGGTGCTCTTAGCAGACTTTTTGGAGTCATAATAATCAAAGGCATATTCATTCCAGCTTTTATTTGTCTTCTTAGTAAATGAAAGTACTGTGCTGGTGTAGTTACATTACAAACCTGCATATTATTCTCTGCACAAAGAATCAAAAATCGTTCAAGACGTGCGCTTGAATGTTCAGGACCTTGACCCTCAAAGCCATGTGGTAAGAGCAAAACGAGATTGTTCGGTAGTCTGCCATTTTTCATATGAAGCAACTATAAAATTATCAATTATAATCTGGGCTCCATTGGCAAAATCACCAAATTGTGCTTCCCATAAAACAAGGGTTAAAGGATCCACTACGCTGTAACCGAATTCAAATCCAAGAACAGCTGCCTCGGATAAAAAACTATCCAGTGCTTCGAGATGAGCCTGGTTTTCTTCCAAGATGATTCAATGGAAAATATTCTGTTCCGGTTTTTATATCTGTGAACGCAAGATGTCTTTGACTGAAAGTTCCCCTTACACTATCCTGTCCGCTTAATCTGACAAGAGTTCCTTCAAGCAGAAGACTTCCAAAAGCCAATGATTCAGCAAATGCCCAATCAGCTTTTCCTGATCCATCAAGAAGCTTTTTTCGGCTTTCAAGGAATTTTGACAACTTTGGATGTCCGTTAAAATCTTGAGGTGTTTTAGTCAATCCGTTTATTATTTTAATTAATGTTTCTTCAGTTATTGAAGTATTCTTTTCATGATGAATCGTTTCAATTTCTTTTTTATTTACTGCAAGAATCAAATCTCCATCAAACTTCGTACTCTCTTTCCTGATTTTATCAATGGATGTATTCATCAGTTTCATAAATTCATCAGAGATCTTGCTCACTTCATTTTCAGTTATGGTTCCTTCTACAATTAATTTTTTCTGATAAATTTCTCTGACAGAAGGATGGTCTTTGATTTTAGCGTACAAGATAGGTTGTGTAAAACCTGGTTCATCTCCTTCATTGTGTCCGTGTTTTCTGAAACCGAACAAATCGATGACAACATCCTTTTTGAAGATTTGCCTATATTCAAAAGCAAGCTGAGCAACCCACAAAGCTGCTTCGGGGTCTTCACCGTTCACATGAAATATTGGTGACTGGATCATCTTTGCAACATCGGTTGCATATTGAGATGACCTTGCTTCATCCGGAGTGGTTGTAAAACCAATCTGGTTGTTGACGATTATGTGAATTGTTCCACCCGTTCTATACCCACTAAGTTGGGATAGGTTTAATGTTTCAGCTACAATTCCCTGACCTGCAAATGCGGCATCTCCGTGGATCAATAAAGACATCACCTTCAGGTGGCTCTTACTATCTCCTAATCTTGTTTGCTTTGCTCTCACCATTCCTTCAACAACAGGATTAACCCATTCCAGATGACTTGGGTTTGCAGCAACTGAGACAGAAATATTTTTTCCAGTATTTGTTTTGTAATTACCAGTTGCTCCTAAGTGATACTTAACATCTCCCGAACCGGCAATCGAGTTTTGATCGCGAATATCTTCAAACTCTACAAAAATTGAATCATAACTTTTACCGATTACATTTACTAAAACATTTAATCTACCCCTGTGAGCCATCCCGAGAACAACTTCTTTAATACTATGCTCGGCAGCTTCACTAAGAATTATATCAAGAACAGGAATTAACGTCTCAGATCCCTCAAGTGAGAATCTTTTATGACCAACAAACTTACTATGAATAAAATGTTCGAAAGATTCTGCGGCAATTAATTTTTTCAGAATATTCTTCTTGATCTGCTTATCAAAAGAAGGAGTGTTTTTAACGGGCTCCATTTTATTCTGAAGCCATGCTTTTTCTGCAGGATTTTGAATATGCATATACTCAACACCTATTTTATCACAATATGTCTTTTCTAACATATTTAATATTTCACGAAGTGTTGCTGTATTAAGATTACCAAATCCTCCGGTGATAAAATGTCTATCCAAATCCCAGATAGTCAAGTTGTAACTTGAGGGATCTAATTCAGCGTGATATTGTGTTTTAGAACCAAGAGGATCAAGATCAGCAATAAGATGTCCTCTTACTCTATAAAGATTGATCAGTTGAAGTACTTTAGCCTGTTTTACGACTTCTTCTGTGTTACCAGAAGTTTCAAATATTCCTGGTTGATAGTCTGTTTGCCATCTTAGAGGTTTGGAAGGTAGCTTAAGCGTTTCAAATATCTCATCGTAAAAATCATTCATACCAAGTAGCAGATCGTTTATCTCTTTAAGGAACAAACCAGATTCCGCTCCCTGAATAATTCTATGATCATAAGTGCTTGTAATATTCATCACTTTACTTATACCGAGTGTTGAAATTGTGGTAGGTGACATTGCCTGATATTCAGCATTAAATTGAATAGCACCAGTAGCAATTATAGTTCCTTGTCCAACCATCAATCTTGGAACAGATGCAACAGTTCCAATAGTTCCCGGATTTGTTAGAGTTATTGTCGTTCCAAGAAATTCATTTATATCTATAGCACCTTTACGCGCTCTCTTGATAAGATCTTCATATGAACTCCAGAACTCTCTGAAATTTAGTTTATCTGCACCTTTAATATTCGGAACGATTAAAGATCTTGAACCATCTTTTCTTTCTATGTCGATTGCTAAACCAAGATTAACATCTTTTCTCTTAATAACGTGTGGTTTCCCATCGATAACCGTGAAAGCATTATTCATCACCGGCATTGATTGAACTGCTTTAAGGATTGCCCAGCTTATGAGATGTGTAAAAGAAATTTTTCCCTGGTTAAGTCTCTTTAGATAATTATTAATTAGCGTTCTGTTTTCTTCAAGTAATTTTACGGGGATTGTTCTTTGTGAAGTTGCAACCGGAATTGAAAGACTGCTGACCATATTTCCTAATATCTTTTCAGAACTGCCAGCTATTATCTGAAGAACATCATTTTCTCCAGGTTGTGGTAATAAAATATTTCCTGAAAACATTGAATATCCTTCTGAGAGATTTTTTCCATTCCCACCTTCTTTTGCTGAAATATCACCAAAAAATTTTCTCCATTGTTCCGGAACTTTATCAGGACTTGATGAGAATTGATTGTAAAGATATTCAACAAACCAGGTGTTAGCACCAAACTTTTCAAGTTCTTCTTGCTGCTTTTTAGATAGGTTTTTACTCTTCATATAAACTTATTAGTATTTTATTTCTTTTTTTGTAACTTATTAAAGAATTTTATAATTAAATAGATAAACTTAATTCAACCAACTTGATCAAACTTTTATGAAAGTATAGTAAGTCTATAAACAATTTACGGCGTGAATATAAGCTAAACAAATTATCCGAGGAAACCGTTCAGAAAAACCCTTTCAACCAATTTGAAAAATGGTTTAAAGAGGTTATGAAAGTTGGGTTAATAGAGCCAAATGCAATGATACTTGCAACTGCTGATGATAAAGCAAAACCTTCGGTTCGGGTAGTCCTTTTGAAAGAATTAAGTAATAATGGGTTCACATTTTTTACCAATTACACAAGTAAAAAGGGGAAGAACCTAATAGAAAATTCTTCTGCATCGATTTTATTTTTTTGGGCAGAACTTGAACGGCAGGTTAGAGTTGAAGGTATATTTAAAAGATTTCCCGGGCGGAATCAAAAAAATATTTCGATACACGACCGCTTGATAGCCGTTTAGCTGCCTGGACTTCAGAACAGAGTAAAATGATTCCCGGAAGAGATTATCTTGAAGCAAAATTTCAAATATTCAAGCGTCAGTTTAAAGGGAAACAAATCCCGTTACCACCGGATTGGGGAGGATTCAGATTGGTTCCTGAATATTTTGAATTCTGGCAGGGTAGAGAAAGCAGATTGCACGACAGGATATGTTACAAAAAAGTTAACAAGAAATGGAAAATATTTCGGTTGGCTCCCTGAACTAGAAATTAAATTTTCGCTTTAAAGTTGGCGTGCCTGCAATTAAACTTCTTACAACAATCGCTCCTAAAATAATCAGCCCTCCAATTATTGCAGTCAAAGTTGGAGTTTCACCATAGCCAAGAAATACCCAGACCGGATTGAAAACCGGTTCTACCAGAGAAATTATTGAAGCTTCCACAGCTAAGATTCTTTTTAATCCTGAAGCAAAGAATGCATACGCCAAAGCAATTTGAAAAACCCCAAGGAAGCCAACCATCCATAAATCGGTAACTGTTATGACTTCTATAGAAAAAAGAAATGGAATACAAATTATTGCAACAAGAATATTCCCCCAAAAAATACTGCTCTGCTGATACTGTTGGTCATTCTGTTTCATTCCAAGGAATAAAGCAGCGAATGTAATTCCTGACAAAAGTGCAATGAAGTTACCTTCAAGATGTCCCGGTTCAAGTTTTCCAACAAAAAATAAAATCATTCCAAGGATACACACACCAACTGTGATTATGTTAATTCGTTCGTACCTAGTCTTATTAAACAGTGGTTCAAAAATTAAAACATAGATAGGTGCGGTTGCCTGCAGAAATATTGCATTAGCAGCGGTTGTAGTCTTCGTGGCAATAACAAACGTAATAAGCACCACAGCGTAAAAAAGTGAATTGATGACGCTTAACTTATTAAAAAGCAATATTCGTTTTTTAAAGATCAGTGCAAATGTTATCGCTGCAATTGAACATCGGAAAAATGATAAATGCATCGCCGAAAGAGAGATCAGCTTAATAAATAAACCACCACTACTCCATAATACTGCAGCAGTGAATACGTAAAGTATTCCTCTTTGATGTTCGGAAAGATTTTTCATAATTCGTAGCAAATATAATTAATGGTCATCAGTATAAATCAGGTACTTTTTTATAAATTCATTACTAAATTATAATCAATGAATCGGATATTTTTAGAAATATGAGTAAAAGTTATAAGTTTATCGATCATACAGCCGATATTGCAGTTGAAATAAGCGGCAGCAGCCTTGATGAGTTATTTACTGCCGGTGCAGAAGCATGGTTAGTTTCAGTTGTTGGTGAATTAAATATTGAAGATGATGATTCTATGGAATTAGAACTTTCCGCAGCATCCAAAGAAGAGTTATTGGTCACTTTTTTAAATGAATTGAATTATCTCCTCATTACTAAAAAGTGGTTATGCTCATCCATCCAATCAATAAAAATATTTGATGATGCTGATGGCTGCGAATTATCAGCAGAACTTAAAGGTATCAAGCTTAAAGATGATCTTCATCTAAAGCAGGAAATTAAATCGGTTACCTATCATCAGTTAGAGATAGTTGAGAAAGAAGGTAATTACTCAACTCTGGTTGTTTTTGATATTTAGAAGTGTATGAAAGTAGGAGAAATGAAATGAACGTTGGTGGAATTGAGTTGGTTAAAGTGCGTGAAAACTTATGGGAGATACCTGCTACCGGACAAATGAGAGTACCTGGCAGAATTTACATTTCGAGAGATATGATTGAAAAAGGATTGAAGGATGATGAAGCACTAAAGCAGGTTGTGAACGTTGCTCATCTCCCGGGAATAGAAAAATATTCGCTGGCTATGCCTGATATTCATTGGGGATATGGATTTCCTATTGGTGGTGTTGCGGCAACAAATCTGGATGAAGGAGTCATTTCTCCCGGTGGAGTCGGATATGATATTAACTGCGGAGTAAGACTTGCAACAACTAATATTGAATATGAACGTATAAAAACAGAATTGATGATCTTGTATCAAAGTTGTTTCAGGCAGTCCCAACTGGTGTAGGTGCCAGTGGTGCAATAAAAAAACTTTCAACTAATGATCTTAAAAAAGTTTTAACCAAAGGGTCTGTATGGGCGCTGGAAAATGATCTTGGCTCTTCATCCGATATTGAATTTACTGAAGAAAGCGGAACTCTTAAAAATGCTGATGTGGAAGTGGTTAGCAATAGAGCCTTTGAACGTGGTGTTGATCAGGTCGGAACTCTTGGTTCAGGAAATCATTTTCTGGAGATCGATGTTGTTGAAGAAATTTATGATGCAAAAGTAGCAGAAGTATTTGGTTTATTTCAGGGGCAGATAGTTGTTCAGATACACACAGGTTCACGAGGACTCGGTTATCAGGTTTGTGATGATTATTTGAAAGTTCTTCTCAAGGCAAGCAATAAGTATGGTTTCAAATTACCAGACAGACAGCTTGCTTGTGCACCAATCAAATCGCAGGAGGGGCAGGATTACCTTGCTGCTATGCAGGCAGCGGCTAACTTTGCCTGGAATAACCGTCAGGTAATAATGCATCTGGCAAGAAATGTTTTTAAAGAAACATTTGCTATGTCTGAATCTGAACTAGGCTTCAAACTGCTTTATGATGTTTGCCACAACATTGCTAAAATTGAAAAACATAAAATTGGAAAAGAAGAAAAAGAAGTTTGTGTCCATCGCAAAGGTGCAACACGTGCATTTCCCACCGGGAAGTAAAATGATTCCTGCAAAGTATCAGGGAGTTGGTCAGCCTGTTCTTATTCCCGGTGATATGGGAAGATATTCTTATATTTTAGTTGGAACAGAAAAAGCGATGGAAGAAACTTTCGGAAGTTCCTGTCACGGTGCCGGAAGAAATCTTAGCCGCACAAAAGCATTGAAGAATGCGAAGGGAAGAGATTTGATTGGAGAGCTAAAGCAAAAAGGTATTGTAATTCAGGCAAAAGGTTACAAAACAATAGCTGAAGAAATGTCGGATGCATACAAGGATGTTTCTGATGTAGTTGAGGTAATGCACAAAGAAGGCATCTCGCGAAAGGTTGCCAAAATAAAACCGGTTGGAGTAATTAAAGGTTGAGATACAAATATCATCCTCCGATCGTCGTTCAGAAATTATTTAATAATTTCATTTGGGAATCATCAGGCAATAAAATCCTTTTAACTTTTGATGATGGACCAACTGAAGCAGCTACGCTGAAAATCTTAAACATTCTTAGAGCTAATAATCTTAAAACAGTCTTCTTTTGTGTTGGAAATAATATTATAAATGTATCCGGCTTTAGCTGAAAGATAATTGAAGGTGGTCACGTAATTGCTAACCACACAATGAATCATAAATTGCTGACAAAGATGAGCAGGGAAGAGTCGATTGATGAAATAACTCCATTCAATAATTTGCTGAAAGAAAAGTTTAATCACAAGGTGAAATATTTCAGACCACCGCACGGCAGGTTTAATCTGAGAACAAATAGCATCCTGAATGAATTAAATATGAAATGTGTTATGTGGAATCTTCTTTCTTTTGATTATGAGAACAATATTGAAAAAGTGAAATACGCAATTGATAAGTACCTGAATGAAAATTCCATTATTGTTTTCCACGATAGCATCAAGTGCAGCGATATTATTGAAGAATCACTGAACTATACGATTGAACAAGCAGATAAAAAAGGTCTTAAATTCGGGGAGCCTGAAGATTGCCTGAAATAATTTTTCTCATTCTTGTCTCCGGCTACTTCATTATTTCCGCCGCTCTGGTAATTGGTGCAAAAAAAACTTTTCCACAATTAAAAGAAGACCAATTACCATCTGTTTCTATAGTTGTTGCAGCTCGCAATGAAGAGAATAATATTTTATCCTGTGTCGAGTCGTTAGCCAAGTTGATATATCCAGAAAATAAAATTGAAATAATTATTGTTGATGATGCTTCAACCGATGGAACCAGATCAATAATAAACGATTTTGTAAAGAGTAAACCTGAATTCAAAACGTTACGACTGGACGAAAATCAATCTGGAAAATTAAAGGGCAAAGTCAAAGCAATGGCTGAGGGATTAAAATATCGATCAGGCGAAATTATCCTTACAACTGATGCAGACTGTATTGTGAATCCACTCTGGGCGAAGACAATTGCTTCTTACTATGTTGGAAATGTCGGAGTTGTAAATGGATTCACCTCACAAACTGTAAAAGATTCATTCAGCGGAATGCAGGCGATTGATTTCATTTACTTGCTTTTTATCGCTTCCGGGACAATAAATCTTGGAAAACCTGTTAGCTGTATCGGAAACAATATGTCTTTCAGAAAAAAAGCTTACGAAGAAACAGGTGGATTTGAAAATTTACCATTCAGTGTTACGGAAGATTTTTTACTTCTTAACTCAATTCATAAATTAAAAAAGTTTGAAGTTATTTATCCATTAAATAAAGATTCATTAGTCATTTCAAAACCTGCTGCAAACTTTCACGAATTATTCAATCAGAAGAAACGTTGGGCTGTCGGTGGTATTGACACACCGCCATTAGGTATTGGTTCTAATGCTCTGGGCTTTCCTACTCAAATTTATTTTTCCTTATAACTCCATTTTTCTTCAGTGCCGCCTGGTTATATCTGGCTTTCTTCAAAATCGCAATTGATTTTTTTGTGCTTCTGCCTGTTCATCAAAGATTAGGTCTTCAGAAGAATTTGAAATATTTTCCAGTGTTTCAAATTTATTATATCATATATGTGCTTGTTTTACCGTTTGTGGTCCTGTTCAGCAAAAAAGTAAAATGGAAAGATAGAGTTTATTGATGCTGCTTCTTTGTAACTATTATGTGACATACAGATGTAACGCTTTCTGCGAGTTCTGCCATTTTGGTGATCATACTAATTTTAAAGATTCACCGTATGCTGATATCAATGACTTCAAATCTAATGTCGAGCAGCTAGCAAAACTTGGAGTTAAGTTTATTGATTTGACGGGCGGAGAACCACTTCTTCACAAAGATATTCATCTGATGGCGGAGTTTGCTCACAACCTTAAAATGCAAACAAGTATAACAACAAATGCATTACTTTATCCAAAGTTTGCTGAAAAGCTTGCCGGGAAAATTAATCTGCTTCACTTCTCTCTTGATTCTCCCGATGAAGAAGAACACAACAGAATAAGAAAAGTGGATTGCTACAATTCAATTTTTAAAAGTATTGATATTGCAAAGTCTCTCGGCGAATTTCCGGATATTCTTTTTACTGTTACAAATGAAACGTATAAGAAGCTGCCACGAATGCACGAATTAGCTGCAAAGCATGATCTGGTTCTTCTTGTGAATCCGGTTTTCTCATATTTCGGTAATCCTGGGCTAACGCAGGAAGCAGTTGATTTTATTGATGAATATTGTGATGGAAAGTTCGATGTCTATCTAAATAAAGCTTTTATGAAATTAAGAAGAAATGGTGGTAATGATATTAGCAATCCAAGCTGTAAAGCAGTTTCCAGAGTAATAGTTATTTCTCCTGATAATGAAATCATTCTTCCTTGCTACCATTTTGCAAATGATAAAATTAAAATTGATAAGCCGATAAGTGAAATAAGAAAATCTGAAAAGATAAAATACTTTATGAAGAATGAAGGCAGATTTGATTTTTGCCAGGGATGCACTGTTAATTGTTATTTCGAACCTTCGTTTGCATTTCCGACAAACCTTTATGCAATATCAAGTTTAACTTCAAAATTCAAATACAGCTACAACAAGCTCATCAAACAAAAAATAAAAAAGAAATTCATCTCAAAGTCAGAAAGTAATTAATGCGATTTATACTTGTTCTATTTCTCTTATCAGTTATTAAAATAAATTCTATCGCACAAACAGCTACCGAATGGTTTCCATCAGAGTTAAATATTCAGCCATTTACTGCACACTTCCTTGAACCCAAAGCCGGATTTCAATATTTATTCGATCTTGAAAAAGTAAGAATTGACATTGGAACATCACACGATATAATTCACTGGAAAGCTCAAGATGAATCATTCTCATTTGGAGCGGATTTTTTTACTTATACAAGAGCAAGGTCAGAGCATAATTTCAAGTTTCCTGTTGAGACTGTCGATTATTTATTCGGAGTAAACGGAAGTTACAAGAATAAATCTGAACTGAATGAATGGGGCGCAAGGTTACGCTTCAGTCACATCAGTGCTCACTTGGTTGATGGATATTATGATGCTGAATCTGAAAGCTGGTTGAATGGAAGAGAACCATTTGTTTACAGCAGAGAGTTTTTTGAACTCATTGCTTATTATAAAATTTATGGGATTCGGGTTTATGGAGGAGTTACTTATAACATTCACATCGTTCCCGATGAAATTAAAAAAGGAATACTTCAGGCTGGGTTTGATTATTATGCTACTCAGATTCAAACTTCATTATTTACACCGTTTATTGCTTATGACTTTAAATTGACAGGAATTGATGAGTATACAGGAAATAATATTATTTCTGTGGGAATAAAATTTGGTCAACCGGAATCGAGAGGATTCAGTATTTTAGCTTCGTACTTTTCCGGCAAAAGTGTGCACGGAGAGTTTTATAATTTAAATGAAAGTTATGCAACAATTGGAATTAACCTGGATATTTAATCATGCCTGATCCTTACGGGGAAAATTATTATTCCACATATTCAACTCCAGAAGTAAAGCAAAAAAAAGAAAAGCCGTTGCTTCATCTTGGTTTGTTTATAATTACTTTTATAACAACTACCATTGCGGGAGTTCAGTGGGCAAGTGCATCAGGTGGTCCATACGAATTGAGTGAACTCTTAACTGGTTTGCCTTATTCAATTTCAATATTACTTATTATTACTTTTCACGAGTTCGGACATTACTTCGCGGCGATATATCATAAAGTAAAAGCATCATTACCTTTTTATATTCCATTTCCTCCAATTCCGTACATGATAAATTTTGGAACTATGGGTGCAGTTATCAGAACCCGGACACGTATCCAGTCAAAGAAGGCTATGTTTGATATTGGAGTCGCAGGACCAATTGCCGGTTTTATTGTTGCTTTGGGAATACTCATATATGGGTTCTTAAATGTTCCTGGTATTGAATATCTGATTAATATTCATCCGGATTATTTAGAACCAACATATGGAAAAGATGGATTGGCATTGGTGTTCGGCGATTCAATTCTTTTTTCGTTTATGAGAGAAATTTTTGTTCAGCCGGGACAATTTTTTCCACCGATGAGTGAGATTTATCATTATCCATATTTGTGCGTTGGTTGGTTTGGATTATTCATCACTTCGATGAATATGATTCCTGTCGGACAGCTTGACGGCGGACATATTTCTTATGCGTTGTTTGGTGAGCAGAATCATTACAAAATATCAGTTATATGTTTCATTGTTATGTTCGTCTTTGGAATTATCGGATTAGTCGATTCAATGCTTGAAATAAACTATGGCATAGGCTGGTCAGGCTGGTTGTTTTGGTCTTTAATTCTCTACTTTGTTATTAAGTTGAAACATCCTCCAGTTTTGGATGCAACCGGGCTTGATCCCCGAAGAAAACTTATTGGTTATTTTGCTTTTTTTATCTTCGTAATTTCTTTTTCTCCTATGCCCATTATGCTTACATTGCCTCAATAATTTTCAAAATATCTTAATTTTTACCTTGTGATATTGCTTGCTTCAAAATATTATTCTGCTATGAGAAAATCATATTTCTTACTGATTCCACTTCTTATCTGGGGATGCGAAAAAACCTATGATAACCTGATTGATACCTCAACGGAGAATTTCCAGGTAAGTTCTATAGCAGGCATTAAAGATACAGTTTAGATTTGAAAGCCCCTGGTGATTCACTTCTTTCGTTAAGATTGATATTTACTCCATCAAAGCGAAGTTACTAAAGCTTTTTTTGACATCTATGCATCAGATAACTCAAGGCTTAATTCATCACCAGTTGAAATGCAGGAAGTAACCGAAAATATTTTTGAAAATCAATTCATTCTTAAAAGAGAAAACCCGATAGGGAATTATACTGTCAGATTTTCTGCATCTGGTTTGGATGGGAAAAACAAACAGGTTGCTGTCGCTTCATTTTATTTTAATAATGGGCAGGATAATCTCCCTCCGGAAATTTATAATACCGTAATTGATCCAGATACTATTGTGGTTGATACTACAACTGTCATTTTCACTTCAGCAGGAGCGATGGATCCTAACGGTGCAAACGATATACTGGAAGTTTATTTTATTGTTTATAAACCAGATGGAACAACAAACAATAGCAAAGTCTTGTTATATGATGATGGAAGAGTTGAAAATGGAGATAAGCTAGCTGGTGATGGAATTTATTCAAGATTAATTCAGGTTGACCAAACCAATCAAAAAGGTACTTACCGGTTTGAATTCCGTGCTAAGGACCGATTGGGAGACCTTAGCAATATCATTAATCATTTTGTGTTGATACAATGATGAAATTCATTCCAGCTCTAATCTTATTCCTTTTTGTAATTGAAGTTCCAGCTCAATGGAATCCCGAGTCATTTAATATGATAAGTGATGAAAACTATTTCTCCAAAATAACTTCCTCAAATCCAGTCAGTAACAGTATACTTGACATAATAACAATCGATGATTCAGTTGTTTGGCTTGGTACAAGTCGTGGCGTTAGTCTTTCTACTGACAAGGGAGGGAGTTGGACAAACTTTTACGGAACAGCACCATTCGGCGAAGATAATATCTCGGCACTTAGCTATAATAATTATGATGGAATGATCTGGGCTGCAACTGCAACAAGTGTACCTGCACCGGTGGGGGAACTGTTCCTAAAGGTACCGGATTGAAGTACACAACCGATAATGGTTTAACCTGGATATCAGTTCCGCAGCCTTTGGATCATCCCGATCCAATACAGTCAGATATGGAATTAATATTTTGAATGCTCTACCTGTTACTGTCGCTGAACAAAATATAACTTATGATATTTCATTTACAACCGGAACAGTATGGATTACATCTTTTGCAGGAGGAACAAGAAGAAGCACTGATATGGGACAAACCTGGCAGAGAGTAGTAATTCCACCTGACAATCTAAATTCAATTACACCGCAAGACACACTTGATTTTTGCTTGTCGCCAATTGGTGGAGCATTTTGCAGCGAAGGAAATCTGAATCACCGTGCATTTTGCGTTGTTGCGATTGATGATACAACAGTTCTGGTCGGCACAGCTAACGGAATTAATAAAACAACCAATGCTAATACATCTTTATCCAAGCTGGGTAAAATATAATCATCAAAATCAGGATGAACCGATAAGTGGAAATTTTATTACTGCTCTCAGATATAATTCTTCTAACCCGCCTACGATTTGGGCTTCAACCTGGAAAGCAGAAATGCCAGAAGAGTTTTATGGTGTAAGTGCATCAACAAACGGCGGAGAAACCTGGCAAACATTTTTAGCTGATGAAAGACCACACAATTTCGGATTTAAAGGAAGCAATGTTATTGTCGCAACCGATAATGGCGCTTTCAGAACATCTAACCAAGGAATTATGTGGATATTGCCTACTGCCATAATCGATACTGTTTCAGATCCAACATCAAAAATTTACTTAAGAACGAATGTCTACTACAGCGCTGCTTCACAGGGAAGCGATGTCTGGTTAGGATCAGGCGATGGTTTAGTTAAACTTGAAGAAAGTGGAAGTCTGTTTTGGATTGGTAAATGGAAAATTTATTTTGCCGCTAAACCATTATCAAGTAAGAGTGAAACTTATTGTTATCCTAATCCTTTCTCGCCAAGGCAAGAAGAATTAAAGATAATTTATAGCACGGAAAATAAACCAGCTAGTGTCACAATTCTAATATTTGACTTTGGAATGAATTACGTTAGAACTGTTATTCAAAATGTTACCAGACAGCGAGGGTCAGAAGGCCCACCAGATTTCTGGGATGGTCGTGATGATAACGGAAACTACCTGCCAAATGGTGTTTATTTCTATCGTATTGATATTGATGATGAAGAGCCTTTATTCGGAAAAATAATTTATATGCAATGATGCTGAGATATTTTTTCATATCGCTTTTATTACTTAGTGCTATTGCATTTGCACAACCCAAATTCAGTGAAATGGCTGTTAGTCCCGGTGCATTCAGCAGAATTGGTTTTGGTGCCAGAGGAATCGGTATGGGCAATGCTTTATCTTCAATTACGGAAGGGGAGTTAGTTTCTTATTACAATCCGGCAATCACTCCTTTCCAGGAAAATAATTCATTCCAGGCTGGTTATTCGTTTCTTACACTTGATAGAGCACTTAATTATTTCAACTATACGAGAAAATTTGATTTCTATTCTGCTAAAGACACGGTTGTCGAAACTCGTAAACCGAGAACTACTGCAGGTTTGAGCATCGGTGTAATAAATTCCGGTGTGGGAAAAATTGATGGAAGAGATAATAATGGTCTACCCACCGGCGAACTCTCAACATCTGAAAATCAGTTCTTCATTGGGCTTGCTGCAAGGATATCAGAAAAATTTTCCATCGGTTTGGCAACAAAATTCTACTACTATAAGCTTTATGAAGAAATCAGCTCAACTAGTTTAGGCTTTGATGTCGGTGTTCTATATAGGCTGAATAACAATTTTAATTTTTCTTTTGTTTTTGTCGATTTGATGAGCAAGTATAAATGGGATACTTCTCCTGTTTATCAGCAGGAAGGATTAATCAGTGAGGATAAATTTCCAAGTCTCCGAAAATTTGGTGTAAGCTATAGAAATAAAGAATTAGGATTACTCGGTTCAATTGAGTTTGAAAACAGTAACGTTGAAACTAATATTCTCCGCGCTGGCGTTGAGTATAACATTTACGATAAGTTTTTTATTCGTGGTGGTGTTGATCAGTTTAATCTCAGCAATACCGATTGGCCAGCTAAACCTTCACTTGGTTTTTCATTCTTTCAGCCATTTGGTAATTTAGTGGTAGGTGTTGATTATGCTTTTCAGATAGAACAATACTCAAGTGCTGATCGGCATATTTTAAGTGTTAATTTTAATTTTTGAATACACTAATCGTTAAATTGTTTTATTGCTATATAGCTGAAATAATTTTTGGTAATCAATGCAGTAACAATTTAACAATGTGACAATAAAACAATATAACAATGCTCAAAACATTTATTTTATTATTAGTTATCAGTTCATTAAGCTTAGCCCAATCAGCAGGCAACAGTGGTTTATCATTCCTGAAATTCGGGTTTGGTGCAAGAAACATTGCAATGGGTGATGCTGGTGCTGCCGCATCGAATGATCTTTCTGCATTATTCTATAATCCATCGCGACTGGTATCTACCGAAATGAATGAAGTTATGTTTATGCATAATGAATGGATACAGGATATAAGAAGTGAAGTCGGTGGAATCAAATGGAATATGTTTAGCCTCCCATGGGCAATTGGCTTTAATGTTACCACAGTAAATGATATTGAAGTAAGAGAAAGGCCGGGTGATCCTCTTTCCAAATTCAACGCAAATTATTTTTCTGCAAGTCTGTCATCAGGATTTACGGTGATTGAGGATCTAGATTTCGGAGCTACATTCAAATATCTGTATGAAGGATTGCTCAATGATGAGTCATCCGGCTATGGCTTTGATTTCGGATTGAACTACTTCACACCTATTGATGGATTAACTGCATCTACAGTAGTAAGAAATGTTGGTTCGATGAGTGAATTAAGAGTAGAAAAAACCAAACTTCCGACAGAGTTTCGTCTTGGCGGTGCATACAATTTTGGTCTCGAAACATCAAAGCTCGATTTCATAATTGTGGGTGAATTTCAAAAATATCTTGACACTGATGATATACACTTAATCGGAGGTGGCGAAATAATTTATAATAAGACTTTCGCCGCGCGTGTTGGATATCAATCAGGCTATGAAGCAAGAAGCTTCACAGGTGGTGTAGGAATTATGTGGGGCAATCTCCGTTTTGATTATGCGTATATGCCTTTCTCACTAGGACTTGGGAACGCAAATCTCTTTTCAATTCAATTTAAGTTCTAGTCTCCCTTTTCCCCAAGCACTTCCAGGATGGTTACAGTATGCTGGATAGTTATGTCAAGAAATCTATTTTCAGTAAGATATATCTGTAGAGCGTACTTGCTTCCTTTTTCTGTATATGTTTCAAGTGGAATTATTTTAGTTGCATCCAGGTCTTTTTCATACTGCTTTAAGATATTCCATAATGTTTTAAACACCTGACCGACGTTACTTTTGGGAGTTGTTCCCCAATCCTTAATAATTTTGACTGCAATTTCATTCTTAAAGATTATTACTCCAACTGGTTCATTGTTCTTGTCTGAAATGTAGAAACTGCTATCTTCATCCTCAACTACATTAAAACCTGATTTTAATTTTTCCCATACTTGAACCATATCCATTCCAAGTTCAATATCGAAACCCCGCAAATTCATTGTTCTTTCCTGGGGATAAAGGCTGACGGTTAAAAGTACCAACATAAATATTGTTTTCATTAGAATTCCAATTTGAATTTTTAAGTAATAGAAATTTAAAGAAGAGTGAATACTTAGCCAAAGGATTATATCGTTGCGTCCCCACAGTACATCAATACTGTAAGGACGCTTAGAGAAATGAAAAATTACTTAATCAGGATCATTTTCTTTGTCTGATTGAAAGAGCCTGCCTGAATAGTGTAATAATAAATTCCGCTTGATAAACCTGCAGCATTAAATTCAACTTCATAAGTTCCTGCTGATTTAGTTTCGTTCACTAAAGACGAAACTTCGTTACCTAAAGCATCATAAATCTTAATTGAAGTGAATGAAGCTTCTGGAAGAGAATATCTTAATGTTGTGGAGGGGTTGAATGGATTCGGATAATTGTCATACAACCTAAATTCTGTAGGATTTGATGGATTCTCTCCAACATCAGTTACAGTAATTGATACTGATGCTGAATCCCATCTTAGTGGACCAGCATGACCAACATTAACCGTATAGTTACCGGGACCAGGAGCCGTTAGTGTGAATGGATTAGAACTGGTTCTGTTGTTAACAGCTACTACTGTTCCACCAGCATCTACAAGTTCTCCGGCGACATCATTTGATGTTCCGCTTACTGTAATCTGAACCTGCAAGTCAGTTACAGCCAATGATACTTTCCCATCCTCAAACGTATGGCATTCACCACCCCCACAACCAGGATTAGTTCCATTAAACGATGGCTTGGAGATGTTAATTGGAATTACTAAAAGGATAATTCCAATAACTAAAAGAAGTATTGTGTATTTCATATGTTCTCCTTGAGATTTATTAACAGTTGTTAATTGTGCAATAATTATACCTAAATGGATTTGTCAAATCAATACCATTTCTTGTAAGATTAGTGCAAGATGCGGGTTAATAGGGACAGCGAACCAGACAATTTTTACTTTAATAATACCATTTTTTTCGTTTCAACAAAGTCGCCTGCTTTCAACTGGTAGAAATAAACTCCTGATACCAGATTCCTGATACCGGATGTCGCGTCAAATTCAACTTCATAAGTGCCAGGTTGTTTTTCTTCGTTAACTAAAATAGCAACCTCGTTGCTGAGAATATCGTAAACCTTTAATATTACCAATCCGAATTCCGCAATTCGAAATTCGATTTTCGTTGCCGGGTTAAAAGGATTTGGATAATTCTGATATAGTATAAAATCATTTATCGCAACTATTTCATTTTCTGCACTTGTCACAGGTGTTAGATCAATTGAATACATCGAGCGGCCATAAGTTGCAGCAATGAGTGTTCTGGTTGGTTTGTGCAATACCAAATCTGTTATCGGAGCATTAGGAAATTTTCACCAAGGAAATTCCAAATGTTGCCCAAACTATCTGATACAAATATTCCTACATCAGTGGCGACGTATAATCTTTCTGTTGAATCAGTATCTACAATTATATCATTTACCGGTGCATCAGGAAGATTGGATGAAATATCCAGCCAGCTAATTCCTGCATTTGTTGTTCTGAATACGTGAGGAAGATATTCATCATACCTGTAACCGGATAATGTTACATAAGCTGTCATTGCGTCTTCAGGATCAACGGCAACTCGTGTTACCCATCTAGTTGGAAGAGTGGTTGAAATCTTTGTCCAGGTAGTCCCACCATTTAAAGTAACCCAAACGTTTCCGTCATCGGTTCCAACATAAACAACATTTGTATCTGATGGTGAGGATGCAATTGTTGTGATTGTTCCGTAAACCTGGTTTCCTGTTGGTGGTCCGTTTGTTAAATCAGGACTTATTGGAGTCCACAAAACCGCACGGTTTGTTGTTCTGTAAAGACGATGAGTGCCCAAATAAAGCTTAGCAGGATTTGAAGGATCAATGATGAATGGTGTACTCCAGTTAAATCTGTCTGAACCGTAAACGCCATTCAGTCCGTAATCAAAATAATTTCCTCCGTCTGTTGATCTTCCGAAGCCTCCATATTGATATTCTGCATAAATAAAATTGTTATTGGAAGGATCAACCAAAACGTAAAAACCATCGCCGCCGTAAATTTGCTGCCAGTCATTTAGATTACCTGTTAGAGTTCTGTTCGTTCCGTTATCCTGCGTTCCGCCATAGTATCTATTTGGTAATTGATAATCCACATCGCAGGCATAAAATTGAGTAATTGGCATAGTCGAAATTCTTGTCCAGTTGATCCCTGGTTAGATGATTTATAAACCCCACCATCATTACCTGCAACAATAAAATTTGGATTTGCAGGATGTATATACATACCATGCTGATCAACATGCATACTTCCCGATGAATAGGACCAGGAGCTGCCTCCGTTTGTGGTTTTATAAACATCTAATCCCATAACAAAAACATTATTTGGGTTTGAAGGATCGACACGAATATTTCCGAACCACCAGCCATAGGATGAAAATAGACTACTCAGTGCCCCATCATTTGTTCTTGTCCAGCTATCGCCGTTGTTTGTTGATTTATATACTCCAGCAAAGTAGCCGATGTTGTCGGCATAAATTGCATAAAGAATGTTGGGTGATGACTCGCATACTGAAATTCCGATTCGTCCGACGGTGGGTGAATTGTGAGGTAAACCATTTATTAATTCTGTCCAATTCTCACCTCCATCTGTTGAACGATGGAGACCACAAGTTGAGCCACCGTACGAACGTCTGTCAGGTCTTCTTATTCTTTCCCACATAGCTACATAAACAATGTCTGGATTAACAGGATTTACCGCAACATCAATGCAACCAGTTGAATCCGAAATAAACAATTTATTCTGCCAGGATGTTCCTCCGTCTGTTGAACGGTACAGACCTCTTTCAGAATTTTTTCCAAATAATTTTCCCATTGCACCAAGGAAAATTCTTTGCGGATTCAACGGATCAACAATTATCCGGGAGATATATTCTGTAGTCTTCAAGCCCAAGATGATTCCAGGTTGTTCCAGCATCAGTTGATTTGTATACGCCGTTGCCACCGTAAGTAACTGAGCCGCCGCCGCCGTTTACCTCTCCAGTTCCAACATAAATTATATTTGGATTAGTTGGATCAACAACCAGATCACCGATTGACATTGTATAAGTTTCATCGAATATTGGAAACCAGCTTAGACCGCTATCAACAGATTTGAAAACTCCGCCTGAAGCAACCCCAGCATAAATAGTATCAAAACTTGTTCGACTCATTTCAATATCAGAAATCCTTCCGCCAATGTTTGTTGGACCAACGAAGCACCCACGGATTTGTTATTGTGGTTCTGGAAAATGCTTTTATCTGTTTTGTCTGCTCGATTGCTTCATAATATTTTTCAAGTGGGATTTCTCCAAGAGGATAAGCTCTCTGCATAAAGAACCAATCAGAAGGATATTTTTCTCTGATTGAATGATTGGCTGATTGGAGAAATAAATAAATCCAATTATCAGACTCATTACCATTAGAACAGGGGAGTAGAAAGTATTTTTCATTTATTACCTTAACTAAATCGTTATTTGAGTAAAACCATCTTTTTAGTTTCAATGTAATTACCAGCTTTTAAGTTGGTAAAAATAAATTCCAGAAGATGGATGATGTTTGATGGAAGATGCTATTGAAATTCAACTTCATAAGTGCCGGGTTGTTTTTCTTCATTAACAAGAGTTGCAATTTCATTTCCAAGAACATCATAAACTTTAAGTGTAACAATATTGCTCACTGCGTAACTGCATATCTTATTACTCGTACTGTGGATTAAACGGATTAGGATAGTTTTGGTACAATTCAAAATTATTTACGTAAATAAAATTTATTTCAATTGACTTTGAGTAGCTGTAATTCCCATCATAATCTATTTGCTTCAATCTGTAAAAGACTTTTCCGTTAAGGCTTCTTCAGTAAATGAATATTCGTGTTTTTCAGTTGTAGTACCTGATCCTTCTACAAAGCCTGCAATTTCCCACTCCAAAGTCCCTCCTTCGGAGGGATTTAGGGAGGCTCTTCTTTGAACTTCAAATCCCTTGTTATTCAATTCAGTAGCAGTGGACCAATTCAATACGATGTTATTATTTTCACTTCTTCCTGTAAAGGAAATAAATTCAACTGGAATTACAAGGTCAATGTCTGCTTCATAAACTCCATTACCATGAGTTGCGACTCTGATTCGATGATTTGTGCTAGAATATTTATATCATAAACATAAACTGCTTCAGGCAATCCGTTTGAATATTCAAACCAGGAACTTCCTGCATCAGTGGAAGCGTAAACTGTAATATCATTTCCGAAGAAAACATTATTCTGATTTAACGGATCAACGATTACAGAGAAAGCAGGTGCATCGGGTAAAGACGCTCCGATATCAATCCAGGTTTGTCCTCCATTTGTTGATTTGAATAAATGCGATGTCCCATATCCAGCAACAGTTACATATACTATCGAAGCATTGTTCCTCACTATTGCGATATCAGTCAGATACCTGTCGGGCAAGGTTCCTGTAATATTAGTCCAGGATGTTCCGCCGTTCGTTGATACAAATACTCTTCCTCTTGAAGAAACAGGGGAGGTGGTTGCATAGATAGTATCAGTGCTGTAGTTTGAAACCGTCATTGCAAGAAGCGGATTTCCATCCAAAGCTTGCCCGCCGTTCATCAATGTCCAGGCACTTCCCTGGTTTGTAGATTTGTGGACATAGTTGCTTCCTGCATAAAGTATAGTAGGATTGGAACGACAAACCACGAACGGTGCATAAAATCCTGCGCTCGATGAGTTCGGCGGTTGAATTCCGCTCCAGTTATTACCCTGATTAGTTGATCGCTGCAATGCGAGATATTGGTACGTTCCATACATTATATTTTCATTTGTCGGATTTATCCCGGTAGCGCAGCCGTCGCCCCCAAGAACTCTTTTCCATGCGTTTGTACCCAGATAAATAGCAGTAGCATTATCCTGCATTCCTCCGATTCCAATATTAGAGCTTGTAAATGATGAAGAGAACTGGCTGTAAAACTGAGTTGTTTGAAATCCGCCGTTGCAGCCCGCAAAAGTTTCTCCACCGTCTGTGGATCTGAAAACACCTCCATCGGTTCCCAGATAAATTATATTCGGATTACCTGGATGATAAGTGATGGAGTGCTGATCAGCATGAACATAATCCGGAGGACCTTCCGGACCACCGGGAGGTGTAATTCCAAAATACCAGAGATACCAGTATGACTTTTGAGTTAAAGTTGTTCCGCCGTTTGTAGATTTATATACATCAATTCCACCGGTCAGAATCAGATTTTGATTTGTTGGATTAACCCCAACCCAATGAGAATACCAACCCTGGTATGTTGCATAATCAGTTGTGTTAATTGTACTCCAGTTATCACCGCCGTTTGTTGTCTTGCAAAGCCATGTTCCTGCACCTGAAGCGCTGCCATTTCCAATACTTGCAAAAATTATCTGCGGATTTGCCTGATAAATTTCGAGTAGTGCCTTACCGCCGTAACTTGCGGGCAATCCATTTGTCAATTTTGTCCAGGAAGTTCCGCCATTTGTTGTCCTGTAAATTCCATGATTGGTGCTTGCAAAGTTGCCGCAAGCTTCATAAACTATACTGCTGTTTGTGGGATTAATTACAACGTCAGTAGCCATCAGTACATTATGCACCTGGCTCCAGGTTTGACCGGCATTAGTGGATTTAAAAGTTCCTTCAGTTGTTGCTGCCCAGATGATATTAAAGTTGGTAGGATCAATCCGGACTTTCTGCACTGCTCTCTGTGAATTATAACTCCAGTCGAGAACCTTGGTCCAGCTGAGTCCATAATTGGTTGTTTTCAGAATCCCAATTCCGTAGCTGCCGCGTGTGGTTCTTACAGTTAATCCGCCGATCGAATTCTGATAATTATAAACTTCTCCTGTTCCTAAATAAATTGTGTTTGAATCATTGGGAACTATTGCAATTGAGCTTACACCCAGAAGCGGGAAATCCCGTTGGAATTTGCTGCCAGGCTGAAACTCCAACTCCTCCTGTATAGCTTCTCCATAATCCTCCACTTGCAGCACCTGCAAAAATTGTGTTTGTATTTTGCGGATTGAATTGAACATCAAGCGTTCTTCCTCCAATGTTATGCGGGCCTATCTGCTCGAAATTGTATGCAAGCGGTTTGTCCCCATGGAATAAATTTGATTTAGAATAATTAAACGCATTGTAGTAAGCCTCAGGAGGAATATCCTCATTTGGATATGCTCTTGCCCGGGTCCAGAAATTAAGAGCTTCCAGCGCTCCGGAAGTTTTTTCTTCTTCTTTTATTTCAGATTTTTTTTCTCCGGAGTTAATGAAGTTGAGAGAGATAAGGAAAGAAAGCAATAAGGCACAAGTTAAAGTTATATAGGTAAGTTTATTCATCGGTTATATCCTGAAAATTATTTGAATATTAAATATTTAATCCGATATGGGAAAATACTCATTTTATTAGAAGCATTTTTTTAGTTTCGATGTAATTACCAGCTTGTAAGTTGATAGAAATATATTCCACTGATAGATGTAAGATTCCGACTGGAGAGATCCGCCTTTGGATGTATGAATTCAACTTCATAAGTGCCGGGCTGTTTTTCTTCGTTAACCAGAGTTGCAATTTCATTTCCTAATATATCATAAACTTTAATGTAACCCGACTGTCATTCTGAGACTGTCGAATACTCGGAATCTTATATTTTATTTTCGTCGATGGATTAAACGGGTTGGGGTAGTTTTGAGATAAAACAAACTCAGTTAAAGAAATAATTACTTCATCAACATAGTTAGGTGGTTGTAATTCAAAATATTCTAAAACTCTTCTTAAAAAGCCTTCATCATCAATTAAATTATATAAATCAAGAATAACATTTAAAGTATCAACTGTTGAAATAAAAGTTGCCTGAACATCGAGACTTGCAGATTGACCAATTAGGATTGGTGCAATAGTTCCCATCGGTGCGGGGACGCTCCACTCATAAAACTCGTATCTATTACGATTCCATAGTAAATGTCGTATCAAAACCCGTAACGGAATCGACTAATGACTGATACAAGTAACCAGTACATTTCATTCAGTCCAATATGATTCCAAAAAGGAAAACTAGTAGAATCTATTACAGGATTTGAAATATAAGTATGTAGGTTTTCCGTCTGATGTATAGTTGGATCAGTGTGTTTACATTTGATCACGGTCAGTAAGTATGGATAATCAATAAAGAAAAATATAGCATCATAATTAAAGATTGAATCATCCAGCGAATCTGCAACAAAGACTGAATCTTCAGTTAGTTGAGAAAGGGTGTACTGGAAACTTGTTGATACTCCATTTGGATCAAAGATGAGAATAGTCTGATCCTGGGAAAGAATTTCGGATGAGAACGTGAGGAGAATAAAACAGACAAAATATTTTATAGCTTTCATAATTGCTAATCCCTGTTTTGTTAATTCAAACGTAATAAATTACGTTTTAAAATTCAATTTAGATAGACAGACTTCCGGCATTTTTTAATATCTTTGACCATAATTTTTAGCAGGATTTGGGATTTGAGCAACTTCAATTACATAGATCATTACAAAAAAGATGCAGTCGAGTTCGATTACTTCGAAGAGCGGAAAGGTGCAACTGCACACGATGAGAGACGCGTAAGAGAATACATCATCTCAAAAATTCCGAAAGATGTCAATTCAATTCTGGATGTCGGCTGCGGAAATGGCTGGGTTGCAAAGGAATTTCTTCCGAAAGGAAAACAGGTTTATTCACTTGATATTTCTGTAACAAATCCTGCGATAGCAAAAAAACTTTATCCCAACGAAAAGCATTTTGGAATTACCGCAGATTCATTTCATCTTCCTTTTAACGATAACTCATTCGATTGTGTGATTGCTTCAGAAATAATTGAGCACGTTTTTGATCCTGCTGCATTTATAAAAGAGTTATTCCGTGTTGTTAAAAAGGGAGGAAGGTTAATCATCACAACTCCCTACAAAGAAAAATTAATTTATTACCTCTGCATTCACTGCAATCAAAAAACTCCTGCCAATGCACACATCCATTCCTTCGATGAAATGAAACTTGAGAGTCTTTATTCAGGAAATGATCTGGAGAGCTTTAAGTATGAAACTTTCGGAAATAAACTGCTTCTGTTTTTAAGAACTTATGTAATACTTCAGTTCTTTCCATTCTGGATGTGGAAGCTAAAGGATAAGTTTGTTAATCTGTTCATCAACAAGCCTGTTCATATAATCTGCATTTATAAAAAGAAGTGAAGCTTTGCAGCTCATTCTGAGGAACGGAGTGACGAAGAATCTAAATATTCAAGTTGAGATTCTTCACTTCGTTCAGAATGACATATTGAGGTTAGTTAAATGTCATTCCTGCGAAAGTCCGTAGACTCCGTCTCCGAGACGAGCAGGAATCTAAGAAATGTGATTTAGTGGATTCCCACTTTCGTGGGAATGACAATTGTAGTCTAATCGATAAATGTTTTCAGAAGCTTAACTATTTCCTTCTCCCAGTTCAATTCCTGAGAGGCAATCTGGCAGTTTTGTTTTTTGCTTTCGTACAACTCGCTGTCTTCGGATAATTTTTTTATTGCAGTAATCAATTCATTTTTATTATCAATGTCAACCGCAAATCCAACATCATACTTCTCAACAACTTCTTTCATTTGAGGAAGGTTGCTCACAATAACCGGGACTTCAGCCATAATGTATTCGAAAAGTTTATTCGGAAGAGCGTAATAGTAACTCTGTGCTTAGATTTTCAATCAATGAAACTCCAATATCAACCGATGCCGTTACTTGTGGTAAATCTTCCTGAGTGAGTTTTCCAAGAAAGAAAACCTGGTCAGTAAGATTCATTTGTTCAGCAAGATTTTGGTAATGCTCTTCGTATTCTCCACCGCCGGCAATAACAAAAACGTGATCTGATAATTCTTTTAGCACTGCAAAAACTTTTTCAATTCCTCTGCCTTTAAGCAGAACTCCCTGGTAAAGAATTATTTTTTTGATTCTTATCAATCTGCAGATGGGAATGGAGGTCTAATTTAAGCGCTGGTTTATAGTATCGTGGTAAATTCCGTAACAGAATTATGTCCTTTAGCCTGTATTCCTTTTTAAGAAATTCACCATCCATTGGACCGGTGACAATCACATAATCAGCTTTTCTAATGAAGAATTTTTCCGTCCATTTCCAGAATGCTTGTTTAAATTTTTTCTCTTTCAATCCGGCAAGGTATCCGAACAGTTCACGGGAATCGTAATATATTTTTGCTCGTTTCAACTTTCCAAAGATTACAGCAAAGGGGAGAGTATAAATATCTTCGGCAAATATTATTGACGCTTTTGTAGTTGAGTAACTTTAATTTTATATGCCAGATGAATTTCAGATAAAAGGAGATTGATAGAAATCCTTTTTTTAATTTGAAGATTGAAACATCGCCACGAGTTTCGGCGAAGTCTTTAGTCAACCAATCAAAGCCTAATGAACTCAACATCGAAGTTATTTGCAGAAAAAGTATCATAAAGATTTTTGCAGCGGGTATCGTAATTAATGTTGCCGAGAAATGTAATGAGAACTTTTTTCTTCGGAGCTCATTAATTCAGCTCAATCGATTTATAATTTCTTACGGAGAGTATTGCGCATTACCGTCTTCGCATCAAACTTTTCTTTGAAGTCAATCAGGTTCATACTTGGTGTCATTGGATTTGCAGCTTTTGTATCCTGCGAAACTCCGATATCAACATACTTATATCCTTTTTCAGTCGACCATTTTACAACTTCATACATAACGCGATGAATCGGTTTCAGATGTTCATATTCATAAATAAGCATATTGTAAAAACAAAGAGTAACAGTTTCATTGCAAATAAAAACCGATGAACCGGCAATTGGTTTATCTTTATAATAAACCATAAAAAGAACGAGGTTGTCGGGAAGTAGTTGAGTTAGTTTGATTAAGATCTTCAAGCGAATGAGTTGGCTTGACATTGTGCCGTGCTTTATTCTCAACAAGTATTGGATAAAATTCATCGTAACGGTCATTTATTTCAACTCTGATATCAGGATCCTTTAAAGTCTTTCTGACGTTTCTTCTTACTGTCTGCTGGAATCGAGAAATGATATCTTCATTCGGTTCAAGTTTTATTGCACTGGAAATGTAGTGAAGATCGTAATTAAATCCTTGCCACAGCATCGCGAAATCAAGATTTTCATTCTGATGCCTTTCATAAACTCGTGGTGCAGACGTTAGGAGAAATTCTTTTATTCCAACTTTCTTTCCATATTCAAGTAAGGTTGAAACAATATCCATTGCTTCTGCAAACTTAACATCCTTTGTCACAATCGAACCGTAACTAGCACCGATAGGTGATTCATATAGATCTTGGATTCGAGCACCCGGAAGAAGTGCAATAATATTTCCTCTGTCTATAAAAATAAGATGATTGAAAGTGAACTTGCCGGGTTTGTGATAGTCAAAAAACTTCTGCATATGGAACATCGTACCGTTATTGGATTCCAGTACCGAACTGATCCCATTTATCTTTCCACTTCTCTGAATACTCTATGATTTCCATTTAATAAGATTTTGTTAGAAAACTAGTCCGGCTAATTTACAAAAATGTTTCAAGGAATAATGAGAAAAATTTCAGTGCAATTTCTCATAGAAAATAAAATCATTGAAAGAGGCAACTTTTTTAAATTGATTTGAATTTAAGAATTGAAAAATCCGGGAACTCATACTTTTGCATCTGCAGTTCCTCAATATGTTTTTTGTTGAATAGAATCCAATCGCTTTTTGCAATTTGATTAAAATTAAAATCATTACCTAAAATTCTTTTTGAATCAGCATTGTACTCGCGAATTAAGTCAACACTGTATTTTGTAAAATGGTCTGTGTAAATGGTTTTTGATGGATTATCTCTGAGGAAAGTCTTTAGTGAGTTTAGATTTTCTTTATCAAAAAAGATTTGATATTCAAAACACATTATTAGGCTTCCAAGTATAGTAAAATTATTATCAATCCACTCTTAATGAGTTTTGAAAAACGATTTATAAAGATCGCTGATAATATTATCATTGGCATCAATAAAGGATATATGTACCAGCTTCTAGCTAAAGTCAAGTGGCTTATATTCAGTGAATGAAGTCGTGAAGGCAATCATTAAAATAGCGCTTCCCCAAAACCAGAAAGTGATTAGTGAGTATTCTTTCTTTCTTAAGCTGAAAAAAGTCTGCACTGAGCAACGATAGGAAGTAACAAATAAAATCTCCTCAGAAATATTGATTTAGCATTTATCATAACTATCTGATCAAACAAGTTCCGGAAATAATTTTTCGAGCCTGATAATTTCTGGGCAGTGTAAGGAAAAAAATCATAATAGCTGTAACTGTAATTGATATTAGTGATGCTGATTCTATAAAAGAAATCATTGTGTAAAAGAAGATAAATGGATCCTTCAACCAAATAATTTCCGATAATGAAAAGTATTCCAATGAGTAACTGAAGATTTAAATGTTTCTTCTTGAAAAAGAAGTAAACTAGCAGAATGATTAAAAGAATTAGAACATAGTAGATGTTTTCTTTAAACTGCATTGAAAGAAAAAATGAAATACCCCCAGCAAATGCCAAAACAATCCTATTTTGATAGAATGAATTAAGCAGAAAGAAAATTCCAAGATTTATAAGAAATACATTTATTAGATCTGGAAAACCTATTGTTGCGAAAATAATATCAGTTGGGAAGAATGCCATTAAAAAAGCAGCAGTAATAGAGATGTTTATTGTTGTCAGTTAATAGTCGGGTTAGATTGTATGCTAGTAAAATATTTAGCAATGAAAACAGCGAATGGAAAAATCACCATTGCGAATTCATTAGCACCGAAAATTCTCATTGAAACGGTTGTCAATCCGATAAAAGCCACTCTAAGTGGAAACACGGGATATCCAAGAAAATCTTTAGCAAAATCTCCATTTGATAAGGCATAGCTTAGGTTGGAGTAATAAGCATCATCCGAAAAAATATGACCAACCTGGAAAAACAATCTTACCAGAAATCCTACAAGGATAATAAAAGCTAGTAGATAATATTGCTTGTAATTTGAATTAATCTTTTTCATTGTTTGGCTTTCCAAAACCAAATTTCATATCTAGATACGATGCAGCAAATGGAAGAATAGAATAAACATAGGGTATTTATATCTTGGAGTTCCAACAGTAACCATTATCATTAAGAGTTGCGAATAGTGAAAAGAGTAAAATTAAACTTGTAGAATTTGTTGATAGTTTTTTCTTAAAAAGATTGTAAATCCCAAAAGCTATTGCAACACAACAACAAGTAATAATATAAATGTGAAATAATTAATACCAAAAAATAAATAGACTTTATCAGTGAGATTAGAATCTGGTAAAGCATTATTTAAATCTCCTTCTAGAAAAAAGAATTCTTATTACTCTTGCAAAATTTGTATCATCGAAACCAAGCAAAGAAGAAAGTGAAATATCATCCCAGCCGAATGTATGAAATAATTTCATTGGAGCAAGCAACAACCATTTTACCGGATTTTCGTTCTATCCATTTAACAGCCTGCTCCTGATAAAATTCACCTTTCTGAATGTAAGTTAAAGAGTCAAGGTATTCAATGTATCCTGCTTTTCCTTTTTCAAATACAGTTGAATTAAATCCACCTGTTGCGTCATCGTTAGCACCAAGCAACAAATTAACCGGACCGGTGGTAGATGTAAATTCAAATTTTCCAAAGTGTGAATATGTAAAACCTCCAAATAAAATTATAAAGACTAAAGTTCCTGAATAAATATGAAAAAATTTAAAAAGTAATTTCTTTTTTTTAATGCTCGTAAATATTTGAATTGAGATGAACGCTAGCAATAAAGCCCATCCAGACGGTCTTACTGCGATGGCTCCTCCTAGAAAGATACCTGATAGAATCAAGTAAACATTTTTATTTAGTAGATAGAAGTAAATTGAGGCTGAAATTAACAAGAGAAAGAAAAGTTCGGTATAGTTTTGAAGCACTAAGCCAATAGTGTTCAAATAAAGTATGAAAAGCAGAACTGTCACCCGTGCAATGTCCTCATAGAATATTTGCTTCGTGATTTTATAAAGAAATATGACTTGCAGTGTTATAACGAGAAGATTAAAAAGACATATTGTGATAGTTGAATTGTAAATCTTTAAAAGTAAAACCAGTGCATTTATATAAAGAGGAGCTACTATATAATCTTCGTATAAATGCTGCTGGGCAGGATAAAATTCATTTTGTTCAATACATTCCTGGGCAAGCTTATAGTAATAGAATGCATCGCTTTTATAATCAGTTTCTACTAGTTAGAATCAGAACTAACTGGATAAAAGCATAAATAAGAATAATATATTTTATCTTTGAAGTAAGAAATTTGATTAGCTTTTTCATAATCTGGCTCAAATATAATTAAATTGATTTTTATCCTCAGATGAGAAAACGAATTTTAATATCACCTAACAGCTTTAAAGAATGTGCAGATTCAGTAACGATAGCCGAGTTGATTAATGATAATCTAACTAACCTGAAAAATGCTGAACTCATTACGAAGCCTATATCCGATGGGGGAGATGGTTTTCTGAGTGTCTGTAGAGTTTATTTCGGGGGAGAAATCAGGAAATATTTGATTGCTACTGCTTACGACAATTCGGAATTTGAATGTCCAGTGCTCTATTGTGAAAAAAGGAAAGAGATTTATATTGAATCCGCTGAGGTTCTCGGGGTGAAGATCGTACCTTTATTTTATAGGAATCCTTTAAAACTTACTTCTAGAGGATTAGGTGAATTACTATTGAAAATTGAAGCAGATCTCCAGAGCAGGAAGGTAAAAGCTGAAAAGGTATATATTGGGATTGGAGGAACAGCTACAATTGATTTGGGAATGGGAATGATGTCGGAATTAGGCCTTATTTTAATGGATTCAAACGGCAATTCATTGAATGTGCTCCCAGAGAATTTTCAGTTGGCTAAGAAGATTGATTATAAACCTTTCAAATTCTCTTTTGAAATGATTCCAGTTGTTGATGTGACTAATGCTTTGCTTGGACCTCAAGGTGGTCTACGAGTTTTTGGATCGCAAAAAAAAGCCAGCGAGAATATGATTTCACTTCTCGAAGATTATTTCAATCATATATTGAAGTTATTTGAAAACAATGGATTACAATTTTCTTCTAATGTTTTATCTGGTGCTGGTGGTGGAGTCCCTGCGGCATTTCAAATATTCTATAAATCAAACTTGCTTTACTCATCCGAGTTTATTGAATACCACCTCGGTATTCACAAATACTCAGATACAGATTCTGTTGATTTTCTTATAACTGGCGAGGGAGCATATGACTATCAATCAGGTTTTGGGAAGGGAGTAGGTGTTTTAATGCATTTATTCAGGTCGAATGTGAAGCAAATATTTCTGGTTTGTGGGAAAATTAGTGCTGAGAGTATACCAGAGCTACCTAAATACGTATTCCCAATTGAACTAACAAAGTATTTTTCGTACGAGTATGAATCTATTACAAATTATACAGAAGGGATTAAAAAGGCCTGTAAGGATATAGTCAAACAACTAAACTTTTGATATTTTATCACATCGCAAAAATTTGCTAAATTGTAATCAAAATCAATCTCACTTCTAATTTAAGATTATCTAAAATGAAGCAATATCTTGATCTTGTAAGAACTGTCATGGAAAACGGTGTTAGAAAAAAAACTCGTACCGGCGTGGATACAATTTCTTACTTTGGAGCCTTTTACAAAGTTGATTTGAAAGAAGGATTTCCGCTCTTAACAACAAAAAAGATGCAATGGAAATCACTCCTTCACGAAGTACTCTGGTATTTGTCAGGTGATAATCACATTCGTAATTTAAGGCAGTATACAAAGATTTGGGATGCATGGGCTGATGAAAATGGTGTTCTGGAAACAGCCTACGGGTATTACTGGAGGCATTTTCCAAGTGCTCAAAAAAATAAAGATGGAGAATGGGTTGTTCGGGAAGTTGACCAGATTCGATATGTAATTGACGAGATAAAAAGAAATCCAACCAGCAGAAGACTTGTTATCTCAGCTTGGGAACCGGGGAATGCAACAGCTAGCAAACTCCCACCGTGCCACTATACTTTTGTTTTCAACGTGAATGATGGAAAACTTAATTGTCATCTTACCCAGAGGTCTGGTGATATTGCTCTCGGGATTCCTTTTAACCTTGCTGCCTATTCGTTGCTGACTCAGGTGATTGCACAACAAGTTGGATTAAAGCTTGGTCAGTTTGGGCATACTATAGTTGATGCACACATTTATGTTGGTGAGAAAGGTACTGAAACAGAGAAGTATGACCATCTGGACGGATTGAAAGAGCAGCTCAAACGTGAACCTCTTCCTTTACCTCAACCTGAAAATTGCAAACAAACCAATTGACGAATTGAAGTTTGAAGATTTTGAGCTGCTGAATTATCAATATCACGAAAAAATTTCCTTTGAGGTTGCTGTTTGAGAATTATCATCATTGCTGCAATCGCGAGAACGGAGTTATCGGAAAAGCAAATGGCGAAATGCCCTGGCACGTTAAAGAAGAGTTTCAACATTTCAAGCAGACTACGCTTGGTTCTGCAGTTATTATGGGCAGAAAAACATTTGAAACTCTTGGCAAGCCATTAAAGGGAAGAGAGAATATAATCATTACAAGAAACAAAGACTTCAGAGTTGATTTTGATGAAATAAAACTTTGTCATTCGCTTGAAGAATCAATTAACTATTGCGGATCAAAAAATTATGAAAAAGCATTTATAATTGGAGGGGGAAATATTTACAGACAGGCATTACCGATTGCAGATGAAATGATTTTATCTTTTATGAAGTTTGAAGCTGAGGGCGAAATTAAATTTCCCGAAATTCAAAATGATATCTGGCAGTTAGTTTCAACCGAAAATAGGGAACAATTTGAAATCAGAAAATATGTTAAGATAGATGGCTAAGCGAATTAAAATATTACCAGAATATATTGCAAGTAAAATTGCTGCAGGAGAAGTTGTTCAGAGACCTGAATCGGTTGTAAAAGAATTGATGGAAAATGCTATTGATGCAGGAGCGAAGAACGATTGAAGTAATAATAAAGCGAGCTGGCAAGAATTTTATACAGGTCTGTGATGATGGAATTGGAATGAGTGAAGAGGACCTAATCCTTTGTGTTCAAAAGTATGCTACGAGCAAGATTGAAGCATTCGAGGACCTTGAAGCGATTAAAACTCTCGGATTCCGCGGTGAAGCATTAAGCTCCATTTCTGCAGTCAGTCAAATTGAAATAAGAAGTGAAACCCATGAAGATGAAATCGGAACTATTCTCAAAAATGATGAGGCAGGAAATATTAAAGTTGATAAAGGCTCCTTTCCAAAAGGCACATGTGTAACAGTAAAAAATCTTTTCTTCAACGTTCCAGCCAGAAGAAAATTTCTTAAGACAGATACAACAGAGTTTAAACATATAGTTGATACTTTTAATCGCATTGCATTAAGTCATCAATCAATTTCATTTAAACTTTTTAACGGTGTTGATCCTGTCTTCGATTATCCAGCTGAGTCTTTGAAGGAAAGAGTTCGTCATGTCTTTGGAGAAAATATGCCTGATGCTTTGATTCCTGTTGAAGAAAGAACGGAGCTTTTAAGTGTCTATGGTTACGTGGGAAAACCAAGTCTTTTAAGAAAAACCAAAGGCGAGCAGTATCTTTTCCTTAACTCAAGATATATCACGAATAAAAATATTAATCATGCTGTCTTTACTGCATATGAAAATATTCTTGAGAAGGGTGATTATCCATTCTTCATTTTGTTTCTTGAGATTGATCCCGAAAGGATTGATGTGAATATTCATCCATCAAAACTCGAAGCAAAGTTTGATGATGAAAAAGACGTTTATAATTTCATACTTTCTGTTGTGAGGAAGAGTCTTGGCTCGCACGATCTAGTTCCTTCAATGGTTTTTAGTGAGCAGGATTTATCTGAGGAAAAATTAGCTGTAAATAAATTTCAGCCTGCCAATCGAGGAGATTTTTCAGACAGACCGGGAAGGGAGAGATATCAGCCCGAAGTGAAAAGATATTCAGAAGAAGAAATTGATTTGTTGTTTGGCAGTATTACAGATGATGTGGTTATAAAAAAAGATGGAAAGGTTGAATCAAAATTGTTCAGCGGGAATGATCAAAAGGAAATTTCCCATGATAAAGCTGACCAAAGCACACCTGAGAAAACCGAAGAATCTCCATTCATAATTCAACTTCATAATAAATATATTCTTTCACAGATTAAATCAGGATTGATGATTATTGATCAGCATGTTGCTAATGAAAGAATTTTATATGAAAAAGCTTTGAACAGACTCGAAACTGATATTCCATTTTCTCAACAGCTTCTTTTCCCCAAAAAAGTTAAAACTGATCCAGCAAGAACTTCGTTGTTAAAAGAACTGGAACCGTATCTAAGTCGTCTTGGTTTTCAATTAAAATTTCTAGCTAAAGAAACAATTAAGATTGAAGGTGTCCCTGACGATGTAAGGAAAGGTAATGAAGAACTGGTTCTTTTTGATTTGCTTGAAGAATATTCAATTAATGAAAGAGAAAAACATCTCGAGCAAAAAGATAATCTGGCAAAATCTTATTCATGTAAGACAGCTATCAAATCTGGAGACAGGCTCGATGAAAGAGCAATGCGGCTGCTGATTGATCAGCTTTTTGCCACTTCAATGCCTTATGTTTGCCCGCACGGACGCCCGATTGTCATCAAAATATCATTGAATGAGTTTGACAGAAGGTTCGGCAGAACTTAAATTTAACTGTAATAATGATTTAATTTCCATATCAAACAAAAGAAAGAAAATTTATGCTTGATAAAAAATATCTGGAGAAGAGAACAGAGTACGACGAAAAAGTAAAAAGTATGAAAACAATGGGGATTAAGTTTACTTCTGTTAGTGGTGAAAAAATTGATCCGCTGTATGCTCCTGATGATATTGAAAATATAAATTTCCTGAATGATATTGGTTTTCCTGGTGAATATCCTTACACAAGAGGAATTCATCCCAATGGCTACAGAGGGAAAATCTGGACGATGAGGCAATTCGCCGGATTCGGAACACCGGAGGATACAAATGAAAGATATCATTATTTGTTAAAACGTGGACAGACCGGTCTCTCGGTTGCCTATGATCTTCCGACACTTATGGGTTGGGATGCCGACTCGGCGATGAGTGAAGGTGAGGTTGGTATGTGTGGTGTTGCGGTTTCATCAATAGAAGATATGGGAATACTGTTTGATAAAATTCCTCTTGATAAAGTTTCTACTTCGATGACAATTAACTCACCTGCAGCAATGATTTTTGCAATGTATCTTGCTGTTGCCCGTGATCGGAATATTGATTTCAAAGAGCTTCGCGGAACATTGCAGAATGATATACTGAAAGAATATATCGCTCAGAAGGAATATATTTATCCTCCAAGACCATCAATGCGGATTATTACAGATATGATTGAATATTGCACAAACGAAGTTCCCCAGTGGAATCCTGTTTCGGTTAGCGGTTATCATATCAGAGAAGCTGGCTCAACTGCCGTGCAGGAGCTTGCATATACATTAGCTGATGGTTTTGCGTACATCGAAGCTTGTATCGAAAGAGGACTGGATGTCGATGCTTTTGCCCCAAGAATTTCTTATTTCTTTAATTCACATCTTGATTTCTTTGAAGAGATAGCTAAGTACCGTGCTGCTCGCAGAATTTTTGCCCGCAGGATGAAAGAAAAATACGGTGCTAAAAATCCTCGTTCCTGGTGGATGAGATTTCATACACAAACTGCTGGTTGCACATTAACAGCACAGCAGCCTGAGAATAATATTGTAAGAACAGCATTCCAGGCTTTGGCTGGTGTTCTTGGTGGTACTCAGTCACTTCACACTAACTCTATGGATGAAACACTTGCACTTCCAAGTGAAAAAGCTGTTAAGATCGCGTTACGAACCCAGCAGATAATTGCTTATGAAACAGGAGTCATAAATACAGTGGATCCTCTTGGCGGAAGCTATTATGTTGAAGCTCTAACTGATAAAATGGAACGAGAAGCAAACAAAATTTTTGACCAGATCGATGCTATTGGCGGAGTCATCCCTGCAATTGAATCTGGTTATTTTCAGAAAGAAATTGCAGATGCAGCTTACCGATATCAGAGGGAAGTTGAGAGTAAAGAAAAATTCATAGTGGGAGTTAATGAGTTTATCGAAACAGATGAGAAAATAGAAATTCCGATACTTACCATTTCACCCGAAGTTGAAATCTCTCAGAAAAAAAGACTCGCTGCATTGAAACAAAGCCGCAGTCAAGAAGATGTAGACGAAAGTCTTGCGGAGATTTTGTTTGCAACTGAAAACGGAAATAATTTAATGCCTTTGTTTGTTAAAGCAGCTCACAACAAAGTTACTCTTGGTGAAATGGTAGGCGAACTTAAAAAAGTCTTCGGCACTTATGAGGAAGTAGTTGTGTTCTGATGATACTTTTTAAATTTCTCCGGCTTATAAGAGTTCATCAATGGATAAAAAACGTTTTTGTTTTTATTCCCTTACTGTTCTCTCTACATTTGTTTGATAAAGATTATCTCATCACCACTCTTCTTGCTTTCCTGGTTTTCTGTCTTGCTTCAAGTGCAATTTACGTTATTAATGATTTGGTCGATATTGAATCTGACAGAGCACACCCGGTAAAGAAGAACCGTCCATTACCTTCAGGAGCAATTTCTCAGACAGCAGCTATAATAACAGCATCATTGCTGCTTGTAATTGTCTTTTGGCTGATGATGTATTTCAATATTGAATTTATTCTGCTTGTGGTTGCATTTGTTGTCCTTAATGTACTTTATTCTTTCTGGCTGAAGAATCTTGTATTGCTGGATGTCTTTTCTATCGCTGCAGGATTTTCGATTAGAGTCCTTGCAGGAGCTTTTGTAATTCAGGTTCCGATTTCAAGTTGGCTGCTTCTTACAACTATGTTTATTTCTCTTTTCCTTGGTGTTATGAAACGAAGATCAGAGCTTGTTCTTGTTACTGAAAATCTTCGGCAAAATGTGGAGTCAGCTGAACAGACAGGTACTTAACAGCAGAAAAGTTTTAGCCCAGTATTCTCTAAACTTTGCTGATCAAATGGCAACCGTAGCTGCAACGGGAGTTATAGTTTGCTATGCGCTTTATACTGTAGCCCCAAGAACAGTATCAATATTCCAAACGGAACGACTTATTTATACAACGCCGTTTGTTGTCTTTGGCATTTTCAGATTTATGTATCTTGAGTATATGAGCGGTAAAGCTGAAAATACAACCCAAACACTGGCAACTGATTTTCCTATGATCGCTAATGTTTTACTATATGCAGTTGCCACCGTGATGATAATCTATAAATTATTTTAAGAGTTATTAAGATACATTTAGATAATATTATTCTTGTAAATTGATTTTATGGACATACAACTTTTATATCTTTTAATTTTAGTCTTGTTGAGTGCTTTCTTCTCGGGGGCTGAGCTTGCTTTTGTCGTTGCTAACAAACTTAAAATAGAAGTAAGAGCAAGAAAGAAAAATCTCGCTGCATTAAGTGCGAAATATTTTATCAATCATCCGCAGATCTTTTTCTCCACCATTCTTATAGGAAATAATGTTGTAAACATTGTTTATGCTTCTCTGGGGGCAATATTTCTTAATGCTCTTTTTGGCTGGAGTGAAATTAAAATCCTGTTTGTTTTATCTGGGATTATTGTGTTCTTTGGAGAAATTATTCCAAAGTACTTAGCCAGGGAACTTGCCGATCGTCTTGTACTGCTAACATCACTCCCGCTTCGGGCTGCATCTTATTTGTTTTATCCTTTTGTTAAAATAACTTCTGCTATATCCAATAAAGTTGTGCAGACTTCCAGTCTTAAAACTGATAATATTTATCATCTTTTTGATAAAGACGATATCAAGGGTCTGGTTAAAGAGAGTGAGATAGCTGGTATAGTTGATAAAAAAGATAGCGAGTTAATCAACAAGGTAATCGAGCTTGGTGATCAAAGAGTCTATGAAGCAATGACTCCTCGAACCGATATTGTTGGTGTTGAACTAACAAATGAAATAAGTGAAGTTCTGTCAGTCTTTATTGATTCAGGATTTTCAAAGCTGCCTGTTTATGAAGATAATCTTGATAACATTAAAGGAGTGCTTCTCGCAAAAGATTTATTCAAATCTCCGGTTAGTATAAAAGATATATTGCGTGAAGTAAGCTTTATACCCGAGACTAAAAAAAGTTTTGAAGTCTTAAACGATTTCCTTGAGAAAAGAAACTCTATCGCTATTGTGGTTGATGAGCATGGCGGAACAGCAGGTATTGTAACCATTGAAGATATTCTGGAAGAACTGTTTGGTGAAATTGAAGACGAATTTGATATCGAGGAAGATATTTGCCGGAGAGTTGCGATAGATACTTACATCATCAGCGGTAAAGTTGAGGTTGATCATATCAATGAAAAATATAATTTAAATCTTGACGAAGGAGATTACGAAACGCTTTCAGGATTTATAACTACACGACTTGGCCGAATTCCGAACCAGGGTGAAATTGTAACAATTGGAAATTTCAAAATTCAGATTATCCGATCAACTGCTCAAAAGATTGAACTTGCAAAACTATCCCTTCTGATTCCACTAAATTGATCGAAGAAAAACAGATAATATTATTCGATGGAGTGTGCAATTTCTGCAATTTCTGGGTGAACTTTGTAATTAAAAGAGATAAGAAGGATTTGTTCAGGTTTGCAGCACTTCAATCGGATAAAGCAAAAAAGCTGGCAAGTGAGATTTAATTTTGATACTTCAAACCAGGATACTTTCATTCTGGTTGCAGGAGATAAAATTTTTACAAAATCAACTGCTGCTTTGATAGTTTGTAAACAGTTAAATGGTCCGGTAAAAATTCTGTATCCTATTTATCATCTTTCCAAAATTTTTTAGAGATTTTATTTATGATCTGATCGCTAAGAACAGATATAAACTATTTCGGCAGAAAGAGAAAGCTGCAGAGTTCCAACTGCGGAGGAAAAACTGAAGTTTTTAGTATGAAGATTCCAATCCCAAATTAGAAATCCGAAATCAACAATTATTAATGGTTTCTTTTGCCTCTTCACTCAATTCCCTTAAATTTGTGCGCTTTAATTTTAATCAACTACCAACCGGACTATATTGCTTAAATTTTCAATTGCTGCAAAAGACAGAGATTCCAAGGCGAGAGCAGGATTTTTGAAACGGATCATGGAGTTGTGGAAACACCAGCTTTCATGCCTGTTGGTACACAGGGAACAGTAAAAGCTGTTAACCAGAATTTTCTTGAACAAGATATTAAAGCACAGATTGTTCTTTCAAATACTTATCATCTTTACTTACGTCCGGGAACGGAGGTGCTGGAGAAAGCAGGTGGCTTGCACAAATTTATGAACTGGCAGAAACCAATACTTACGGACAGCGGCGGCTACCAGGTTTACAGTCTTTCAAGTCTACGGAAATTAAAAGAAGATGGCGTGGAGTTTAGATCACACCTTGATGGCTCATCGCACTTTTTTTCGCCAGAAAAAGTTATTCAGATTCAAAGAAGCATTGGCTCGGATATTATGATGGTGCTGGATGAATGCACTCCTTATCCATGTGAATATGAGTATGCTGAAAAATCAATTGGTCTTACAAGCAGGTGGGCAGTTTTAAATAAGGAAGCATTTGAAAATTCTAAACCATTATATGATCATAATCAGTATTTATTTGGAATAATTCAGGGCAGCACCTATAAAGAATTGAGAGAAAGATCGGCAAATGATTTAAAGAAATTAGACTTCGATGGCTATGCAATCGGAGGATTGGCAGTTGGTGAACCTGCGGAAATAATGTATGAAATAACTGATTTTACAACTGATTTGATGCCGGAAGATAAGCCAAGATATTTAATGGGTGTTGGTCGTCCAGAGAATATACTTGAATCGATTGAGCGCGGCATTGATATGTTTGATTGTGTAATGCCGACAAGAAATGCCAGACACGGAGTTCTATTTACAAGTGAAGGTGTTTTGACGCTAACAAATGCAAAATTCAGAGATGATTTTGAAAAAGTGGATGAAAATTGTGATTGTTACACTTGTAGAAATTTTACAAGAGCATACTTAAGGCATCTGTTTAATGCGGGAGAATTATTAGCTTTGGAACTGGCAAGTATTCACAATCTGCATTTTTATATTACTCTTATGTGTGAAGCAAGAAAGAGAATACTCGACGGTTCTTTCAAAGAGTGGAAAAACAAAAAAATAAAAAAAATATCAATCAAAAATAGTCCCCGTCTAAACGGGAGGAGGAATAGTGTATCAATTAATATTTGCAATGGCTCCGCAGGGCGGAGAAGGCGGCGGAGGATTTAGTCAGCACTCTGATTATGTTCGGTGCTATATTCTTAATCTTTTATTTTATGATTATAAGACCGCAGCAGAAGAGAGCAAAGGAAAAAGACAAAGATGCTTTCTAATCTTGAAAAAGGTGACAAGGTTGTTACAAATGGCGGCATTCACGGTGTGATTGCGGGTCTTGAAGATAAAACAGCTCTTCTGATGGTTAGTGAAAATACCAAGATAAAAGTGGAACGTTCTGCAATTACCACTGTCCTTGCCAAAAAGACCGAATAGTGATGAACAACTCTACCAAGAGAAAAACCGTTAAAACGGTTATCTAACTTTATAAATATAATTAACCCACGACTTAAGTCGTGGGTTAATGAAGGTAAAGGTTCATAAAACTGTTTCAACAGTTTTTACACTTCCAAAACCAACTTTTTTCTTTACATGCAATCAGTCTATTTTTACTGCAATCGATTTTAGTATAGTTTGTAAAAATGAAACCGAGTCAAAAATGAAAGCATTATATCTCATAACCTATATATTAATTTTATCATCAATAGTTATAAATGCACAGAATAAAGTGCACATCGCATACATTGAGGGAGAAATTGATCTCGGACTTGCACCTTACATAAGCAGGGTTATTTCTGATGCTGAAAAGGACAATGCTGAAGCTATTATATTCAAGATCAATACTTTTGGCGGAAGAGTAGATGCTGCAACCCAAATTAAGGATGCAATAATCGGAACGGACCTTCTCACAATCGCTTTCATTAATAACCGTGCAATTTCTGCCGGTGCTTTAATTGCTCTATCCTGCAAAAAAATTATTATGGTACCCGGCAGTTCAATTGGTGCTGCTACTGTTGTTAATGAGACTGGTGAAAAAGTTGGGGAGAAATATCAATCTTACATGCGATCGGAGATGAGATCTACTGCTGAGAAAAACGGAAGACGTGTGGATATTGCAGAAGGAATGGTGGACGAGAGGATTATCGTTGAAGGAATAGATGACTCCACAACACTCATTACACTTACTTCTGAAGAAGCATTGAAGTATGGAATTGCAGATACGTTGCTAAATAATGTTGATGAAGTATATGCTTACTTTAATTTAGGAAATGCTGAAAAGATTTATCAGAAATCCAATTGGGCAGAAGATGTTGTCCGCTTTCTGAATAATCCAATAGTTTCTTCGATATTAATTATGATTGGCTTTTTTGGTTTGATTGCAGAAATAAAATCACCGGGCTGGGGTTTACCCGGCACCGCCAGTATAATTGCACTAGCACTTTTCTTTGGTTCATCATACATTCTACAACTGGCTTCTGTAATTGAGATACTTATGTTTGTTGTCGGATTAGGATTGTTATTGCTGGAAATTTTTGTGATACCGGGTTTCGGTGTTGCTGGTATCAGCGGAATAATATTAATACTTGCTTCAATCTTTCTTTCACTTGTTGGTGCAGATCCCTTCCTTGATATGAATGCTGTTTCGATTGCGATAATTCAGCTTACAGTTGCTTTGCTTGCCGCACTGATTTTTATTTTTATTCTGGTAAGATACCTTCCACAATCCGACCTCTTTAAAAAATTTATCTTATCGGAAGAAGAAAAAGCAATTGAAGGTTATACCTCGCGAACAAATTTTTCTGAACTGCTTGGAGTTGAAGGAATTGCATTAACAACATTACGACCTGCAGGGACGGCTGAGTTTAACGGAAAAAGAATTGATGTAGTAACCGACTCCGAATATATTGAACATGGCAAACCAATTATCGTTACTGCTGTTGAAGGAATGAGAGTGGTTGTAAGGGAGAAGAAAAGCTAAAACAAAATTAATATTCTTTAGCTCACGATCTATCTCGAAAGAATTTAGCTTAGATATTTTATCCAAATCGGCTCGAAATTAAGTTCGAGTTACAAATGAATAGATTGATTAAACCTACTCGTAACTCATTTCTTCGAGGAAGAACGTAACTTCAACGTGTGTGAGCCTTAACTTTGTGTGGAAAATTTTTTTGTTTCTCCGGGTTCTAATTGGTCAATTCGTGCTTCTACCGGTTTAGCATTCAGCTTATACTTTAATAAAATATTTGTTACAGTTTTATCGCTAATATTTTTTACAGTCCCCTGTACAGAAGCGAATTTAGCAGGTGCCAGCGCAGGTGCATCAATATCCATTGAATACTCAGTTGAAATAGATTTATCTGCTTTAATTTCAAGAACAGTTTTTTCTTTAATCAGATATTCGTAAGCAAAATAGCCCCCCGCAACCAGCAAAATAAATATAATAAGTTTCTTCACTTTAAATCTCCTAAGTTATTTTTTGGCCACTACATCAAAATCTTAACCAATTTATTACCATCATAATCCACTAAAAATTCAATTTTAATAAAGGAAAGGTAAGAGGATACTGGAAAATATTCCTATGTAATATCGAATCAGGTAAAATAATCTTTGCAAAACTGTTCGTGGTCAGTTTACTTTATATATTTAGTTATCAAAGCAGCTCAATTACATTTGCAGTAGAGCTCACTTCCTTCGCACTCGCTTTTTTGACACCCTGCGGTGTTGGCATTTCCATAGTGTAGGAATTTTTCAGATTTGTTTGTGATCTGCTCTTCTGTATTAAGCCCTTATTCAGGTTAAAGTAAATTTTCCCGCCTGCGGTTGCGACAGGTTTTTCGAATTGATAATTTATTCCACGTTCACTGTATGTCTGTTTGCCTGATACTTTTGTCTTTACGATTCCATTTATTACAGCAAGCTTTTCATTACCAAGCATTTCCAGCTTTTCAACTTTATAGAGATTCTCATAATCTACCTGGAATACTACAATCGGCATCGATTCACGTTTATATGACCAGGTGGAATCTTTAGCCATTTTGTGCTCGGGAACTTCACGGAATATTTGTGCGAGAAGCGGTTTAATTGATCTGCTTGTAAGATCCTGCTGAGCCATAATTTTTTCCTGAGCGGTTAACGAATCCGTTAAACCACGCATACTCAAGAATTTGTTCATTATTTTATCAATCTTGTAGATATCTATGATTTCACCGTGCTTACCTACACGCAGATTGAAAGGATTATTTACAAATGATTCGTATTCAGGAAACTTTTGTCTTTCAGTTGAATCCATTTTAGCGCCGGATTGATAATTAACAGCAATTCCATTTGCGTTAGCTTTAAGATTTACTGAACTGAATGTACATTCCAGTTCAGCTACACTATCAGCATCGAGTGACAATGTCTTGAAATTCATTATGAATATTATCGTTTGGTTAAGATTGTCCGTCATAGTGGAATCTGCAGTAATACTTTGTTTGCGTTCTGAGATAGTGGTCAACCGGTATTTAAATGATTCACCGGCTGCAAACTTATAGCTGAAGAAAAATGATTGATCTTCGCTTTCATCAATAGATGTAGTTGCTAAAGCGGTGCTGTCAAAAGTAGAAGTAATCTCCTCTGGGGCTTTTTGCTCTTCATTAGATTTTTCTTTTTGACAGGCAAAGAAAAGCACAAGTGATAGTAAAGTAATAGTTAATAGGTTTTTCATTGTATTCCTTAAAATTTTTATAATCTGAAAGATGTCATTTATTCAGTTCGAAAATTCAAATTAAATTCTAATTAGCTTGAGTAATTGTTTAACAGTTCATCCTTTGAGAAGAAGTGAGCAATTTCTTTTTCTGCATTCTCATCAGAATCTGAACCGTGGACTGCATTAAGCTGAATATCAACAGCATATAATTTTCTGACTGTTCCCTCGGCAGCTTTTTTAGGATCAGTTGCCCCAATCAGTTTTCTGTATTCTTCAACTGCATTTTCTCTTTCCAGCGCAATAGGAATACAAGGACCTGAAGTCATATAAGCAACCAAATCTTTGAAGAAAGGTCTTTCCTTATGAATAGCATAGAATCCTTCTGCAGATGATTTGGTTAGATGGGTCATTTTCATTGCTCTAATTTTAAATCCTGCTTTGATAATCATTGCAATTATTTCGCCTGTGTATCCCTTCTGGACTGCGTCAGGTTTAATAATAGCTAAAGTTTTATTGCTCAAAATATTTCTCCTGTTATTTCATTTATTGACAAAGATAAAATTCAAGCCCGGTATTGCGGGCTTGCTAAAAATATTTATCAGCTTTGGTTGAAAATTATTTTTTCTTCTTTTTGATTGCTGATTTTTTAATTGATTTCTTTTTCTTCAAGCTGGATTTTTGAACGACTGCTTTCTTCTTCTTTTTCTGAAGAGCTTTAAGCATGGTTATTCCCATCTCTGCAGGATTCTCTACTACGTGAATACCAGCTTTTTTCATCGCTGCCATTTTCTCCGCTGCTGTTCCTTTTCCACCTGAAATAATGGCACCCGCGTGACCCATTCTTCTTCCGGGAGGTGCTGTTCTTCCCGCAATAAATCCAACAACAGGTTTCTTCACATTCTTTTTAATGAACTCGGCTGCTTCTTCTTCTGCACTTCCACCTATTTCGCCGATCATTACTATTCCTTTGGTATCCGGATCTTCATTGAACAATTTAATAATATCAATAAATTTTGAACCTATTATCGGGTCTCCACCAATTCCGACAGCAGTTGATTGACCTAAGCCAACATCAACAATTTGTTTTACTGCTTCATAAGTTAAAGTTCCACTCCTGGATACAATTCCAATATTTCCTTTTTTATGAATGAAGCCAGGCATAATTCCGACTTTAGCTTCTCCCGGAGAAATTACTCCCGGGCAGTTCGGTCCAACTAAAACCACACCTTTCTCCCTAATTACAAAATAAACTTTTATCATATCTGCTGCAGGTATTCCTTCTGTAATGCAGATGATGACTTTTATTCCTGAGTTAGCAGATTCAAGAACAGCATCAGCTGCAAACGCAGGCGGAACAAAAATTACAGAGGTGTTTGCCTTTGTTGCTTTAACAGCATCAGCAACGGTATTGAACACAGGGACACCCAGATGTTTCGTTCCTCCTTTACCGGGTGTAACGCCAGCAACTACTTTAGTTCCATATTCAATCATTTGTTGTGTGTGGAAAGAACCTTCACCGCCGGTTATTCCTTGAACGACAAGCCGTGTTTGTTTGTTAACTAGAATGCTCATAAAATTTATTCCCTGATTTGAAGTAGCATTTGAAAATTTGACTGTCAAATTTAAGAAAACGAAAAGACCTCTCCTAAAAAATGAGTAATAAAGTGGATGATAGCTAATTATTAGTGAATTGTGACTAACAGTTAGATCTAACCTGCCTTACGATGGGCAGGTTCACGAATTCTAGATTCTAATTTTTTTTCTCGTCTACCTTTTTTGTTTCAGTATCAGTGGACTTAATTTCACTTTCAACATCCTTGAGTCCTTTTTTGAATTCGCTCATTCCTTTACCAATTCCACGGGCAAGTTCAGGAATCTTCTTAGCACCGAAAAGTAAAAGAACTACTAAGAACAATAAGAATTATCTCGCCTGCACCTAAATTGCCAAACATAATAATACCTCTTAATTAAAAATGTTATTAACTAACGATTTGAAGATAAGACTTCCGTCTGTTTTTCCCAAGACTGAATCGCTGCTCCTTTCGGGATGAGGCATCATTCCCAGTACATTTCCACTTTTGTTGATGATTCCAGCGATATTTCTTATTGAACCGTTGGGATTTGCTGTGCTTGTTATCGAACCATCCTGCTCGCAATATTTAAAAACTATCTGATTATTATCCTCAAGTTCTTTCAAGGTATTCTCATCAGTAAAATAATTTCCTTCACCGTGAGCTATCGGAACTTTCAATGCACTTTTTCCATTTATTCCTTTAGTAAAAACCGTTTCTTTATTTTCGATTTTAAGATAAATATCCTTACAAACAAAATTGAGAGATTCATTTCTTATCATTACACCTGGTAGAAGACCAGCTTCCAACAAAATCTGAAAACCATTACAAATTCCTAAAACATATCCACCCTTGTTTGCAAAACTAATTACCTCATTCATAATTGGTGAGAACCTGGCGATTGATCCTGTTCTTAAATAATCACCATATGAAAATCCTCCCGGAAGAATAATTACATCACAGTCTTCTAAGCTTGCCTGCTTATGCCAGAGGAATATTACATCTAAGTCGAAAATTTTCTTGAGGACATAGTATGTATCGTGGTCACAGTTTGAACCCGGGAATACAACCACTCCGAATTTTGGTGATTTCATTTTATCTCTTCCAGAGTAAATTCGTAATCTTCCATTATCGGATTAGCAAGCAGTTTTTTGCAGTAATCATTCACTTCATCCTCAGCTGCTTTTTTATTATTGGTGTCAACATTGAACTCAATGTACTTGTCAATGCGGGTATTTTTTATGTTTTTAAGTCCAAGATGTTTTGCCCCAATTTCAACTGCTTTTCCCTGGGGGTCAAGTATGGTTTTTCTTCTTTTGATGAGAACTTTTACTTTGAACATAATCAAAAAACTTATTTAGTTGTTAGAAGGAGATGTAATCAATTTGTAAAGATGCCGAAAAATACCAATGACTATCATGAAAACAAAAACGAGAAACAATCCTTTCTTATACATAAAGATTACGAGCACTGCTGCAAAAATTAAAAATATAAAATGAAACGGTTTTTCTTTAATACCTTTTATTGAAATTTTAGGAAGCGTTTCATATCTGATATTGCTAACCATCAAATATGAGATTACTAATATCATTGGAATTATAAAATCTGCGATAGGCTTTTGAAAGCCATCATTAAAAAATGCAAGTACAAATGCGGCAATAGTTAAAGCTGCAGAAGGGATTGGTAATCCAAGAAAAAATGATTTCGAGAAACCAACGAGTTGAATGTTGAACCGTGCAAGCCTAAATCCTCCGGCAATTAGTGGAAGCGCGCTGATGATTATTCCCCAGGTACCCATCGAATAGAAAAAAGTTTTATAAAGCAGGAATGATGGTGCTGCACCAAAGCTGACTATGTCAGACAGCGAATCAAGTTCAACTCCAAGTTCGCTTGATGAATTAGTTAATCTTGCAACCATTCCATCGAGTGCATCAAAAATAGCGGCAATAAAAATTAACCAGGCAGCGTAATTAAAATTCCCTTCAGATGCACTGATGATTGAAAGAAATCCGCAGAACATATTGATTGCCGTAAACAGGTTCGGGATAACAGAGGGAGTCAGGCGTGGTCGGCTCATCAATCTTTCAATTCAAATAAAATAGTTTCGCCAGCATGCACATTGTCATTTAGTTGAACGACTGGTGTCCAATTTCCGGGAACGAATACATCAACCCTGCTTCCAAATTTTATCATTCCAAATCTTTCTCCGATTGTTACAGTGTCACCGACATTTAAATCATTAACTATTCTTCTAGCAAGGAAACCAGCAATCTGAGTGAAAAGAATTTTGTTCCCATTACTAATTATTCCCGTTTCCATTCTCTCATTATTTTCTGATGCTTTATCTTCAAAGGCAGCTATAAATTTTCCTTCATGATACTTTAAATGTTCAACCTTTCCGCTGATCGGAATTCTGTTAACGTGAACATTTAAAGGGGACATAAAGATTGAAATCTGGTTACAGTTCTCACCAACAAAGGAGTTAGTTATATTTTGTTTAACCACAATCACTTTACCATCAGCAGGTGAAACTATGATACCATTTTGTGCCGGTGTTTTTCTTTCAGGATCTCTGAAAAAATTTAATGTTAACAAAAGAATAATGGCTGCAATTAATACTAAAATTATTTTTAGCGGGTTATTCTGTGTGAAAAAACTTAGTGAGATGAGGATAAAGGCAATTACTGCAACAACACCGATAGTCGTATAGCCATATTTTGTGAACATCTATTCTCCGTTGGTCACTTTTAAGAGGTAATCAGTGTATTTTTTCATTTGAGCGAATGTTTCAATTTTGTATGGATCAAACTTACCGTCAACCGCTTTTATGCTCAAGGGAGAAAAATCACCAATTAAATAAATTTTACCTTCAAATTTACCAAATATGCAGGTTAGTTCAACGAGCGATACGTTTCTTCTTTCAAAAAAAGATTTAACTATTGCATTAATCTTTGAGCAAAGTCGGTTAATAATTTTTAATTCATCATAAGAACAAAGATTAAATGAGATGATATGACTCTCGGTTATAACTGAATCCTTTGAATCTCCGTAATGAAATTCCTGTATCGGAAGCTCAAGAGGTGAACCTGGCTTAATGGAAAAAATCTTTGAAGTTCTTATATCTGCTGCATTAAGAATCTTTACACTGAAATGGAATTCAGTATATTTTAGAAAATGCAAGCTTCTCCTATCGGCTTTCTTCACAAATGCAATGGGAATATTATAACCTTTGAGATATTCAAAAAAATATGAGTTGAGTAAGACTGATTTTTCACCAAAGTTCTTTGCAGATATTTTTTTGTTTTTTGAAGTGACGAAAAAATCATGATACTCAACCAGCTTGATATCCTGCTCAGCTCCTGTAATATTTTCTTTGATATTTCCCTTCGTAGTCATACTTTGAATTTTGGCTTTTCTCTTTATAAAATTTGGAGTTGAAGTTAGGAATTTTACGTATATAAAGTCAATCAAATATCGTATATTTGAAGAAAATATTAACAAAAAATTAAATTTCAATAGCTTTAATTCAGGAGGATTTTAATGAAGGGCGGAATGCAGGCGATGCTTAAGCAGGTTCAGAAAATGCAGGAAGAAATGCAGAAAGTGCAAAGTGAACTTGGCAATTTAACTGTTTCAGAGGAAGCAGGTGGTGGAATGATTAAGGCAACAGCCAATGGAAATAAAGAAATAATATCAATAGAAATAGATCCACAGGTTATCAATAAAGAAGAAAAAGAAATATTAGAAGACCTTGTAGTTGCTGCTGTAAACAAAGCGATCTCTTCTGCCTCAAAATTGGCTGAGGAAGAAATGGCAAAAGTTACTAAAGGTATGATACCTCCGGGTATGAACATTCCAGGACTCTAAAGTGCAAATTGCAGAACCACTCTTAATTGCGATTGAAGAATTAAGTAAGCTGCCGGGGATTGGTAAAAAAACAGCTCAGCGTCTGGCGATTTTTTTACTTAAATCCGAAGACCCACAAGTTGATAATCTGATAAATGCTATAAAAGATTTGAAATTAAAGCTAAGATTTTGTGACCGTTGTTTCAATCTTTCCGAAGAAGAACTGTGTAATATTTGTCAAAGTGAAAAGCGGGATAAGTCGGTAATCTGCGTGGTTGAAGAAGCAAGTGACGTGATGGCAATTGAAAAAACACATGAGTTTAGAGGTTTGTATCATGTTCTTGGTGGAGTTCTTTCACCTTTGTCAGGTATCACCCCAGACTCACTTCATATTAAAGAACTTCTAAAAAGATTTGAAACTGAAGAATTTAAAGAAGTAATACTCGCTTTAAATCCTGATACCGAAGGTGAAACAACATCTCTGTATCTGGCAAAGCTGATGAAGCCTTTCGGAATAACTGTTACAAGAATCGCAAGAGGTTTGCCTATTGGTGGAGATCTTGAATTTGCCGATGACGCTACTATTGGTCGTGCAATATTAAATCGAAGTTCATTATGACCTGGTACAAAGACTGGTTTGATTCGGAAAATTATCTGAGAGTTTACAGTCATCGTAATCAAGAAGAAGCAGAAAGATTGGTTGAGTTGATTGCAAAGAATTCGAATCTTAAGGCTAATTCTTCAGTGCTTGACATGGCTTGCGGTGCCGGAAGACATGCCCTCACATTTGCGAAGTTGGGATTTAAGGTTACTGCTGTTGATTTAAGTCAACGACTTATATCGGAAGCAAAAAAAAATGCTAACCAGGAAGGTGTAGAATTAGACTTTATTCTATCTGATATTTTGGAGTGACGAATCCAATAAGAAATTTGATCTTGTTGTTAATCTTTTTACGAGCATCGGATATTTTGAGAATGATGAAGAAAATTATGCTGTCATAAAAAAAGCATATAATCTGCTTAATCAAGGCGGCTATTTTGTTCTTGATTACTTTAACAAAGATTTCTTGTTGAAAAACCTTATTCCTACTACTGTTTTTTCTGAAAATGGATTGAAGATAACTCAAAACCGATCGATTGAAGGAACACGGGTAGTCAAAAAAATAACTATAGAGAATAATGGATCAATGTGAAGAGTTTTACGAGTCTGTAAGATTATACAGTTGTGAAGAGATTTTAACGTACATAATAAAGGCTGGTTTCGCAATCAGTAAACAATATGGAGATTATTTTGGTAATAATTATGAAAGAGAAACCTCTCCAAGATTGATTATCTTTGCAGCAAAATGAAATCTTTTTATAAAATATTACTTATTACATTTCTTTTATCCTTAACTGCTTGTGATTTATTTCAGGTAAGAGATCCTGAGGATCCGAGCCAGACAAAATCCAGCTACAGGGTACCTGTTGAACCAAAAGATGTTATTCAGAATCTAATTAATGCTTTCAAGGATAAAAATCCAAATGATTATAAAAAAAATTTTTCTACCGGACTTCCATTAGTTAATCGTGATTTTTTCTTTATACCTTCGGGAAATGTGCTCTCAAGTTTTCCGACTGATTGGTATGTTGATGAAGAATTTCAATATTTCAATAATTTAGTTACAAGATCACCTCAGGATATTCCTATTACTTTATCATTTACAGATGAAGAGTATGATATACGGGCAGACAGCACAATCTATTCTGCAAAATATTTTTTAAGTGTGCCGGTTCTGAATTCCGAGCCAAAAGTGTTTGAGGGGAGATTAAAATTTTCAATGACTACGGATATCAATGCTGCATGGATAATTTATTTCTGGGAAGATATAGCTGTTCAAGGTTCAAAAAGCTGGAGTGAACTAAAGATTGCGTTCTATTAATAAAACTAAAATTCTCACCAGCATTTTATTTATGGCGGTAATGATTTACGCTTGCACAAATCCTTTTGCGCCAAAATTCGATGCTGATTTCGATAGCGGTGGTCCTCCGATTTCTGATCAGACAACGATTGAGGGAGTATTTCAGAACTTTCAATATGCTTATACATTCAAAGATACTCTCATATATGGTAACCTGATTACGTCTGATTTTACATTTACTTATAGAGACTATGAAAATGGTTATGATGTAACCTGGGGACGTGATGAGGAAATGCGAACAACAAATGGTCTGTTTCAAAATTCACAGCGCCTTGATCTTATTTGGAACAATATTGTTCTCAGCACAATCGATACTCTAGATGCTAACATTGTTAGGAGCTTTAATCTGAATATTACTTTTAATCCAACTGATGTCGTAAGAATTGATGGCCGGGTTAATGTATCATTGAAATTGGATCCAATTTCAAAAAAGTGGCGCATGACCCGCTGGATTGATGAATCTAATTTTTGATAATTAAAAAATACTTGATTTACTAAATGTTTTTTTTCTATATAGCTGAAGCTTTGCGTTCAATAAAATCTGCCAAGTCTTCATTCATCTTAACAACAATCAGCTTAACAATTAGCGTTCTGCTAATTCTTTTTAGTTTTATTACTCTTCAGCTGTCCGATTATTATTCCTCAAGTTTGAAATCGAACATAAAAATTAATGTTTTTCTTAAAGAGTCATTTAACAAAACGATCAGGAAAAAATGTTAAGTGAGTTGCAAAGTAAAATTTATGCCGATAGCATTGAATTTATCAGCAAGGACAAAGCAGCGGAGCAATTTATTCAGGAGACGGGTGAAGATTTCAGAAAGATACTCGACTACAATCCATTGCCTGCATCATTTGTTGTGCAGGTATCCGAGTCATATGCTAATAGTGATTCATTGAATTGAATAATAATGGATCTTTCCAGTTTGGAATCAGTTGATGAAGTTGTCTTCAAAGAAGGATTTATTTACAGATTATTAAACTATATAGATACAGTAAAGGTCTATATTTTCTTAATAACGTTGCTGGTTTCTATGATTGCGATCTATCTTGTTTATGCAACTAATACGATTAATTATTAATTCAAGAATGATTGATTTTGAAACTATGAAACTTGTGGGAGCAAAACTATCGACTATCAGAATTCCTGTGATACTCAACGGACTAATTGCGGGTCTCTTTTCAGGAATTTTATCTTATCTGGTATTTCTTTTCATTAAAAAGCAACTGCTGATTGTTGAAGCTCTGGGTATAATATTTTCACAATATATGTTTGAGTACAAACTGATAATTTTTCTAACCGGACCGGTTCTGGTATTCATCGTATCAGTATTTACACTTAGGAAAGTTTCATTAAAAATTTGATGACGCATATTTATTTTATAATTTAACTATTGTCATATAATGATTGTTTTTAATATCTGTTTTTTCATCACACATCTTCAAATAATTAAATGAAATTAAAATTAATCATAATTTTCTGTTTGACACTTCTGATTATCTGACAAGAGCTTGACTCAGCAATTACCGAACTATGCTGAAAGATTCCTTCAAGATACATTGAGCCAAATTAGCTCAGTACCGTCTTCCAGAATATGCTACCGAAGGGATAGTAAATCCAGAGGAATATCATGTTGGACCGGGAGATAAATTATTTATCTCTATCAGCGGTGTTACAGAAATTTCGAATACATTTATTATAGATCAGGAAGGCTGGCTTTACATTCCTAGGATTGGTGGGATCGATTTGAGAAAGACTTCATTAAAAGAGGCCAAAGAAAAAATATCGGATGCTATTCTTCGTTACTTTAAAGATGTGGATATCTTTATTTCTCTTGTTGATTTCAGAATGATTAAAATTTCACTTGTTGGTAATGTCGCTAAACCTTCGGTCTTCGTTTTATCTGCTAATTCCAGATTAATGGATTTAATCACAAGCTCTAAGCAGTTGACCGAAAATTCTGATATGAGAAATATTAAAGTCATTTCAAAAGAAGGGGAGACGAAAAATTATGATTTGCTTAGCTTCCTAAGATTTGGTGATTTTACAAACAATCCATTGCTGGTTGAAGGGGATGTTGTGCTAATTCAAAAAGTAGATCAAGTTGTTCGTATAAGCGGACAAATTCAATACCCTGCGCTTTATGAATTTCGTCCTAATGAAACGATTAAAGATCTCATTGAGTTGGCAGGGGGATTCACATTCAATGCAAGAAAGGACACGATTGAACTTATTAGGTTCCAAGAGGATGGGCAAACGCAAATAAGTAAATATTTTTCTTATGATGATATAGTGCAAAATGCTATCATATCTTCAGAATAAAGATCACGTTGTTATTAGACAAATTCCTGAATATTTAATTGATCAGTATGTTGTAGTTAGCGGTTATGTAAGATATCCGGGCTGGTATAAGATTAATAAGAACAGCACTACGTTAAAATATATGATCGAAGAAGCAGGTGGATTTTTAGAAGAAGCATCCCTTACAGAAGCATCATTGTCAAGAAAAATGGATGTGGAGGAAACTGATCCTGAGTACGAAAGACTTAAGCTAATTCCTACTGATAAAATGACTGAAGACGAATATGATTATTTCAAATCAAAATCTAGACAGTATTCCGGCGTAGTTGTTGTGGATTTTGTGAAACTATTTCAACAAGGTGATCTTAGTGAAGATATTATTTTACGAAAAAATGATATTATCAATGTTCCTGAGAAAAAGGATTATATCATAATGCTGGGACAATTTGTAAACCCGGGTAAAATAATTTATGATTCATTATTAACTATTGAGGACTATATCAAACTTGCCGGTGGTTTTGGCTGGCGTGCTTTGGAAGGTGATGTAAGGATTATAAAAGCAAAAACTGGCGAATGGGTTGATGCAGATGAAGATGTTTTACTTAAGCCCGGAGATACCATTTGGGTTCCCGAAGATCCTCCTGGTCCAAAATTCTGGGATGTATTTACAGATGTACTTACTATTGTTGCACAGTTGGCGGCTATAGTGGCTGCCTCTGCAGCTGTAATCGTAGCGACGAGGTAAATGATATGACACTACACGATATTATTCACGTATTACTTATTAACTGGAAAACAATTTTAAAGTCAACCCTGGGCGCAGGTATAGTTATTTTTTTCTATTTATGGTTAATCTCGCCGGTTACTTATAATGCTCCAGTTACCGTACTTCCTCCACCAGAAGGCGATCAAATTTCCGGATTAGGTTCAATACTTTCTGGCAGTGGAGTAGGTGATTTTTTGACAGGTAAATTTGCTCCTGGTAATTCCCAGCTTTTTATCCAGATCCTTAAGAGCCGCACTGCAGCAGAATATGTTATCAGGAAAAATCGCCTCCTTGAATTTTACGACGAGGAAACTGAATACGAAGCGATAAAAAAACTTCAGAATGATTTGAGTATGGATTTGTCCAAAGAAGGGTTAATTACCTTGTCAGTAAATGTTTCAACCGGCTTTTTACCTAAAATATTTTCTGATTCTGATTCAATAAAAAAACTTTCAGCATCTATTTCGAATTCGTTTGTGGAAGCGCTGGATAGTATTAATCGTGAAAAAGTTTCTTACCGGGCTAAACGTGCAAGGGAATACATTGAAGGGCAATTAACTCAAACAAAAACTGAGCTTGATTCAGCAGAAATAAAACTGATGGAATTTCAAAAAGAAAATAAAACCATTTCGCTTCCTGAACAGCTGACTTCCGTTATTGAAGGTGCTGCCAAACTAAAAGCAGAAATGGTTAATACAGAAATTGAGATTGCATTACTTGAACCAAATTCCAGACAAGATAACAAAAACTTACTTGCATTAAGAAAGAGACTAAGCCAGTTGCAAAGGGAGTATGATAAATTCGACATAGATTCCGATGATTATCTTTTAGCTTTTAGTGACGTACCTGAATTAGGTATGCGGCTTTCAAAGCTAGTTAGAACTGTAAAAATTAAAAATGAAGTATACCTGCTTCTCCAGCAGCAATATTACAAGGAAAGAATCCAGGAAAACAGAGATGTCCCCACTATAGATGTACTTGATGAAGCTATTCCACCCAAAAAACAAGTATCGCCGCGTCTCGGTTATACTACTGCTGTAGGTTCTGTCTTTGTTCTATTAATAGTTTCATTGTTTTTTGTTATTAAGGAAAAGAAAATATCAATATTCAAAAAAGAGAAAAGCATATAAATATGCAAACAGCTGTTGTTACTGGTGGTGCTGGATTTTTAGGTTCTCATCTTTGTGATAAATTACTTAGTGAGGGATTTAAGGTTATTTGCATAGATAATCTTATCACGGGTAACGTAGATAATATTGCTCATCTCGCTGGCAATGAAAAATTTTCTTTTTAAAACACGATATAACCAACTATATCTTTATTCCTGGTAAAGTTGATTACATTCTTCATTTTGCATCTCCAGCTAGTCCTGTTGATTACCTACAACTACCAATTCAGACATTGAAGGTTGGTTCGCTTGGCACACATAAAGCATTAGGATTGGCAAAGGAAAAAAAGTCTAGAATTTTACTTGCTTCCACTTCAGAAGTTTATGGAGATCCGGAAATCCATCCTCAACCAGAAGAATACTGGGGAAATGTTAATCCAATTGGCCCGCGTGGCGTTTATGATGAAGCTAAAAGATTTGCTGAAGCTCTTACTATGGCTTATCACAGGTACCATAATGTAGAAACTCGGATAGCAAGAATATTTAATACTTTCGGACCAAGAATGAGAGCTAAAGATGGTAGAGCTATTCCTAATTTTATTATGCAAGCTTTAACAGAGCAGCCAATTACGGTTTATGGTGATGGTTCTCAAACAAGAAGCTTTTGCTACATAACAGATGAGGTTGATGGATTATATAAACTACTTATGTCCGATGAGGATGAACCGGTTAATATTGGTAATCCTGAAGAGATCCCGCTTCTTGATATAGCAAAAGAAATAATTGAGCTTACCAATAGTAAAAGTAAAATAGTTTTTGAAGAACTTCCTGTTAACGATCCTAAAGTTAGACAGCCAGATATAACGAAAGCCAAAGCAAAACTCGGCTGGGAACCAAAAGTTAACAGGCGAGAGGGATTAAAGAAGACGATCCAATACTTCAAAGAACTTATCTAATTTCATCATTCTGCTTCTCGATGAAGAAAAGATTAACACCGATTCCTTAACTCCAAAATGAGTCAGAAATTTACTTCTACAATAGCCGGCGCATCAATATTTATTTCCATTCTTGGATTGCTTAGCAGAGGTTTAGGATTTATTCGTGAAATGATCTTTGCGAATAATTTCGGATTAGAAACGGAGTTTGATCTATATCTTGTTGGTGCTGTCTTACCTATCACTATTAATACTGTCCTGCTATATATTGGACAGAATTATTTTATCCCCGAGTTTCAAAAAATAAATTCATTGGATACTGAAGCGGCTCAGAAATACTTTAAGCAGTCATTTATCACATTTGTTGCAGCCGGAGCTTTCATCTCAATACTGCTCTTTTTTACCGGTGATTTTATAATAAATATTTATATGCACTCGGCTTCCCCTGCAAGCAGGGAAATAGCAACTCAGGTATTTAATATATTCTTACTAACAATTCCATTCTCTGCTGCCGTTTCAATTTTATCCGCATTGCTGCAAACAGTTTATGAATTTAAATATCCTGCAGTGTCTCTCTTATTTCTTAATATATCCATAATAGTATTGCTTTTGTTTTTTTCAGATAGATTTGGAGTATATATTATACCAGCCGGATACACTTTAGGCACCTTACTGCAATTTGGCTATTTGCTTCTTAAATCTAAAAAGTTTGTGAAACTTAATTTGTTAACTCGAACAGGAGGATTCTCTCTCTCAAAATCAATTCTTAGTTCATCTATTGTCATTATAATATTGATAGAATCTATTAGTCAGCTTTATTCAATTTTTGACAGGTACTTTTATGGAGAAATATCTTCAGGAGGTATTGCTTCCCTAAATTATGCTATGATAATATGGTTCCTTCCTGTTTCAATTTTTTCCATTTCACTTGCAACGGTAGTTTTCCCAACAATTACCAAAGCTATAATTGAATCCTCGTTTGACGAAATAGAAAAAATTTATAATGAAAGTATCTCGATGAATACTTTCATTTTTATACCTATGGCCTTTATAATGTTCTTTTACGGTGATACTTTAATCAGAATATTTTTTGAAAGAGGAAAATTTGTTGAGGAAAGTACGGCTATAACTTTTGGTGTGCTTAGATTTTATGCTTTAAGCCTTGCTTTTTATTCAGTATATGCTGTTTTTAATAAAATATTTTACAGCATAGGCAAAGCCAAATTACTTCTAGTGATAACGATTACCGGACTTCTGCTGAAATTGTTTTTAAATTTTTTATTAGTTGATTTACAACAGGATGGATTAGCATTAAGCACAAGCATTAGTTTTATTTTTTTCTTTTTTGCCAGCTATATAGTTACTAAATGCTAAGTTAAAAATTAAAGACAGATCTCTCTTTATTAAGGATTTTATTATTCATTTAATTAATTGTGTGATTTGTCTAATTTCAATTAAAATTGTTTCAGATATTTGCCGGGTCAACAGTATTTTTGAGGAAGTTTTTACGATAGGATTTTTCATACTGATATACTTATTCAACTTGATTTTAATTAAACATAACGCTTTAGTTATATCAAACAGGGTAATCAAGCGTTTCAACTTGAATAAGTTATATAGGGCTGGATAAACTATAAATTTAATTCAAGCAGAAATTTTATAAGCATTGGGCTCTATTTTAGAAATGATGAAGTCATTAAATGTTAAGGATATTGGTTCGAAAGAAAATCTGTCGCTGCTGATTTTATCAATCGGGTTAAGTATTCCAGCTATTTTACTTGGTGAAAATATATTATTAGCCCTGCCAGTTGTAATTGTAATAATGCTAAGCTTCATTTTTGGGGAAAGATTTATATTCGCCATTGTTATTATTTCATTATTTACTCTTGTTGGAGATTTAAGCAGACCATTAAGATCAGTTGTCCAGCTTGTTGATTTTACATTGCTGGGTATTTTATTTTTAAAGCGATTTTCACTGAATTTTTACTCCTATCCTCAAGTCCCAAAATCTGTAGTCTATTTTTTGATCCTTTATTTTTCAGCAATGATTATTTCTGCAATAATGTCAAATTACCCTTTTGCGGGAATTGGAATAATTGCCCACCAACTATCCTTTTTCATTGTTGTGTACATTTTTTATTCGCTTATCAATAGTGAAAAGGATATTAAATTTTACTTTTCTGCAATATTTCTTGTTGGCTGTATTTTAGTTACATTTTCTTTGATTGCGTTTGCCAAAGAAGGTGTTAGTTTATTTGAAGTAGTATCTCCAAACAGACCTAGAGTATCAGCTATCATTGAGAATATAGAAGCAGCCACTAATTTTTATGTAGTATCCATTCCGATAGTCATCAGTTTTATGCTGCTAAAAAAAGATAAGTATAATATTATAATTAATCGGTTTCTTTTGTTTTACTTCGGCCTGGGCTTAATACTTGCAATGTCCCGTTCAGCCATAATGGGTATAATAGTTAGTTCAGCAATTATATTTTATTTGTTGAGAAGAAAGAGATTTTATCAGTTACTATTTACTATAACTTCTATTGTTCTAATATTTTTATTTTACCCACCCCTCAATGAATTTTTGACCACGTTTTTGAGAATTGAATCAGGTATGAGTGCCAGGGATTATGTCTGGAAAATGTCAATGGATATGATTAAGGATCACACTGTCTTTGGTATTGGACCAGGTGCCTACCAATATGAAATGATTAATTACTTCCCGTATATGCTGGATGATTGGTGGGGCAGGTTATTTATTTATTTCAACGAAGTAACCGGTGGAGCAAATTTGTCACATAACTTTTTTCTAACCTTTTTTACAGATATGGGTATTTTAGGAATTACAACAGCTGTTGCTTTACCTGTGATTTATTTCCGAATTGGAATTAAAACGATAAAAAAATACAAAAATGAAACTCGCAGTAATTATTATTTAATTATCGCGCTTTTCGCTGCGGGTAGCAGCATTATTTTTCGGAATATTTTCAATAGTATTGGTCTCTTATATGTCGGTGGAATACATACCGACCTGCCATTCTGGTTGATATTTGGGAGCTTAATTTATTTCTACAAGATGCCTTTACCTGCTAAGGAAGTCCTGCAAGACCATTTTAAATCTACGGTTCATTAGGTCTATGAAATACAAAAAAGCAAAACTTCCTTTGACCGATTTAATTAATCACAATAAAGTTATATCAATAATTATAAACACTTTATTCAATTTATTTTTTTCTATTGTACGATTTATTAATAAGCTAATTAAAAATAAGGATGGTCCATTAGTAATAATATCTTTGCACAGGCTTGGAGATACAATATTCACAATACCTGCAATAAGGCAAATTCACAAGCGATATGGTAAAAAGATTATTATCCTTTGCTTTCCTGAATCGGTTCCTATCTATAAAATTGAATTCGATGATGTTCAGGTCTGCCCGGTGAAGCATGAAGAATTTCTTTTTGGTCAAAGATTTGCAAAACATTCAGCGAAATCAAAATTAAGAAATTTGAAACCGGAAATCCTCTTAGATATAACTGGTTCAATGATTTCTGCATCACTGATATATAATATAAAAGCAAAAAAGATTATTGGGATTAATAGAAAGCAGTTCAGTTCAATTTACGATCATATAATTACAGTAAGAGAAGAACCAAAACTGATTGACATGTATCTGGATGCAATATCTCCGTTAATTGAAATATTCAGCCGAACTGACTCCAAAAAACAAAAAAAACTGATAAACCCACTTGGAAGAATACTAATTCACCCATTTGCTGGTTGGAAAGAAAAAGAATGGAACTTAAAAAGCATTATTACTCTCGCAAGTAAACTGAATAAAAACTACCCGGTTAGCTTATTAACTCAAAATAATCAGCTCAGTTATGATGTCATAAATGAACTTGATCGCTTAAATATTGAATTAATTCAAACTAATTCTGTTGATGAATTAATAAAAGCTATTATTGATTGTTCCTTATTCATTGGAAACGATTCGGGTCCGGTTAATATTGCCAATTTTCTTGGCAAGCCCACGTTTTTAATCTATGGTGCAACTAATCCGGATTATACGGCGACTGGAGAAGATCATCAGAGATATATTCAAAAAAAACTTGATTGTTCAGCTAGACAGAATGAAAAGTGTTGCACAATCGGATTAGGAAAGTATGATTGTCCCGGCATTCAGTGTATGAACTTATTAACTGTTGACGAAGTCTATAATAATGTAACTCCATTAATTGACGATTATTGCAACACGAAAACATAATGTAATTGAAGTTAGAGCAGGTGAATTTTAAACTATTCGAGAAATGTACTTTTAGAAGGATTCTTCTTTATGCAGTTCTGAGACATTGAGAAATGTAAAATTCCTGATATTCTTTTATGCCATCATTGAAGTTGTAATTCATCTTTGTTATTCTTTTAGCGTTCTCACTGAATGATGATAACAATGCAGGATTTTCCAATAAATTTATTACTGCCTTTGCAAATCCTAAATGATCTTCTTCCTTCGCTAAATAACCTGTCTCACCATGTATTATTAAATCTTTAATTCCAACGACATCGGTGCCAACGGATGGAATTCCCATAATCATTGCTTCCAGCAAAGCGTAAGGCAAACCTTCATAATGAGAGGATAGCAGAAATATATCAAAAATCTTATAATAAGCTTTAGAATTCTTTTGATAGCCTGCCAGCTCTATTCTTTCCTGAAGATTGAGTTCATTAATCAGTTGACGACACTCATCCTCTAAAGGACCGTCCCCAACAATAATAAGCTTAGTGTTCGGAAATTTGTTATTAATAATTTTAAAACTTTTTATTAATGTTATTGGATCCTTTTGATAATATAATCTGCCAACGGTGCCAAGAATTATTTCAGAATTATTCTGCAGCAATTTATCAGGTACTTTATTTACATAGTTGAAATCATCGAAATCAGAAGGATCGATTGAATTATATAACGTAACAATTTTATTATTTGGTACAATATTATGTTGAAGCGCGAGGTCTCTTTCAGAACCCGATACTGCAACTAATTTATTTGTCAGATATCCAAGATATTTTTCCAGGTATAGATATAAGAGTCTTCTCATTTTTATTCGGGTATCACAAAACATAAAACCATGAGGAGAATATACTACATTTGGATGGCGACTTAAAAAGGTAGCTAAACGTCCTACAAACCCTGCTTTAGTACTGTGGCAGTGCACAATATTGTAATTATTTTCCTTAATTATTTTTCGAATCTTTAAAATATTTATTATATCTGAAGGAGAACCACTTCTTGTAATTGGAAGTCCGTACATTTTGTTAAATATGCCATCGCTCTCTTGCACAAAATTTTTATTTCTGTTGGTTGAGTAAACTATATCGATTTGAAATTCTGATTTGTCTATTTTTTTTGCAAGATCAATTACATGCTTTTGGGTGCCACCAGAAGTTGCCTCCAAAATATAAAGAATCTTTATCATTGGTAAGATTCTACTCCCAATAAAATGTTATATAGATTTTCAAGTTTCAATAAGTGTTCCTGAATGTCAAATAACCGGGCTCTATTAAATCCTTCCTCAACTAAATCTTTGTGTAATTGAGGATCTTCAATTATGCGTTTTACTGCTTTCGCAATTGCTTCAGGATTCTTTGGTGGAATAAGAATTCCGCTCTTACCGTCTACGACTACTTCTTTAATTCCATGAACGTTCGTTGCAACAATAGGAATCCCTGCTGCCATCGCTTCAAGCAAAACAATCCCAAATCCTTCTAATAGAGAGGGCAAAACAAAAACGTCCATTCTTCTATAGTTAGGAATCGGGTTTGCTAATTTACCAAAAAATATTACTGAATTGCTAATGCCTAATTTTTTAGCTAATAATTTTAATTCTTCAAGTTCTGAGCCCTCTCCAACTATCTCAAGTTTGGCATTTGGGTATTCTTTTAGAATTATTTTCATTGCCATCAACAAATAATTGATTCCTTTTACCCTCTCGATCCTGCCGACTGTGCCTATAACTGTTGATTTTTCAATAGGATAGGTCCTCTGATTAAATGATACATTAAATTTTTGATAATCGATAGAGTTAGTTAAAACAATAATTTTTCTTTTAGGGATACATTCATATTTGCAAAGACTTTGTTTAACCGATTCTGATATAGCAATAACTTTCTTATTTAATAAAATAGTTGCTATTTCCATTAACATAAAAATATGGTGCTTTCTGGGATTAACTATGCTATGTTTATGAGTTATCAGAACACCGCGTCTATATAGTAAGTGAGCGAATGTTGTATAGATCCTCGGCTGGAATAGATGCGTGTGAATAATTTCCGGTTGTATTCTTTTTATAACCTTAAGAAGACGAAACACAACAAGTGGATTAAATTTGCTCTTCATTTTGAGATTAATGATTTGAGCATATTCAGAAATTTCAAAACTTAAATCATCAGGTTTATCTCTTAAGCAGCAAACATAAAAGCTATACTTTTTCTTATCCAAATTTTTTAGGTAAGATAGGAGTAAATTTTCTGCTCCTCCAAGTCCAAGGCTGGTAATTACATGAAGGATTTTAATTCTTTTCATTTCAGAGTGATCTAAGTATTTCGTTTCTTATTTGGGACAACATCCAAAATGTAAAAAAATGCTGACAGGATTCAATTAAAATTTATCCAGAAAATTTTAAGTGTTAATTCCTGAGTTAAATTTTATCCAGTAGTTATTCTTTTTTTTCCGTTTCGTAAACGATTTAAGGATAACTGCTGAATAGTAAATATAAAATTCACTAATAAATATAAGTATTTAAAACTTTTCCTTTTAAAATTTTAATAATAGTCATATTATTACGAAAAAATCTTTTACGAGAGATTATCTTTCATTTTTAGCATCACTACTCTTCATCTGCATTTTTCTTAAATATTGTTAAATTAGCATAGAATATTTACTAAGTTATTATTTTTTTATATAAGCAAGCATCTACTTCAAATAAAAAATTATTGATGTTCAACTAAATTAATTCGCCTTAAGAGAAATTGGCTTTGAAAATTTGTAGAATCATTATTTATGTATGATTATGTCGGTGCGAATTATCTTTTATCATTAGAATTTTCTTCTATGTATTCAAAGTATAATTAATGATTGTCAATAAAAAATCAATATATGTAAGCAGTTTAATAACAGATTTTCTTCTGATAAATCTTTCTTTTTTCCTGGCTTCACTTATATCCCATACCTCTGACTTGAGTCTTGAAAAAAACCAACCGTATCTGCTTCTCGTAATATTGAATTTTGTCTGGTTTTTCTATACTAACTCAAGCGACTTTTATCAGGAATTTTTAATACGACCATTTCCAATTCAAATTTATAATATTCTTAAGCTATCCATCATAATTTCAATTTTTAATATTCTTTTTCTTTTTATCATTAAGCAGCAATTATATACAAGAAATTTTGTTGTTATAAACGGGATCTTGATATTAATTACTATAACATTCAGGAGTATAATCTTTAAAGCTGCTCTAAGAGCTTTGAGAAATAAGGGGAAGTCGATAAGAAATTTATTAATAATTGGAGCTAACAAAATTGGGGAAAAGTTCAGAGAAGTTATTACAAAAAATCCAGGGTATGGGCATAGGTTTGTTGGTTTCATCAGTAATAGTCCTGGAGAAGAAGTAATAGGAACTTTTTCTGAGCTTGACAAAATTATTAAGGAAAAAAATGTTGAGGACGTAGTTATCGCAATGCATGCTGATTCAGGTATAAACCTGGATGAAATCGTGAGCATTTGCAATAAGAACGCCGTTAAAATTCACGTTATACCGGATTTTGTCAAATTTATATCGGGCAGGTTTCAGATTAGTTCTGTGAGTAACATTCCCGTGATCACTGTCAGAGATGAGCCTTTAAATGAATTCCTGAGAAGATTTATTAAAAGGGTATTTGATATTTTCTTTTCTCTTATAGTTATAATATTTGTTCTATCCTGGTTTATGCCGCTCATAGCTTTGCTAATTAGGCTGGATTCAAAAGGACCGGCACTTTTTATCCAGGAAAGATATGGAATGAGGAAGAAACCTTTTAAATGCCTGAAGTTCAGAACGCTCACCTATCAGAAAAACAGTTCAGTGGAATTCGAACCTATCGTTAAGAAAGATCCTCGTGTTACTAGGGTTGGCAGATTATTGAGGAAGACAAATCTGGATGAGCTGCCGCAATTTATTAATGTATTTAAAGGTGATATGTCAGTCGTTGGTCCAAGACCACTTATCAAGGGTGCTGATCTAGTTTACCAAAGAGTGTTTGAAGATATAAAAATGAGATATAACGTTCGACCTGGTGTCACTGGCTGGTCACAGATTAACGGCCTGAGGGGAGAAGTTGCTGATGAGGAAGAGAGTAAACAACATATCACAGAGAAAATGAAATTTGATCTGTGGTATATTGAGAACTGGTCAATGAAGTTTGATATTCAAATAATTTTAATAACAATTTGGCAAATGATTCGAGGAGATACGAAAGGATTCTAAATTCTTTACTAATCTTAACCTCAATCATTTTGAAGTAACTTTCCTGATACGTTGCTAAGTTTAATAACCTTCTATAATAATCCTCTGTATAGTTTTAATAAATCCCTATCATCTAAAGGAATCTGTGATTTTTTTCCCATAAAAAAATAACCGGATGCAGCATCAAGCGAACCAGGTTTGTTTATTAGAAAGTAATCAAAGTATTTCCAAAAAAATGAAGTAAACCTTGTAAACGGGATAAGCAATTTCCTTAGTCTTTTAGAAGTGAAGAAGCTAAAAATGAAATGGCTGTAAGCCCAGGCCAAAGCCATTCCCGGTCCGCATACTGCACCACTTTCAATCTCATTGAATTCTCTAAATAACCGGCGATGACCTAAATGAGTGAACCTTTGAAAATCATATTTTCCCATATGAACTTGCTGCATAAATGGTGTTTCGGCATAAACTATTGCATTTTTACTTAAGACTCTGTGAACTTCTTTCACGCATCTTTGCGGGTCAACAACATGTTCTAATACTGCCTGTATAATTACGCAGTCGAGGAACTCATCTGGGAATGGAATATTGTGTGCATCAAATATTATTTGTGTCCTTGGTCCGAAAGTAACATCACTTTCAATAAGAGTCAGTTTCGGTTCTGATAGCAAATGTTCAATGCCTTCACCTAAAATACTTCCACCAATAACTAATACTTTTGGATGTGGGTTTTGGCCAAGCAATAATGGTACTAACTTTTTGTAGTTAGCTTTTGCTTTAATGTTATTACTAATTGAAGGAACTATTTTCTTTACTATATTTTCTAATGTGCTCCCGCTCAGATTAAACGTAGTTTCTTTGTTATCCAAAAAATCTTGAATATTAAAAACGCTCATTTCTTCGTTAATCAAAATCGGTATCCCATTTACGATTGGATAGTGTTTGCGACAGCTGGCATTTTGGCAGGAAAGTAAATTTGTAACTTCTACCAATTTATCGAGACATCCAGGACAGCGTAACGCCGTGAACATTTCTTTATTAATGGTCATTCTTTACTCCTTTATTCTAAATAGATTCTATTTCGTATTTTGTTTTTGGCCATAATTATGAAGCAGATACTCCTGCTATTAAACTAACAGAAGCATTCAGCTTTTTATTATAATTTATAAAAGTAATTCCAAATATTATTGTAAATGTAATGATTAAATCTAAATGCTTTGGATAAAAATTGTTTCTAATATTTCAGATAAATATATTAAAATCTAGGGAATGATTAAGAAATTAATTCTCTCAAAAAGATTACAAATAAAAGCTTAAAATCATGACAAGTGAAACCTTAACTAAGATTTTATGCTTCGGCAGAATAGCTTTTTTTTGCACTTGCCTTGATATACTCAAAGTGCTATGTTTCGTCTAAATTTTCAACCTTCGAGGAGCTAAATGAAATTATTATCTCGTCTGTTCTTTGTTAATCTTTTTTTATTAATATCTGGCCTGAATACATTTCCACAAGTTTATAAAGTTATTGAATCAGGCACTGATCATATAATAGTTGAATTTAATTTTGGCAACTCATATACCGTTGTTGATACTACTGTTGAGGGCAGAACTTATCAAAAAATTCGCGGGGAAGATTATTCTATGCGAAATCCTGGCGATCCTTGGGTGCCTGAATTTATGGTGCTTGCTGGAATACCTTTCGATAGCAAACCTAGTATCAAAATAGTTGAGCAAAGACAGTCAGTTATTAAAAATAAATTTTTAATCCCTTACCCTGAAGAAGACCCCACTTTTGTAAAACAAGATTTTGAAAAAATTAATAAGGAAATTTATTCGAAGAATGAATTATTCCCGGCTTCACCCGCTAATTTAGAGAAGATGTATGTTGTACGTTATGCAAACATATTACCAATAGCGCTTGTTCCATATCAGTTTAACCCCGTTACGAGAGATCTGGTATTTAATTCTTATCTCAAAATTAGGGTTGATTTTAATGAACAGAACGGTACGAGTATTCAGTCATTGAATGATGCTATGACTGATGATTTTTTGAAGTCATCCACCATAAATTATAAAGAGGCACAAGGTTTTACTGGAAGTATTTCCTCAGGGGATTCACCGTTGCAGCAGAATGATTACTGGTATAATCCTAATAAAGATTACTTCAAGATTTATATCAATAAGAAAAATGTTTATCGGGTAACTTATCAGGAATTAATTTCAGCCGGTGCTCAATTAGGCTCAAGTACTTCAATTAATAAATTAGAAATTTTCAATGATGGTTTGCCTGTCCCTATTGAAATTTTCGACACCAACGACGATTCACTTTTCAATTCGGGAGATTATCTTCAGTTCGTAGGATATCCGGCTAAAGAAACACCTTATTGCAAAACCAATATTTATAATTTGACAAATGTATATTGGTTTTCGTATCAGAGCGACTCATCCGGAGTGTATTATTTAAAAACACCAAGCTTTGTAAATAACTACACTCGCTCCTATTTCACAAATTTAACCACACTTCATTATGAAAGAGATTCCTTATACACAAATTTGGGTTATGCACCTGATGATAACAGGGATTTTTGGTTATGGGATAGAGCCTCGTCTCGTAATGGTGTGGTTGAAAAGGCTTTTGGGCTGTACTTTGATACATTTCCGCGATGGTATACCGATTCAACAACAATTCGTTTGAGAGTCGCTATGCAGGGTATTATGAATAGCGGAATTTGCGCCACTGATCATAAGGCTTATGTTATTATTAACAACAGAGCCATAGGAGATATATCTTGGAATGGTCAGAACGATGTTATTTTTAATAAAACATTTCACGCTTCTCCCGATAGTATACCTATTTATCCCGGTAATGATCTGCTGGTTGAGGTTAGAGGCGATGTATGTAATGATGTTGATGATGAAATCAGGGTCAACTGGGTAGAATTTCAGTATTGGAGGGCAAATTCCGTACTCGGGAAATATTTTAGTTTTATTAATTCGGATCCTTCTGGAATAAATCGATATCCAATATTTGATTGGCAAGGAAGCGACATGCGCATCTATATTCCAAGCAAAAACAGAATGATGTATATACCGAATACTTCAAATTTTGAGCAGTTCACTGATACGATGAATACTAAGACAGAATACTTTCTTGTTTCAAGTGATTATTTTACTGCAGTAGATTCCCTTGTGGCTGATGTCCCATCTGATTTGAGAAATCCATCGAATGGTGCCGATTATATTATTATCACATATCACAAGTTTATAGACATTGCAAATCAGCTTGCAAATCTTAGGTCCACCAATTTTCCTGATGAGAATATTCCTAACCCACGGATAAAAATTGTTGATGTGGGAGAAATTTATGACGAATTTTCTTTTGGGTTATTAGAACCAAGTTCTTTGAGGGAGTTTGTTAAATATGCTTTTGAAAACTGGGAATCTCCAGCACCTTCATATGTTGTTTTATTAGGTGATATGAGTTATGATTATAGAGCACTTTTAGCATCAAGTAGGCCAAATTTTATTCCGTCTATTCCTTATTTCACATACACATATGGCTTGGCAGCAAGCGATAATCTAGTAGTATGTGTTGCCGGGACTGATGATGCTGCTCCTGATTTGGCGATCGGCAGGCTATCAATTGAAACTGTAGCTGAAGGAAATGTTCTGCTGCAAAAGTTGACCGATTACCCGGATGACCCCACAAAAAACTGGAAACAAAATGTTCTGCTTTTAGCTTCCGGATTAAGTCTGCAGGATGAGATTCAATTCGGGTTTAACGATGAGAGTCTACGACTTGGAAATACTTATGTAAAACCAAATGGTTACGTTCCCACATATGTTTTCCGATTTCCAAGTAAGCCAGAGCACGAACCGTATCAGGGAGAAGGACCTAAGATAAGAGAAGAAATTAATAAAGGCGCCGTCCTTGTAAATTATTACGGACACGGAGGTGGTTATCAGTGGGATCTCGTCTTTACGAATGATGATATTTATTTGCTCGAGAATGAAGGAAGATTGCCTTTAATTCTAAGCGTAACCTGCTACACAGCACACTTCGAAAATCAGGATGTATTTGGCGAACAATTCAACAAAGTTAATGGTAAAGGCAGTATTGGATTTTATGGAAGTGCAGGATTGACTTACTGGGGAATTGGGACACATATAAACCGCGAATTTTTTGATGAGGTATTTAACAACAGAAATTTCATTACTGGTAAAGCCTTTATGAATTCAAAAAACAGTGTGCCATCAGGTGGATTGTACGGGATTCAACTTAACATGCTTACCTATTTAGGCGATCCGGTGTTGAAACTTGCACTACCTAATCATCCAGATTTTGAATTAAAATCGAATGACATTACATTAATTCCTGCAAATCCTCTTGTAGGTGATAGTGTTCAGGTAGAAATAAAAATAACAAACCTGGGAGCTATATTTCCAAATGATTCTGTTGTTGTTGAACTTTATGCTGAGTTACAAGATACTGCTTATCAAATTGGCTCAGTAAAAAGGGGAAGTTTTGGTGAAAGGGATTCAGTTTATTTCCCTTGGGTACCCAATAGGGGCGGACTTTACACATTGACGGCTAAAGTAAATGAGACTGATATCATTATAGAAGAAGATCATTCGGACAATATTGGGACAGTACAAATTATCATCTTTAATATTAGTGAGCCAAATATATTAACTCCAATTGATGGATTTGTTTCTACCTCCAACCAAATAGAATTTGCCCTTTCTGATATTGGATATTATTTACCAAAAGAACTCAAGTACTTTATCCAAATTGATACTTCACAAAATTTCACTTCTCCTTTAGTTTCTTCTGGAGAAATAATTCCGAACAAATCTCATGTAAAGTGGAACTCACCAGGTCTGCCTTCAGGTGTTTATTTCTGGAGAACCAGAATTTTTGATGGTACTGATTATGGGAACTGGAGTCCAGTGAGAGGATTTTCAATTATGAATCAACCGAGAAATGGTTACTATGCACAAGGAAATCTCCTAAAAACTTTCTCTACTTATAACATAAATTATTCTGAATCGGAGAAATCTTTAGTTCTAAATACTGATCCATTACCTGCCAAACCGAATGTTAAAACTCATCAGGGTGATTTTTTACCTTATCTTCAGTTGCCAGACAGCTTGAAGCTAACATCAATTACAACGGATGGCACATATCTGTACTTTTCCAACATTTGGTTTTATGCAAGAGAATTAACAGATGGAATGTCAATGATTTATAAAGTAGGAACCGGAAATAATGGAACAGTTGAAGGTCAATTTTATGGACCACTTTCAGAATTTCGTGATACAGTTCTTCACAGTATAGTCTGTCACAGCGATGGTTATCTTTATGTTGCCTTAGGAAAAGCTAATGAATTGGTTAGAATTAATACTATTACTGAAGAAATTGATACCATAACAGTTCAGGTTGGTATTCTAAACAGCGATAACTCAAAAATTACAAATGGTCCGCAATTTCTAACCTCTGATGGTCTATATATTTATAATTTAGCTTTAGAGGATTCATTGGGTAATAAGAAATACACTGTTAGAACATTTGATCCTTCGAATAATTGGTCTTTAGCCAAAGACGATATGAATTTATTTGGGACAAGTTATCGTGATGGGTTTACAGGTTTCTTCGTTCATGGAGATCGCATCTATACCAGTGAGTATTTTAATAATTATATGAGAAGGCATAGATTGAATGACGGCTTTTTTGAGGAGGAATGGCTGGTTTCGGAACCTATGCCTGCAAATTTTAAACATTACTTTGCATGGTGTCATGATTGGCAACACGATAAAATATATGCTTCAGTATTTAAATATGCCGACACTACGGTAGTTCCTAAGTTTGGAAAGTTTGCTGGATATTATGTTGATGCTAACGGTTCTGTTACAACCAAACAAGTCGGTCCAGTAGCTTGGTGGAATAATGTGAAGTATGATTTGAGCAATCCGAGTCCAACCGGAGTTTATTCAACTTTACTTTTAGGTCAGAATTCTTCGACCAAGAATTGGGATACGCTTCAGGTAAATCTTCCCGACTCCGTATCCCTTACTGAAATTAATGCCGATCTGTATTCAAATCTCAGACTAAAATTTGATATGACTGATTCAACATTTACAACAACAGAACCAATGGAACTTAGAAGCGTTCATTTTGATTACCATCCACTTTCTGATGTTTATGTTGAAAGAGAAGATTTTAATTTTTATCAGGATTCACTACTTCAGGGATATCCCGTTACGTTTGACTTTAAAGCAAGAAGTTTTGGTGATCTTTCGGCTGATTCTCTCAAGTTAAATTTCTATCTCAACGGATTGGACAGTTTAGTTTACAGCCCAATAGTGAGCGTACCCGCTGATAGTTATTCAGTTCCGGTTGAATATACAGTTGATACAAGAGGACTACTTTTCGAAAATGAAATTTCTGCATTCGGTGAGCAGAGAAAAAGAGAGTATTTCTATTTCAATAATCTCATCGATCAAAATTTCTTTGTTGCAAGGGATTCAACACGCCCGGTGTTCAGTGTCACATTCGATGGTCAGGAGATAATTGATAATGATATAGTTTCAGCCACACCGGAAGTTATAATGACATTAGAAGACAACAGTCCACTTCTGCTTGATACAACATTATTTACAATTGTTCACAACAATAAGCCGTTGAGATGGTATCAGCCCGAACTTAGTTATGAATATGGAGGTGCGGGAACTCCTTTTATAATTACCTGGAAACCAACACTGAATGATGGAAGACACACACTTGAAGTTCTTGCAAAAGATAAATCTGGCAACTTCTTCGATTCTACTTCTTATAGAATCATCTTTTATGTGTTTAATGAGAATGATATAACTGATATTTATAATTATCCAAATCCATTTGCGAGGACTACACATTTTACTTTTCTCCTCAAAGGTCAGGATAAGCCCGATGAATTAGATATTAAGATTTATACAATTGCCGGCAGGTTGATCCGGGATATTAAATTATCACCAACTGATCTTATCACTAATTTCAACAAAATTTATTGGGATGGCAGAGATGAAGATGGCGATGAGGTTGGTAATGGTGTTTATTTATACAAAGTAATTGCAAAGTTCCCGGATAAAACTAAAACCATCACTCAAAAGCTTGCTAAGGTAAGATGATTCTTAATGACACAGGTGAACCATATCTGATGTAGAAAAATACATTATTGATTCTATTTTTGGCTTGTGTTAGTGGCATTAAAATTGAGTTCTTGGTGAATCTTCAAACAATTAATTTCTTCAATTTAGGAGGCATAATAGTTTAATGTGTGGAATAGTAGGTTACATAGGAAGTCAAAATTGTGTTCCAATTTTGATCCAAGGGCTTAAACGACTTGAATATCGTGGATACGATTCTGCTGGTATTGGTATAATTCACGAGCAGGAACCGATCATAATAAAAAATAAAGGAAAAGTTTCTTTACTGGAGGAAAAAGTAAGTGAACTTTTTTTGGAATCAGAAATTGGAATAGGTCATACAAGATGGGCAACACACGGAATTCCAAATGAGCAGAATGCTCATCCTCATACGAACAAAGATAAAACACTCTTTATAATTCATAACGGAATTATTGAGAATTTTCAGGTATTGAAAAACGGTTTAATAGAACTCGGTTATAAATTTGAAAGTGATACCGACTCTGAAGTTTTTGCTCACCTTATTGACAGCTTCTTGAAAAAGGGATACAACCTTAGCAAGTCAACTCAAATGGCATTGAACGAAGTAGATGGCACTTATGGTCTTGCTGTAATCTATTCAAAAGAGCCGGATAAAATTATCGCAGCGAGAAAAGGTTCGCCATTAGTAATTGGTATTGGTATGGGAGAAAATTTTATTGCATCTGATGTTTCTGCAATTCTCGCTCACACAAAAAATGTAATCTATTTGGATGATGGTGAATTCGCTGAAATTTATAGGGATAAGTATGTGGTTAAGACAATTGCAGATAAACAAATTGAAAAGGAAATACACGAAATCAATATGAGCATTGATGAGATAGACAAAGGCGGCTATCCTCATTTTATGTTGAAAGAAATAATGGAACAACCTGAGTCAACACGCAATTCTATGCGGGGAAGACTGCTGATTGAAGAAGGTTCTGCAAAGCTTGGTGGATTAAATGATATTATTGACAGGTTGGTTAATTCAAAAAGGATACTGATATCTGCCTGCGGGACATCCTGGCATGCTGCACTTGTTGGCGAATATATGCTGGAGCAATATGCAAGAATACCAGTTGAAGTTGAGTACGCCTCTGAGTTTAGATACCGTAACCCGATTTTATCAGGTGATGATTCAATATTTTTTATTTCACAAAGCGGAGAAACTGCAGATACTCTTGCTGCTTTAAAAGAAGCAAAAAGCAGAGGTGCACTGGCACTTGGAATCTGTAACGTAGTAGGAAGCACAATCGCTCGGGAGAGTATGAGTGGCGTCTATATTCACGCCGGTCCTGAAATTGGAGTTGCATCTACAAAAGCATTTACTTCTCAGCTTGTTGTTCTTGCTTTAATAACTCTTCTAATCAGTAAGAGGAAAGGACTTAAGCCTTCTGAAGGTAAAAAGATAGCTGATGCATTAAGTGAAATACCTTCCAAAATAGAGCAGATTTTAAAATTAAATGATGAGATTGAAAAACTTGCAGAAGAATTCAAAGAATCACCAAATTTCTTATACTTAGGAAGAGGGTATAACTTTCCAGCTGCTCTGGAAGGTGCTTTAAAGTTAAAGGAGATATCATATATCCACGCTGAAGGTTATCCTGCTGCAGAAATGAAACACGGTCCTATCGCTTTAATTGATGAGAATATGCCAGTAGTTTTTATTGCTCCAAAAGATTCGACTTATGAAAAGATTTTAAGTAATATTCAGGAGGTAAGAGCAAGAGGTGGAAGGATAATTGCGGTTACCGATGAAGGTAATGGCGAAATAGACAAGTTAGTTGACCATACGATAAAAATTCCAAAAACAATTGAAATGTTAACTCCAATTCTTACTTCAATTCCTTTGCAGCTTTTAGCTTATCATATTGCAGTTAAAAAGGGTCTGGATGTTGACCAACCAAGAAATTTAGCCAAGAGTGTTACTGTAGAATAATTCTTTTGAGAAAACTAAGTTTATTCTTATTTTTGCTCGCAAATTTTTGGGCAGATAGCTCAGTCGGTAGAGCAATGGACTGAAAATCCATGTGTCGGCGGTTCAATTCCGTCTCTGCCCACGTCAATTGAGGCTGATACCGACAGCCTCTTTTTTTATATTAAGGCATTCTTACTTTTTGCTAACAGTAAATAAGTCATTTATTTCCACACAAATTTTTTTCTGAATCACTCGGAGCTTATGAATGAAAGATTGCTGCCCGATCTGCAATTCAAATGAAAAAAAAGAAATTGGTTTACCAAAAACTAACCTAATTTCTAAAAAATTTGTAAAGGAAGAATTTAAAGTAGTTCAGTGTTCAAATTGCCAGCTTTACTATGTGTCACCTCAAATTAATTTTAGCAGCAATCAATGGAGCGAACTTTATAATACCGAATATTTTTCCAATCAATCTAACTGGTTAGTCAAGAAAAGGAAAAAAGAACTAGCCGAAAGATTCGATACAGCAAAAAGTTTAATTGAAAATAAAAATCATAAACTTAGATATCTGGACGTTGGTGCAGGTGAGGGAAAGGGATTATTGGAAGCTCATAGTAGAGGTTGGGAAGCAACAGGAATTGACATAGTTGATAACAGGCTTCAGGAAACAAAACTTTCCGATATAAAGTTTATACAATCCAATCTACTCGAATCTAAATTACCAGAGAACTACTTTGATTTTATCTATGTTGATTCAGTTGTTGAACATGTTCTAAATCCGTTTGAATACTTATCACACATAAAAAAACTTTTAAGTAAAGGTGGTGTCATCTACATTGGAGTTCCTAATGAAGATTGCCTTTTTAATAATGTCAGAAAACTTGTATTTGTTCTTACCGGTAAAAAGAATGAATCTGAAAAAATAAAACCTTTTGATTCTCCTTACCATGTTATTGGTTTTAACAAATACTCGCTAAAGTATTTTTTTGATAAGTTAGAATTAAGGGTACTGAAAATGCGAAACTTCGGGCGAAAGTTTGAATTTCTTTCTTATTCAAAAAGAAGTAAAACTTTCTGGATAAATTTTTTCTTTCTTTTTCCTGTGGAATATCTAGGTCAAGCAATACAGAAAGATATATACTTTGAGGCCTATTTAATAAATGAATAATCATGAAATATCATTTCAATCTCCTTCTTACAGTTTCTTGCATAAATTCATAAACACTTATATAAAATTTTCATATAGCTTGGATTTATAAGAGCGTGAATCTCTCTACCCTGCTATTTTAATCTGATTTTAAATAATCATATAGTAAGAATAACTTAAACAAAATAAATTAAATAAAAATAATAATGTGATTGTAATAGGATCAAATTATATCCAATTGTTTCTTAATTTATTTGTATCTAATTATTAATAATAAATGTTTCCAATAATAATCTTAAGTGAAGTGATTTGTTAATCAAAAAAATTAGAAGTTAGGATAAAAGTGTACAAAGTAATTTTAGATCCCTTAAATAGGATCAAGTACTCATCCTACTATATTAAAGGTTTGGAACAAACTTTTGGAAAAAAAAATATTTTATTTTCTTCAAAGTACTTTGAAGGCTTAAATAGAAAATCTGAATCTAGTTCGTTTGATCATTATATGGCTTTTATTCTTTTAAAGGAAGATAGTATTGAGAAAATAATTATCGATTTCAGAGATAAGGTTACAATAAAAGAAAACGCTTATAAATGGTGTAATAAATATGCGAAAATTAATTTCAATAAAACTCAATCGGGATATAACCATAACGAGAAAATAATTTCAATTCCCCCAGGTTTTGGAATTAAATTATGGGGATTCTGGAAAACTATTTATTACTGTCTTGCAAATCTTATACGATGTAATTTCGCTCCATTGGTTCCAATTAAAATTCATTTTATAGACTATTTTTCACTTTACTTCAGACGGTCATACATAGAATCCTACTATAAAAAACTCAACTTTTCAGACAAATTGAAAACTTCTATTGCAAATAAGCACTATATTTTTTTTATAGCAACTTTGTGGAAGCATGATAATTGTATTACAGGTACAAACGTTTTACGTAAAATTTTTATAGAATTATGTAAACCACATAAGGAAATTGAATTTGAAGGAGGATTTTATTCAGAAGCTTCACATCCTCAATACAATGACTTTAAAGATATTATTTATTTAAAACGATATCCAATTGAAAAATATATAAAGAATACTATCTTATCTTCTTTTGTGTTTAATACACCAGCGGTTTTTAATTGTCATGGCTGGAAATTGGCAGAGTTTTTAGCTATGCGAAAAGCAATTATATCAACGCCTCTATCGAATGAATTGCCGGAAGAATTAATTCATGGAGAAAATATCCATTTCGTTACCAATAAAACTGAACTTGAAGATGCAATAAATTTATTAGTAGCGAATAAAGATTATAAAAAGCATTTAGAAAATGGGGCAAATATGTACTATGAAAAGTATGCAAGTCCCAAAAGTGTAATTCAATATATTTTGAAAAATTAGAAAATGTTTTAAAAAAGTTTAAGCAATATTTATATAAGAAAAGAAATAAATTATAAATATTATTTAAGAGCACACATGTCGCCGTTTAACTCTCGCTCAACGAGGTTACATAATTTAATTTGTCTTTAAGAAACGCTCTTTAATACCTTAAAATTTTTATAGTAAATTACCTAATCTTGAAAAAAAACTTTTTAACTTAGGAGAAACCATAGTGATCAAAAAAATAAGCGTCGCTGTAGTAATAATTTTAATTAGTTCCTCGATTTTGATTTTCAGCGAATTGAACTACAAAGAAATCAGTGGACTAAATTCAATGGAAGTAATAAATTCAGATTATTTTCCAACAAATCCATCATTAAAGTTAGTTTACAATTCAAGCATGGGTGAAGCATACGCTGAGGTAAAGAAAAAAGGCAACAGTTATATAATGGATTTACGAAACGATGATTTCTATTTTGTTCAAACAGTTTATGTTGAAAACGATACAGTTTTTTTGACAAAACTTGAACAGGAAGTAGATGTATTTCTTTTTATTTCATCAAGTGCTGCAGTAACTTATAATCGTCCCTATTTAAGATTTCCATTCCCGCTTAAAAATAATGATTCCTGGACGTGGAATGGTGTTGAATATATTGATGAAGAAAATCCTGACACCATAAAGGTCTCAGGTAAAGTTTTAGGAAGAGAAATGGTGGAGACTGAAGCGGGTAAATTTGATTGTGTAAAATTTCAAATTGATATCCGCAAAAAGAAAAGTGGTTCACATACTAAATTTTATGAATGGCGGACTCCTAAAATTGGTCTGGTGAAACTTGAAGCATTTATTGATTCTAAAGGATTTATTGGAACAGTTATGAATCTATTAGGTTATGACGAAATGAAATTTGAATTAAAGAAAATCGGCTGATTCATGTTAGCTTGGCAAAGTGTAATCGGTCGCTTTTTTATTAAAACTTATTTGATAAAAGAACAGCAGATAATATATTTCGACTAAAAATCGAGGGAATTCTATGCAGCCTGAAGTAATTCTTCAAACAAATTTTCCTAAATTAAAATTATACGCACGCGGTAAAGTTCGGGATATCTACGAAGTGGGCAACTATCTCCTGCTTGTCTCTACTGATAGAATATCAGCATTCGATGTAATAATGAACCAGGGCATTCCTTACAAAGGAATGGTGCTTACAAAAATTTCTGAGTTCTGGTTTAACCTCACAAAAGATATAATTGCGAATCATTTCATTACTACTGATGTAAACAAGTATCCTGCTGAATGTAAAGAATATGCTGACGTTCTTAATGGCAGATCAATGCTTATTAAAAAAGCAAAGGTTGTTCCGATTGAATGTATCGTGCGTGGATATATCACCGGTTCAGGCTGGAAGGATTATAAAAGGACAGGTGAGATTTCCGGAATCAAACTTACAACAAGGATTACAGGAATCAGAAAAATTTCCTGAGCCATTATTTACTCCATCAACAAAAGCTGAAATCGGTGAGCACGATGAAAACATTTCTGCTGAACAAGCAATGCAAATTGTTGATAAGAATACATTTAATGCTGTAAAAGAAGCTACAATTAAATATTTACAAAAAAGCTTCGGATTATGCCCTGACAAAAGGAATTATCATAGCAGATACAAAGTTTGAATTCGGAAAAATTGATGGTAAAATAATTCTTGTTGATGAAGTGCTGACTCCTGATTCTTCACGGTTCTGGCCTCTTGATAAATATGAAAAGGGAAGAGGGCAGGAAAGCTATGATAAACAATTCGTCCGCGATTATCTGATCTCAATAAAATTTAATATGCAGCCGCCTCCGCCACCGCTGCCTGATGATATTATCAATAAAACCAGCGAAAAGTACCTCGACATCTATAAAAAACTTACCGGGAATAGCTTAGTTTAATTTTATTCCTAATAGTTTTTTTATTAGAATTACAGCTAATTATTGAAATTAGTCTTGTATTTCTTCGCAACCGGGATCTTATTATTAAATGACGCTTCCAAATCAACTTACTGTTTTAAGAATAATACTTTCTCCGGTATTCCTATTTTTTTTCCTTTCGGATATAATCTGGATGAAGCAGGTTTCGGTAGCAATTTATATTGTAGCTGCACTTTCTGATTGGTACGATGGCTGGCTTGCCAGGAAATTTAATTACATAACAAGCTGGGGAAAATTCTGGGATCCGCTGGCTGATAAAATTTTAACTTCAACTGCATTTATAGGATTTGCTGTCGTTGATTTAATTCCATGGTGGATGGTTATTATTATTGTTGGGAGAGATGTTATTATTACTCTTCTCAGAGTATTTGCTGATATGAAAATCTACGCATTTTACTACAAGCTATTATGCAAAATGGAAAACCATGCTGCAGATGATTTTTCTTTATTACTTGCTGATTCTATATGTTGCTCAATTTACACCTGAAATTAATTCTGTTTATGGGGACTTAATTTCATCACTGCTTAATAAGCAGTTAATATATTTTATTGCATTACTAATCACGATGATAACATTTCATTCCGGATTACTTTATATCGTCAGAAATTGGAAAATCATTTTAAAGCTTTTAAAAATTGAAAATTAATTTTTTCGAAAAATTTATAGGGTCAGGATTTTTTACCGGATATTTCCCGGTTGCATCAGGAACAGTTGGAAGTCTAGCTGCGATAATAATTTACCTTATACCTGGATTTGAGCAATTGTTTGTTATCATTCCTGCAATTTAGTAATTTTTATGGTTTATGGAATTTATATCGGAACAAAATTCGAAGCAGAATATGGAAAAGATCCTGCTCAATGCACAATTGATGAAGTTGTCGGTACCTGGATATCTCTTATTGCTTTACCAAAAACTTTCGGAATTATAATAGCAACATTTTTTCTCTGGAGGATTCTTGATATAATCAAACCACCTCCGGCAAGAAACCTGGAAAGGCTTAAAGGCGGATTGGGAATTATGATTGATGATGTGTATCCGGCATTTACACTCTCATAATTATGCATCTTGTAGTATATTTGTTCGGTAACTTTTTAACCACATTATTTTGATTGAAATGAAAGCATACATTATTACGATTGGCGATGAAATTCTTCTTGGAAATACTCTCAACACAAATGCAGCATACATAGGGGAACAGCTTTTCGAAATTAACATACCTGTTCAGAAAACTTCAGTTGTTGGTGATGATAATAATTTTATTCTGGATGAATTGAAGTTGGCATCCGAAACAACAGATTTGATATTAATAACTGGCGGTCTTGGTCCAACTCACGATGATGTTACAAGAAAATCAATTGTTGATTTCTTTAATACAGAATTAGTTGAAAACAAAGAAGTCCTGGAAGACATTAAAGCTCTTTTTGAAAAGAGAAAAAGAAAAGTTACGAATGTAAATATTGATCAGGCAAAAGTTCCGAAAATTGCCGAAGTAATTAGAAACCAATCTTGGCACTGCACCTGGTTTGTGGATTGAAAAAGATAATAAGATTTATGCAGTGATGCCGGGCGTTCCTTATGAAATGCAGGCGATGATGGAATCAACAGTTATCCCGAAATTAAAGGAGAGAATTGGTGACCGGACAAAAGATTCTTAGGAAAAAGATGCTGCAAACTACAGGCATCCCTGAATCAACATTGTATGAAAGATTAGGAAACCTTGATGAATTATTGCAAGGAGCTAAATTAGCTTTTCTTCCAAATCAATTCGGAGTAAAACTTCGGATTTCTGTTGAAGGTGAAGATGAAAAGGAGTTGAATAATAAAATAATGGAAGTTGAACAAAGAATCAGAAGTAAAGCCGGAAGATTTATTTATGGAGTTGGTGATGATCAGCTAGAAGCGGTAGTTGGAAGACTTCTTCTGGAAAGAGAACTTAAAATTGCAACTGCTGAATCTTGTACCGGTGGGCTAGTCGGAAATATGCTGACTAATGTAAGCGGAAGCAGCAAATATTTCGAGCGCGGTGTAATTTGTTACAGCAACGCTGCCAAAGTTGAAATTCTTAAAGTTGATGAAGATACACTTGCAGAGCACGGTGCTGTAAGCATGGAAGTTGCAATGCAAATGGCCGAAGGAGTTAAATCAACAAGCGGTGCAGATATTGGCTTAGCAACAACGGGGATAATGGGTCCAACCGGAGCAACAGCTGATAAACCAATAGGGCTTGTTTATATTGGCTACTGCGATGATAAAGTCTGTACCGGCAAGAAAATATAATTTTGGTGATGACCGGTTGTTGAATAAGCAGCGAACTGCACAAGCTGCTTTAGATTTTTTAAGAAGACAGCTTCTCGGAATTTCTCCGGATGATTAGGTTATTTGTTGCATTAAAAATTCCCGATGAGATTAGGAAAGAAATCTTTAATCATTGTTACGCTCTTGCTGAAAATCCATTGCACTACAGGTGGGAAGCAAAAGAAAAAGTTCATCTTACTTTAAAATTTATTGGTGAAGTTAAGGAAGAGCTTCTTCAGCAAATCATAGATGAACTTGAGTTTGTTAAAAATTATTCTGCTTTTGATTGTATAGTTTCAAGATTTGGTTTTTTCTTCCGGGATAATGAGGCAAGAATACTCTGGTGTAATTTAGAAACTGATGAATCTATTGTTTCACTTGTCGATGAGTTGAATGATAGGTTGAAGAAGTATGACATCGAAGTTGAAAAAAGAAAATTCAAAGGGCATTTAACTTTACTTCGGATTAAAGACAAGGTAAGCGAGAAATTCATTAAAAGATTTAAAGAGTATTCATTCAATCCGATTAAATTTAATGCTAATGAAATTGCTCTTATACAGAGTGTGCTCAAACCCAGTGGATCTGAATATAAAGTTTTAAAAATTTATGAACTTAAATAATGGAGACTAAAATGGCTGCAGATAAAGAACAAAAAATGAAAATTATTGAAGATGCTATCCTGTCCATCGAGAAAACTTATGGTAAAGGTTCCATAATGAAGTTGGGCGATGGAATCGTGGCTGATATTGAAGCTATTCCAACTGGTGCACTCTCACTTGATTACGCTCTCGGTATTGGAGGAATACCACGAGGAAGGGTTACAGAAGTTTATGGGCCGGAATCAAGTGGAAAAACTACACTCTGTCTTCATGTAATTGCAGAAGCACAAAAGATGGGCGGACTGGCTGCTTTCATTGATGCAGAACATGCACTTGATGTTAACTATGCTAAAAAACTCGGAGTTGATACTGCAAATCTTCTTATTTCTCAACCCGATTACGGCGAACAGGCACTTGAAATTACCGATACATTAGTCCGCAGCAATGCACTTGATGTAATTGTAATCGATTCAGTTGCTGCTTTAGTTCCGCGTTCCGAAATTGAAGGAGAAATGGGAGACGCAACAATGGCTGTGCAGGCAAGATTAATGTCACAAGCTCTTCGTAAGCTTACTGCAGCAATCTCAAAATCCAAGACTTCTGTAATATTTGTCAACCAGCTAAGAAGTAAAATTGGAGTTATGTTTGGTAATCCTGAAACAACAACTGGCGGAAATGCGCTTAAGTTTTATGCTTCTGTAAGAATTGATATTAGAAGAATAGCTGCAATAAAAGAAGGCGAAGATGTTATCGGCAACAGGACTAAAGTTAAAATTGTAAAAAGCAAAGTTGCTCCGCCATTTAAACAGGTTGAGTTTGATATTCTTTACAATGAAGGAATTAGTAAAACCGGTGACTTGATAGATCTTGGAGTTGATCAGGGAATAGTTAAGAAGAGTGGTGCTTGGTTCTCTTATGGTGAAGATCGTTTTCAGGGTAGGGAAGGATTCAGGCAGAAGTTAATTGAAATGGCAGAGTTAAGAAATAAGTTAGATAAAGAACTTCGCACCAAGCTTGGTATGATCAAGAATGGTGGTGATGGGAAGAAAGAAGAAGTTGATGACAAGCAGAAGCAGAAGGATAAAAAAACTAAATAATTATCTTAAGAAATGCTGGTTCTTAAAGTTGTTAAAAAAGGTAAAAGTGATGTAACAATTTATTTTGATAATGACTCACTGCTGTTCTTAGCAGTTGAAGTATTTCTAAAAAGCGGTTTGAAGAAAGGCGATGATATTTCTGAAGACCGCTTTTCTTTATTAATCGAGCAGAATAAACTTTTTCATATCAAGCAGAGAGCATTCCGACTGCTGGGTAGAAGGCAGCACTCTTCTTCTGAGCTGAGAAGAAAATTATGGAATAAAGATTACGAGCAGAAACTGATTGATGAAGTAATTGAAGATTTGCAGAAGAATGGCTATCTGGATGACAAAGAATTTATTCGTGCATTCGTGGCAGAAAAAAGTAAAACTAAAAACTGGAGCAGTAAAAAAATAAAAGGTGAATTGTTCAAAAGAGGAGTTGCTTCAAAAGTAATTGATGAAATGTTAGCGAACGACCAACAGAATCAGATCTTGAAAGTGCAATGAAGCTTGCTAAGAAAAAATACGAAGCGCTTCTGAAAAGAAATTTAGAAACTAAAGAATTACGGAATAAATTATCAACCTATCTCTTCTCAAAAGGATTTGATTATGATCTTATCAAAGAAGTATGTAATAAATTGCTAAAAGCTGAACCAGAAGAATTCTAAACCTATACTGACTTTATTATTCTCCTCTCGCTTCTCTCTCACTTATTTTCTTAAGTTTCGACTGTCATTCTGACCCCGAAGTGACGAAGATTTCAGAATCCTTAGTTCGCTCAGAATGACTGAACACGATGTCATTCTGAAGGAGCGGAGCAACTGAAAGAATCTCAAATTGCAAGAGTATAGAACTATGAAAAATAATATTACCAAACTTATAACATCGTTTTACTAACAATTTTTCTACTTACAGCTTATAGCTTACCGCTTAACGCTACGATAAGATACGTAAGCAAAACCGGTCAGTACTATTCCACCTTATACTATCCTGGGACACAGCAGCAGATAGGATCCAAAAATGCATTAACATTTCTGTTTTTGGTGATACTATTTACGTAGCCAACGGAGTTTATGAAGAGCAGGTTGTTATGATATCCGGGTTATCGCTTATTGGAGCAGGGATGGATAGTTGTGTTGTTAATACACAAAATTTAGTTACTTCACAAAATTATAGATCTGTTGAAACTGCTAAGATAGTTCACTTATTAACTGGATTTCACGTACTTGTTGATAATAATTCTAATCTTGGGGAGTGGGGATTGCAGTAGATGGAAATAGTCTGGTTACTTTTAAATAAAATATCCAAATGCAAATCAAGGAATTCTGAATGGATCTTTTGCGACCATAATAACAATACTTATTGATAATCATTGCTACTGGTATGGATATTTCAAATTCAAATGCACTGGTAAAAAATAATTCTATTTATACTGATCCAAATTCACAAGCAATTATTGTAGCAGGAATTAGATATCCAAGCATTTACAGATGATTACAACCCAATTATTGACTCAAATTATATTGTAGCAGGACGAGGTGATGGAATCCTGAAACGGTTTAGGTTCAAGTCCAACGATAACAAACAATGTTATTGTATTAGTAGATTGTATGTCCAGATGGCATACGTTCTGGAATTGGTGGTATCGTAAAAATATTTAATAACTTAATTATTGCAGAAGTTGGATATGACGGTATTTATAAATACGGTTCAACTGTAGAAGTAATATAATAATTATGTAACAGGACCTTTAATTCACTACGGAATTCTTGCTGGTCCGAATGACATTGTTAAAAATAATGTAGTACAAATGTCACAAATAAAGGTATAGGAGCTTGGGATAATCAAATCTTATTGCTCAATATAACAATTCCTTGGAATAATGGAATAAATTATGGCGGGTTTACACCAGATACTACAAACCTCTCAATTGACCCAATGATAATAAATGATGACACAACTCAAGGAGAATTGGATTTTCATCTTCAGAAATATTCACCTTTAATAGATGCAGGCGATCCAAACATTCTGGATAAAGACGGAACAAGAAGCGATATCGGTCTTTACGGTGGTCCTTATGGAGAAAGTTATCTTTACCAGGACCTTGCACCAAAACCTCCAAGAAACCTTACTGCAAGTGTGGATAGCACAACAATAACTCTAAAGTGGAATAGAAACACAGAAGCAGACTTCAGTTATTACAATCTTTACAGGGATACAACAAATAACTTCCAGATAGATTCAACAAAGCTTGTTGCTTCACTTACAGATACATTCTATTATCATTTAATACCACCCGGAGTAGAAAGACTTTACTTCAAGCTGACAGGAGTAGATAACCAGGGAAATGAATCAAATCCATCAGAGGAAGTAGCAGTAATACTTGTATCAGTAAAGAACGAATGGAAACCTGTTAACAATTACATTCTTTACCAGAACTATCCAAATCCATTCAATCCAACAACAACGATTGGTTACAAGCTTAAAGAGAGAGCATACGTAAAGCTGTATGTTTATGATGTAAAAGGAGAGTTGGTAGAAGTATTGGTCAATCAATACCAGGAAGCAGGATATTACGAAGTAGAATTCAACGGAGATGGAAAAACAGATTTGATAAAGGTGAAGAATCCATTTGTAAGCGGAGTCTATCTCTGCCAGATAATAGTCCAGAGTGAAAAAGGAATACCTGTTTTCAGTGATATTAAGAAAGATGATATTGTTGAAATAAAAAATTCAAATAGAATCCCCTCCTCACAAGTGAGGAGGGGTGTCCGAAGGACGGGGTGGTGTTAATCTAAAAAATATTATGCTAACTTTTCACCCTCCACCCCTTCGTCCCCTCCTCGGCAGGAGGGAAAAACCATTTTTTAATTTAGTGTATGAGAACATTTAACGCGCCAAAATTAAAAGGTAGAAGAAAGAAATTGAGAAATAGTCCAACTCAAGCAGAAGCATTTTTGTGGGAATATTTAAATAATAGACCAACTTGAAGGAAGAAAGTTTAGAAGACAGTCGAGCATTAAATCGTTCATTGTCGATTTTTACTGTCCTAAAGAAAAATTAGTCATTGAACTGGATGGTGATTTTCACTTCGATGAAAAAGCAATTAAAGATGACGAACAAAGAACTATGAAACTTGAAGAAGAGGATTAAGAGTAATCAGATTTGAAAACCAGGAAGTAACTGCTGAATTTGGATGGTGTGTTGTCAAAGGTAAAAAGTCACTTCAAGAAGTAATGAATACATTATCCCCTCCTAAAAGTGAGGAGGTGTCCAAAGGACGCAATGGTGTTTAATTAAAAATCGAATAGGCTAACTTTTCTTCTTTATATCTTTCAGAATCAAATGCAGACCCTGAAACAAGTTCAGGGTGACTATTTCCTCGAATTCTTCCTTCCCAATTTTCTTATCATCCTTGCAATTTCCGGAATACTAACTTTCTTTGCTGCATCATAAACTGGATAACCATTTTCTCTTTCGTAAGTTCTTTTCAGGATAATCTTTGAAAACTCTCGTAACTTTCATCGAATAAATTTTTGTTAGAAGTTCGCTGCCGTTTTTTCTTGACTGTGTAGCTGCCGAGAATTTTTGTCGCATTGCCGCCTCTTACTCCGGCTTCTTCAAACGCTTCCTTTTTTGCTGATTGAAAAGGTGTAAGATGATATTCAATAAACCCTTTTGGAATTATCCAATTTTTTCTTCTGATAGATGTAACAAGCAAAACCTCAATCCTGCCGTTTTTCTTTCTGTAAGGAATTACTCCCGACTGATCGAAATGAATTCTTTTCCTCGGTGCTATTTTTCTTTTCATTTACCTGTGCAAAAATTAGATGATGATTTCTTAAATTTGACCGAGCAAAGATAAATCGATTGTTTATTATCAACAAACACTAATAAAATTTTGTTAATCCAAAATCAATCACTGAAAAATCTAAACACTTTCGGAGTTGAGGCTAAAGCAAAACTTTTTGCTGAAGTTATTTCCGAAGAAGAATTAGTTGAAATGATCGGTGATAAAAAAAATAAACCTGAGAGAAAATTAATACTTGGTGGTGGAAGCAACATTCTCTTCACTAAAGGACTTTGAAGGGATGATAATCAAAGTTTCTATTTCAGGAATAAATGTGATTGAAGAGAATGACGAATCAGTATTGATTGAAGCTGGTGCAGGAGTTATCTGGGATGAGCTTGTAAAATATTGTGTTGAGAGAAATTTTGGGGGGATAGAAAATCTTACTCTCATTCCTGGTACAGTTGGCGCAGCGCCAATTCAGAATATTGGTGCTTATGGTCAGGAACTGGCAGATACTTTTGTTTCATTAAGCGGTATTTTTATTGAATCAGGTGAGAAAAAAACTTTTAGTAAAAATGAATGCCGATTTTCTTACCGCTTAAGTATCTTCAAAGAAGAATTGAAAAATGAATTTATTATTTCTTCTGTCCGATTGAAGCTTTCGAAGAGTTCAAAAGCAAACACAAGTTATAAAGCATTAAGTGATTATCTTTCAAAAAAAGGAATAGCAAATCCAACCATAAAAGATGTTAGCACTGCGGTTGCAGAAATCAGACGAAGCAAGCTTCCTGATCCTGAGAAAGTTGGAAATGCTGGAAGTTTTTTTAAAAATCCTGAAATGAATCACGCGACATTTGAAGAATTAAAATTAGAATTTACTGATATCGTCAGTTTTTCATCCGATTCAGGACATGTTAAAATATCAGCTGGCTGGCTGATTGAAAAATGCGGCTGGAAAGGAAAACGAGTCGGCGATGTTGGCACGTCTCCTGATCATGCTCTTGTTATTTGTAATTTTGGTAAATGCAACCGGTTCGGAAATTCTTGAATTTGCAATGCGAATCAAAGAGGAAGTAGCAAACAAGTTCGGAATCAAGCTTGAGGAAGAAGTTAATATCCTCTAAATCAGATTGAATTAATAACTACTAATATTTAACTTAAACTTAAAATCTTCCAATCATTTTAACAGGATATAAGAATGAAAGATCAGAAAAAAGAAATAATCCGCCGAAGTCGGATTATCTGCATACGAAAAAGCTGCACAGGAAGGAATCGACCCACGCTGTATTCCTCAATGGCTGGATGGTCCTGTCCCAGAACACGATGAAATAAAATATCCTGATTATCCTGAATCCGATCAGCAAAGCTGGAAGTATTTGTATGAGCGTCAGATGAAATTTCTTCCCGGTAGAGCTTGCAAAGAATACATGGATGGCACTGAACAGCTTAAGCTTTCACCTGATAAAATTCCTTCATTAAAAGATTTAAGTCATGTGTTTAATAAAATCACCGGTTGGAAAGTGGCAAGAGTTCCGGGATTGATTCAATCGCAGAATTTTTTTGAATTGCTCAGAAGAAAAGTTTTTCCTTCTACTGATTACATACGCGGTAAAGAAGAACTTGATTACACTCCTGCTCCGGATCTATTCCATGATATATTTGGTCATATGCCATTGCTAACAAATAAAAGTTTTGCATCATTCTATCAAAAGTTTGGTGAAGCAGCATTGAATGCGAAAGGTAATAACAGCGTAAAGCTTGAAACTTTCCATTGGTTCACAGTTGAATTTGGTCTGATAAATAATCCTGAAGGACGAAGAATTTATGGCGCCGGTGTTTTTCATCTCATAAAGAAGTTCAGCATTCACTTTCCGATAAAGTGGAAGTAAAACCATTTGATCCCGAAAAAATTGTAAATCAGGAATATGATGTTTGGCATCTCCAGCCGATCCTTTTTGCAATTGATTCCTTTGAGCAGCTTGAAGAAGGATTCTATAGCTGGTGTAAAAAAGAAGGTTTGCTGAGTTAGTTAAATTAGCTTGTAACATATTTCTCTCGATTGTAGTTTGAACTAATCATCCTCATTTATTGTTTACAATCGTTAATTGTTATACACAAAAATCATACTTAAATTTATTTCGTGTTTAATTCATTTCTTAATAATATTTAAAATTAACGGAGAAAAGTATGGCTCTCAATGTTGGTGATAAGGCACCATCTTTCAAATTGAAAAACCAGGATGCAAAAGTAATCTCTCTTGCTGACTTTAAAGGAAAACCTGTCGTTTTATATTTTTACCCGAAAGATGATACATCCGGCTGCACTAAAGAAGCTTGCAACTTCAGAGATGAGTTTCCGAAGTTTGGCAAAATGAAAGCTGAAATAATTGGTGTCAGTGCTGATTCCGTTGAATCGCACAAAAAATTTGCAGATAAGTATAAGCTTCCCTTCAATCTTTTAAGCGATGAGAAAAAAGAAGTTGTTGAAAAATATGGCGTCTGGCAGGAAAAGAGTATGTATGGAAAAAAATATATGGGTATAGTAAGAACAACATTCATTATTGATGCGTCAGGAAAGATCAGTAAAATATTTCCGAAAGTGAAAGTTGAGGAACACAATAAAGAAGTAATGGACGCATTGAAAGAATTATAATGGCAAAGAAAGTTTATTTAACAAGACGAGAAACATTCGCTGCAGCTCACCGTCTGTTCAAGCCTGAACTTACTGATGAAGAAAACTTTAAGATGTTTGGAAAGTGCAGCAATCCAAACTGGCATGGGCATAACTACACTTTAGAAGTTACTGTAACTGGCGAAGTTAATCCTGACACCGGTTTTGTTCTTGATATTAAAAAACTAAAAGAGATAATGCACGAGTTTGTTATTTCAAAAGTTGATCATAAAAATCTGAATATTGATACGGAATTTATGCAGGGAATAATTCCAACTTCTGAGAATATTACTATTGCCATTTGGAATCAACTTGCAAATAAAATTCCAGGAGGGAAATTATATTCAGTAAAGCTGTACGAGACAGAGAATAATTATTTTGAGTACAAAAGGAGAATAAAAGTGGATAATTCAAAAATAAGAATATTGATAAATGATTTGTTGGAAAATATTGGTGAAGATCCTAAAAGGGAAGGACTTTTAGAAACACCACGCAGAGTTGCTGATGCTTATGAGTTCCTTACATCTGGCTATAATAAAGATATTGAAGAAGTTATGAATGATGCTGTGTTTAATGAGAAGTATGATGAAATGGTGTTGGTAAAGAATATAGATTTTTATAGTCTTTGTGAACATCATATGCTTCCGTTTTATGGCAAAGTTCACGTGGCATATATTCCTGATGGCAAGATAATTGGCTTGAGCAAAATTCCTCGAATTGTTGATGTGTTTGCTCGCAGATTACAGGTTCAGGAAAGAATGACTCAGCAAATAGCTGATACTCTCGAACAGTATCTTCAGCCAAGAGGTGTTGCTGTCGTTTCAGAAGCATATCATATGTGTATGATGATGCGTGGAGTTCAAAAACAAAATTCATCTGCAACGGCAAGTGCTGTTCACGGAGATTTTAAGGAAGATCCCCGTACGCGTACAGAATTTCTAAATTTAATCGCTCATAAAAATTTATAATCATGGCTAGGAAAGACGGAATATGGATTACAGGTGCAAGCTCAGGTATTGGCAAAGCTGTTGCACTTGAATTTGCTAAAATCGGGTGTAATGTTTTTATTTCTGCAAGAAGAGCTCAGGAATTAGAACGATTGAAAGATGAAGCTGGAAAACAAGGAGATAATATTTATACCTTTCCCTGCAATGTTGCATCACATACTAATGTAGAGCAGGCATTCAAAAAAATCAGCAGCGAATTCGAAGTAAGTTGTTTAATCAATAATGCAGGTGTTACTTCTTTCAAGCACGCAGCAGATAATTCTGTTAATGAGATAAACGATATTATCAATACAAACTTGCTTGGAGCAATTTATTCCATTAAAGCTGTCCTTCCCACATTCATTAAGAACGAGTCTGGAACGATAATAAATATTCTATCTGTTGTTGTTGATAAAACTTTTACACGAAGCTCTGTTTATTCTGCATCAAAAATGGGACTTCTTGGATACAGTAATTCACTTCGTGAAGAAGTAAGAAAAAATAATATTCGGGTAATTAATGTTATTCCCGGTGCAACTGAAACTTCGATGTGGACTCAAGAGATCAGGAAGGAAAAAGGTGAACTAATGATGAATCCTGAAAGTATAGCACGCATAATTGTTTCTGCTTATTTCAAAAAGATAACCTCGTTACTGAAGAAATTGTTTTAAGACCGATCACCGGGGATTTAGCATAAAAAAAGCCGGCAGCATCGGCCGGCATTTCGTGGAGAAAGATTTTCAAAAAATATTATTCAACTCCACTCAACATCTCTTCATCATTTTCATCATTCTCTTTTCTCTTTTTTCACCACATTCATCCTGAAAACTTATTCCATTCTTTTTTCTGATTATCATCTAATAACTGATAGATATCCATCTGATGGTTAGCCAGTGAAAGAGCAATTTTGTTTCTGGCAGAAATAATTTCACTTATTTTATTTAAGAATTCTTCCCTGGTATAATTTCCTTTATTCTTCAGCTCAGCCATTTCAACTTCTTTCTTTTCAAGATTGGCTTTCAGATCAATCATCTCTTTCTGATGAGCTAATTTTAAAACATCGACTTTTTCCTGCTGCTCTTCAGTCAGATTTAATTTTTGGTGCATCTTGCACTGATCATCTTATTTTTATGTACCATCATTTCTTGTGCAAAAAGATTCTGGGAAACCAGCAAAACAGAAAGAATTGCGATAAGTGCGAACATCTTAGTTCTCATTTTTTTATTCCTTGTTAAATAGTGATTTATAATTGTTACCATTTAGACATCAATATTTATTCTCAGGTTTAATAGTGAATAATTAAACCTTATGGGATATTTTTGTGTCTAAAATTATAAGAATAGTTATAATCCGGGATGAATGTAAAAACAGATGATTATGAACTTGTCCGGGATTTTTTATCCGGTAATGAGCAATCATTTAACATACTTGCAAGAAAATACCAGGAACGGATTTACTGGCATGCTCGCCGAATGCTTGGTGATCACGATGATGCTCACGATATTGTTCAGCAGGTTCTTCTAGTGATGCACAACAAGTTAAACACATTTAATTTTAGTTCGGCATTGTATACCTGGATTTATAAAATAACAGCAACGCGGAGCCTGAATCTGATTAAGAAGAAAAAACTGACAAGATTATTTACCTTTAGTTCCGATGAGATTGTTGAGAACTCTGGTTACGAGAACATAATTGAGGACATTGAATCAAGGGAAAGATTTTTAAAAATGGAAAAGCATTTAAATAGTTTACCTGTCAAGCAGAGACAGGTTTTTGTTATGAGAAATTATGATGATTTTTCCTATGAAGAAATATCAAACATGACAGGAAAATCCATCGGTACATTAAAGGCTAATTATTTTCACGCTTTCAGAAAAATGAAGGAGCTTATGGAAAAAAATGACTACTGATGAAAGAATAGTAAAATATATCGAGAATGAGTTATCCCCACAGGAGAGAAATGCATTCGAAGTGGATATGAATAACTCGGTCGAATTGAGAGAAGAATTCGAAAAATATTTAAAAGTTAATGCAGAAACCGATGAGATTAAAAAATTAAAATTAAATCCGCTTTATCTCGATTCAATTCTACCCGAGTTCAGGGATAAACTCGATGCTCCCAAGATTTTTTCTGTAAAAAGGAATCTGGGTTATGCTTTCGGGGCAATGCTGGTATTTATCCTTTCAATAGTGGTTCTGAAAAACTTTTTTAATGCTAAAACCGAATTGACTGACCTTCAGGAGTTCACACAATCATTAAATGAAAACCAGAGAATTGAACTGCTTAAAAATCTGAATGGTGATCAGGGGGTTTATGAGATAATTTCAGACAGCTTATACAAACCCGAACTGATTTCATTGTTCGAAACTAACCTTAAAGTAAACAATGAAGTGGCTGAAACATATGATATCGAATACCATGAAATTATTTCCGGTTTATCGAAGGATGAAGTTGAACTTATCTATAATGAAATATTAAATTCTGATTTATTAAAAGAGGATGCATTATGAAAACAATTTATTACACGCTAACGCTTTTATTTTTCATCTCAGGAATAATTATTCCTCAAAGGGGCAAGTGGCAGGACGAAGAAATGAGAGCAAAGTTTGAGCAGCTTGAAAAAATTAAGTTGATAGAAACTTTGGAAATGGATGAAGAAACTACTCTGCGATTTTTCGCAAGAAAATCCGAACACCAAAAACAGCAGGAAGAAATTCAGGAGAAGATAAAGGAAAATATTAATAATCTGGAAGTAATATTTAAAAGCGGCAGAGTTGCCACTGTTGATGAGATTAAAGCTAACATTAATGAAATCAACACATTAAGCAATCAATTGGAAAAAAACAGGACTGATTTTATTAATTCTTTATCGGATATTCTTTCCTACGAACAGATAGCAAAGCTCTTAATATTCGAGAGAAATTTTAAGGATGAGATAAGAAAGCTAATAATGAAGGAACGGAGACCTCCTCCACCAGATCAGGAATAAGTTGAAGATTACAGGATAAGGTAAAATCTTCCCATACTTATTCTTGTGTTGGTTTTCAAAACCTTCGGATATATTTTTACCAACCAATTTTGCGGAAGTGGTGAAATTTGGTATACACGCTATCTTGAGGGGGTAGTGCCTTAATTGGCGTGCGGGTTCAAGTCCCGCCTTCCGCACTCAATTTTTATTCATTAAACAAAAGAGGAAGTCACTGATGAAACAAAAAGCAGTCTTTCCCGTATTGCTTCTACTGGTGTTAGTTTTAGCTCCAATTGTAAAAGCGCAGGATATGAACCCTGATGCAGCAAAACTTTACAATGAAGGCAACAGCATGTTAAAAGCAAATGACTTTATTGGTGCTGTCAGCAATTATGATAAAGCTCTGGCAATAGAAAAGGATCACCGTATTTATTATCAGAAAGGTGTAGCTCAGAAAAAATCCAACGATCTGCAGGGAGCAAAGATTTCTTTTGAGGAGTCTATCAAGCTGAAAAATGATTTTGAGTCTGGATACAACGCTTTAGGTGGTGTATTTTTTTCCCTTGGTGATTATAGCCAGGCCATAGTTAATTTTGAAAAGGTCTTGACACTGACAAACAATGGTGAGACTATCACAAAAGTAAAGAAAAACTTATCGCTGACTTATTACAAGCTCGGTAGCCAGGAAGCAACTAATGGTAACTCCCAGAAAGCAATTGAATATTTGAACAAATCAATTGAGAACGATAACTACGATGCAGCATTTCTTTCACTTGCAAAATTGTATTCTGAACTTGGCGAGTGGGATAAATCAATTGCAGCTGCAGAGAATGCCACAAAATATATTTCTAAAATTACTCCGGGCGGTCCACTCTACTATATGGGAATGTCCTATAAAGGTAAAGGTGATAAGCAGAAGGCCAAAGAGATGTTTGAAAAAGCAAAATCGGATGCAACTTATCGTAAATCAGCCGAGTACGAACTTGGATTGCTAAAGTGATTACCCAATCTAATTTAAACCCTCTTAACTGAGGGTTTTTTTATAGCCAATTATTAATTCAATTTGAAAAAGTATATGAAGATCACTGAGCTAAATACGAGAAAATTGTTGCCGCTAATTGCTGCTGCATCAGCTCTGCAAAAAATGAATATACTGAGAGAACTAGTTGCCCAGGCCAAATCAAGAAAAATTCCTTTCATTAAAATTTACGAGACATTATTGCAGAATTATCTTTTTGTTGGTTATCCTTCAGCTTTATTGTCGCTAAAATTGTTGAAGGAATTATATCCAAATAAAAAACTAACTAAAGCTGCTGACATGAACCTCTATCATTTCAGAAATAGGGGAGAAGCAAATTGTAAGAAAGTCTATGGGAATAAATATGAGAAGCTAATCAAAAATGTTAAAGGTTTTTCTCCCGATTTAGCAGAGTGGCTTGTGCTTGAGGGTTATGGCAAAGTGTTAGGCAGGAAGGGACTGTCGTTGCAGGAAAGAGAGCTATGTATAGTCGCAGTTCTAACAGTATTAAAATTTGATGATCAACTATATTCTCATATCAATGGAGCCTTCAGAGCAAAAGCTTCAATTGATGAAATTTATAGTGTGATAGTAAGTCTTTCATTTATTGGCAATAGCAATTTAACTTCTTTCGGATTGAAAGTTTTGAGCAGATATAAAAAAGAAAAGGGAATGCACGCTTTGCGCACTCCCTTAAAACGATTATAAAAAGTTAAAAATTATAAATGCATCGAGAGTTACAGCACTAATTGTCTCCTCACCGTCTTCTTTACCAGTAAGGTTGAACATTTTGTAGCTTAAGTAGAAATCAAGATTTATTAGTGGTATAATCGTAACTTCAGTCCCAAGTCCAATTCCTCCACCAAACCTATTAAATCCATCAGTTATAAATTCCTGCATCATTGACATTCGTAGTATAATCTCCAAAAGTGTTCAGGGAAATATCTAAAGCAATATAAGGATCAAACCCGAGTGGAGCCGGAATGAAATTATATTGTGCACCTAAACCAATTTCTAAAATGGTTTGGTTAGTTTCAATTTTTGGATTTATCTCGATACTCTGGAAATTCTTTACTTGCTGAAAATGAATGATAAATAATAAATCCTCTTGGTGTTATTGGAAGTAATGGAAGATCAACTTTACCAATTAACCCAATATTCCACTCAGTAGAAAAACCGGCACCTCCCCAACCATCAGAAGTAGTAATTTCGTTAGTTAGTGATTCTGGACCAAGTACTTGAGTAATTCCACCACCCGCCCCAATTTTTACTAACTGAGCAGAAGTAAAAGTTGGAAGCAATAGAAGCAACATAACTGCAAACGCGATTATGTAATTCTTTTTCATTTTCTCTCCATTTTAGTGATTGAATCCAATTTGATGTTATAAACTTAAAAATAATTGAGGACAAAAACCATTACAATCTCATTATAATTATAGAGAAGCCGATACATTCTAAGCATTATCTTTAAGTGATTTCCCATATTTTATTATGTCTCTTGACTTTAAGCTCAATAAAACTAATATTTAGCTTAAGAATATGCAGAATTTTTAACAAATGGGAGCTTATCATTCTGAAACTCTAAAAAGACGAGTTTCGTCTTAAACTGATATATGGTTCACCGGATAATAAATAAATATTTGATTATAATTCCCTTTGTTGGTCTTCTGTCCAATCCGCTTGCTTTTGGTCAGAATGTAGCTGAAAAATTTAGCAAAGGAATGGATGCTTATAACAAGCAGTTATTCGCTGATGCTCATAAAATCTTTGAAGCGGTTATAGAGGATTATGGTGTTGAAGATGAGCTTTATGCTTCGGCAAGATTTTATTCTGCTAATTCTCTTTTAAAGATGGGAAAGAAAGAGGAAGCGGCTACGGGTTTCGAATTCATTGCCAACAATGTTGTATGGTCAAAGTTCAGGGAAGAATCTCTATTTACACTTGGATTAATTTATTTTGATATTGAGCGGTATGCACTCTGCAGAAAAAATCATTTATTATTAATCTATCAATATCCAAACAGCGATTATGTTGGTTCATCGATGTACTGGATTGGAGAATCTTACGCAGCAGAAGGAAAACTTGATGAAGCAATAGATTTTTTGACACAGGCAATTGAGGACAAATCAAGTAATAAATTTCAAGACCACTCACTCTATGCCTTAGCAAGTGTTTATGAAAAAATGAAAGACTACCAGAATGCGGTTAAATATTATGATCAACTATTAACCTATCATTCCAGCAGTCCTCTGGCTCTTCAGGCTCAAGTTCGGATTGGAGTTTGCTATTTTTATTTAAAGGATTACTATAATTCAATCCTCGAACTGAACAACCCTACTCTGCAGGATCTTCCGGGTGAGAATTTGGCAGAGGCATTATATTTACTTGCGAACTCTCATTACCGGGTTGAGGAATATGCTGATGCAGCAAATACCTACTCAGAAATAATTGATCGGTTTCCCCGTTCGCCGGTTTACCGAAATGCGCAGTATGGTTTAGCCTGGTCACTCTTCCAGCAATCAAAATACAACGAAGCATATAATGTATTTAATAATCTTTCGATGGGTGATGATTCCACTGCAATCAAGTCTTTTATATGGAAGGGCGAGTCAAAGAGATATTCAGGAAATCCAAATGAAGCATTAATTATTTTTCAAGATTTTCTCAAGCGGTATCCAAATCAGTCATCGACATCTTTAGTAGAAAGCCTTATTGGTTTGATATATTTTGATCAAAATAAGTTCGAGCTTTCTTCGCAGTACTTAACAAACGCTACTTCCTCGGATGATCCTGTTACCAGAGCAAAAGCATTTACTATGATTGGTGAAATTGAGCTTAGAAACAAAAATTATATTAAAGCTCGCGGTAACTTTGAACCTGCAATTAGAATTACAGAAGCTGAAAATGAGGTACACCAGAGGGCGCTGCTTGGCATGGGTGTTTCGCTTTATCATCTTGGTGATTATGAAAAAGCTGCTGACTATCTGAGGCAAGCCGAGACAATCGATCCTTCATTCGAACCAGATAAAATAAATTTTTATATGGCTGAGAGTTACTTCAGCTTGGGTAAATATCAGGAAGCATTATCACGTTACAATTCTATTAAAAGCCCCGAAGTTGAATATGTTAAACAGGTAACATATTCAAAAGGGTATTGTCAATTTAATCTCGGCAGCTACTCAAATGCTGCTTATCAGTTTTCTGAATTTATAGATCGTTATCCAGATGATTTCCGAATCACTGATGCTAAATTGCGATTAGCAGATAGCTACTATGGAGCGAGGAATTTTGCTGCTGCAAGTAAAATATTTAAGCAGCTATTCCAGTCAGGAAAATATTCCTCCGACGATCCATATGCATATTATCAGTATGCTCAAGCCTTGTATAAATCAGGTGAGACAAGCGCTGCAATTACTGAGTTTCGGAATCTTCAGCAAAAATTTCCTGATTCTAAATATGCTGAGAGCTCTTTGTTTACTGTCGGTTTCATCAAATTCCAGGAAGGGGAATTCAAGGATGCGATTAACGACTTCAGATATGTGCTTCAGATATATAAAAACTCTGCCCTTACGCCTGTGGTTTTCTACTCTATTGGTGATGCTTATTTTAATCTTGGGATGTACGATTCAGCTATAGTTAACTATCGAAATGTCTTAACTAAATATCCTTCATCGGACTATGTTTTCGATGCAATAAACGGAATGCAATATAGCTACGTGGCTATGGGCAGATCTGATGAAGCCATTAATCTTATTGACAGATACACAAGCCAAAATCCAAACTTAAAATTTTCTGACCTGATCTTTTTCAAAAAGGGAGAGATTTACTACAGCGAGCGTGATTACCAGAATGCTAAAACCAGCTACCAGGAATTTCTTGTTAAATATCCGCGAAGCTCATTCGTACCTGAAGCATATTACTGGCTGGGTAAAAGTTCACAAAACCTAAAGCAAGATGACGAAGCAATTTTCTATTTTAATAAAGTATTCGAAAGTTACCCCGGCTCTGAATCTGCGGCAGTCTCTGTAATTGAACTTGGTAAAATGTATGAAGCCAATGGAAATTATCAGGCATCAATTGACGTGTTGGAACAAGCCTCAACAAAATTAAAGGATTCACCAAGACTGCCTGAAGTCTTGTTCCTAAAAGGCTCGGCATATGTTAAAATGGATAATGTTCAGAAAGCTTATGGAACTTTTGAAGAGTTAGCAATGTATCACCGCGAAACTATTTTTGCTGACCAAGCCAAGTTTGAAATGGGTCTCATTGATTTGGCAACGGGTAGGTATGATGTTGCTGACAAACACTTTTTAGAGGTTGCAGAAAAAAGAACAGATGATTTGGGTGCAAGATCGCAATACTATTATGGATTGTCGCTATTCGATCAGGGAAAATATTCAGAGGCTATTTCTGCATTAGTAAGAGTGAGAACAGTTTATTCACAGTATGAGCCCTGGCTATCACGTTCGTATCTATTGCTTGGAGATTGTTATGTTAAGCTCAATGATAATAGACAGGCTGAAGAGATGTATAGAGTTGTAGTTACAAAGCACAAAGGTAACGAACTTGGAGAAGAAGCCAGACAAAAAATAAGCAAGCTCAAATGATGAAATATTTTTTTACAATATTGCTTTTATCATCCGCAGTAATATATTCTCAGGGTACCAATCCGAATGTTGAGTTACCTGATTTTGTTATTTTTGGCAAAGATGTTATCTCGGTAAGAAAAGTAGATAAACTTAAACCTGATTATATTTCAACTGTTTCCGATGAATTCTTAAAGCCTGCATACAAACCGGATTATCTTGATCTGGCTGATATTTCTAATCCAGTGGAAGCCGAGTTATCGCTACTTGATTCAGCAGATTTTAGAAAAGGATTTATTGAACTGAAAGCAGGGCGTTATCAATTACCTGCTGGTGAGTTAAACTATACTTTCCCGTTTACAGGCGGAATGATTCATGGGATCGTCAAAGGTTTAAATCAGCTTGAATATGTTGATCAAAGCGATAAACAATACCTCGAAGGTTCTCTCGATATTGCATATTCACTACCAACAAATCTTGATGCAATGCCCGGAACAAAATTTAGTCTTAGCGGAGATCACAATAAAAATCTCTTTAAATTTTTTGGTTCGATAGATCCTGAAAGAAAAAGAAATCTAAACATTGGTAATGCTTCCATTGGTATCCAAAATCTTTATATGAAAGAGTTCATTTTTGATTTGAATGGCGGAGGAGATTTTACATATATAAACGATGAAAAATTTAACGAATCGCTTCTTTATGCAAATGCATTCGGCAGATTAAAACTTAGCAGCTTCAGTTTAGGTGTTAAGGCAACCTATCAACATCAAAACTTAACAACGGATTCACTCTCAGAATTTAAATCCGATGCATACTTTTTCAGACCCACTGCTTCACTTGAAGTTTTCAAGAAAGTAATGCTTGAAGCTGGCTTCACATTTTCAGCAGCAAGTGGCGATAAACTAAACGGACTCTATGCTTCTGTTAGTGCTCAGGTAGCAAAGAATTTAATTCTTTTTGGTGAATATTCCCCGGAAGGTGAAAACATTACTGCAGGAAAACTATTGCGAAACAATTTTTATTATGATCAGCAAGATTTGACCAGAATATTCCTGAAAAAGAAAAATAAATTAAGAGCAACTCTTAAGTATGAATATGACAAGTATTATCAAATAGATGGCGGCATAGAATTTTATGATGCTGATAATTTACCATACTACAATAATCCAGATAGTTCGGGCTTCTTCAAAGTAATGACAACAGATGCTACCAGTTGGGATTTTTTCCTCAACATGCTTTACCATCTTGGTCCATACGGATATTTTTATGGATCGGTAAATTATCTTAATGTTCAGGATTCTGATTCCAGAAAAGTTCCATATTTTCCCGGACTTAAAGCTTCCTTAATTTACGGATACGATTTTTCGCAGGAATGGAAAGGGGAAGTCAAATTTAGTTACTTGTCGGACAGATATGCCGATATTGAAAACTCGGACGAGAGAAAGTTACCGAGCATATTTGACCTTGGGCTAAAAGTCACTTACACAATTCAGAGGAATTTTGGTGTATTTTTTGAACTTAGTAATGTATTGAATACTAAAAGGGCAGTTTGGGAAGGTTACCAGGAAAAACCAATTGATGCTCTTTTAGGATTTAATTATTTCTTTGATTGAATTCATTGATTATATTTTATTTGAATGAATTTAATAAGAAATATAATTTTGGAGTGAAAATATCAATACAATATTTTGGTGAATGAAATGATAAGTAAAGATGAACTAGTAAAAAATGTTGCGCAGAGTTGTGGTGTTTCACCTGAAATCTCATCATTCTTTTTTGAGGTTTTTGTGAACAGAGTAAGCAACAATCTTAAGCCAGGTGATTTACTTCACTTCCATAACTTTGGATTTTTCCATAAAAGAAATTGCAGAATACAGCTTGAAAAGGCTCCAGATTCACCAACGGCAAAGTCTTATTTAATTCAGCTTGTTCTTTTCTCGGAGGAATCCAAAATTAAAAATGATCTTGGAACTGTTCAATTTCTCAAAATTCCGAATCTTAAAACACTTTGGTCAGATGACTCTGATTTCAATAAGAGTCTGAAAGCAGGTGATTTTGCTCCGCACACTGACAGAAATCAGTTGATTAAATCTTTTGCTACTACAGCCGAAGTGATAATTGCAGGATTACGAAAAGACTATGATAGTGAATTGGTAGAGGAACTTATTATTCCATTAACATTCGACCTGAATTTTCTAATTAAGACCGGGCAAAAAACGGCACCAATAGCAAAGAGTGTGATTAATGAATCCTCAAAAGACAATTTAAAAAACATTCAAAAAGTAGAACAGACACCAGAAGAAGGTCTTCCCTGGAATTACGGAACTAAATTTTTAGATAAAGATAGGACAATTAAATCCGCAGAGCCTAATGTTAGTGAAAAACAATCCGACATTAGAGAGAAAACAATAGCTGCAAAACAAGAAACAGATTTGCGGAAAGACCAGGCAAACCGCTTAAAAGATTTTGAGCCTGTTAGCTCACATTTATCTAATACTAAAAATGATAACGATTCCCTTGATGATGTTGACACAGAGAAATTTAGGGTAAGAAAAGCAAAAGTTGATGACACTGAAGATTTAAATGTGAATAAAAAGTTTACAGAAGTCAAATCAAAAACAGAAAGCTATCGTCAGAAGGGAGACTTTAGAAAAACCCATAAAGGAATTATCGACAAGTATTCGTCTAATAAAGCGATGGGTGACTCTCAGGATAAAGTATATCGCGAAAGAAGGAGTTTCCTTCCATTTATATCGGTATTTGCTTTAATCGTAATAGCTGGTATTGTTATTTATATATATTTCATTAAAGATAATGTTGTTGGAGGAAGTAATACTAATATTGTTAATAACTTAAAGCCCGCTTCAAGCGTTAATGTTATAGAGAGAGATTATGAGTTTGCAGTTACTTATCCTTATCCAAAAACTGAAAATAGAATTCCATTATCAGGTTATAATCGAGACATATTTTTAGCTGCAGAAGTTAAACCCGAAATAAAAACGGAAATAAAACCTGAAGAAAAACAGGAAACAAAAACTGAAAAGATTACCGAGGTTAAAAATAAACCTAAAGAGGATAAAACAAATGAGACACCTATTGTAGAAAATCAAAATGTAACCCCGGAAATAAAGGAAGAGAAAGTTAGTAGAATATTTTTATATAAAAACTTTTATGTTGTTAATGCTGGAACCTTTAAATCTGAAGAAGTTGCTAATAGGGAAGCTGATAGATATTTTGATATGGGTTACAATGCTTTCATAGAGGTTGTAGAATCACGTAGTGGAACAATGGTGTACAATTTAAACGTTGGTGATTTTACTTCGGAAGAGTTTGCGCGGCAATTTGAAGAAAAATATATTAAATAATAAATATTTGGAGAGAAATGAATTTAGTTGAAATTTTCTTGAATGGCGGACTAGTAATGTGGCCAATTTTATTTTGCTCTGTTGTTGCAATGGCAGTTGCGATTGACCGATTTCTTGTTCTCAGAAGAGCAAAAATTAATTTACCTGCCTTCTTAGTAAGAATTAGAGGATTTATTAAAGACAAAGACATGAGCGGGGCGGCTTCCTTCTGTCTAAGGGAAAAATCGCCGATTGCAAATATGGTAAGAAAAGGATTGAAAAAGTTTGGGATGGGTCATGAGAGAGTTAAAGAAGCTATAGAAAACGCCGGAAGACAGGAAGTTAGTAAGCTTGAGAAAGGATTGTCAATCCTGGCTACTGTAGCTGGTGTTGCTCCTCTGTTAGGTTTTCTTGGAACTGTTACCGGAATGATTCAGGCTTTTATGAGGATTGAAGATCTTGCCGGTGCCGCAAGCCCAAGCGATCTCGCAGGTGGTATATGGGAAGCTCTTCTTACAACTGCCTTTGGTTTGATTGTCGGCATACCCGCATATGTTATCTATAATTATTTCTTGAGTTGGATTACCAAGTTCGTTGCTGATATGGAAACAGTCGCTAATGATGTTGTTGATACAATGCAGGATGCATCAAAAGAAGCAATCGACTTTGATGATGAAATAGAAGTTGAGATGTAGGAATTACTATGAAATTTAAATTATCAAATCAACCATTAAGTGTTTTTTCCTATGCTTCGCTTACTGATATGGTTTTACTTTTAACAATTTTTTTCCTGCTTACATCACAGTTTGTTATGCAGACTGGAGTCAAAGTTAAATTACCAGGATCAAAAACTAATGAACAGTCTGAATCAACGAAGATGATGGTTACAATAACTTCGGAAGGTATAATATATGCCGGACCAGACCAGACAACAATTGATATGTTGTCAGGAAAACTTAAGGAAATGCGCGGCGTCAGTGAAGAGAGCAGTCTTGTTATAAGGGCAGATAAGACTGTCCAAATTGATCTTGTGATAAAAGTAATTGATGCTGCAAAGTCCGTTGGAATAGGCAAATTCACAATTGAAACAGAAAAAGAAAATCCATAGGAGGAGAGCTATGTCTTCCAAGAAAACTTCTGGAATATCTTACAGCATTTCTCTTGCGTTTCACGCAATTGTAGTACTATTATTTCTCTTTATCAACCTTTCGTTTGATTATGCTCCATCGGAATATGTTGATCTTTCATTTGGTAATTCTGGTGAGGAAGGTTCTTCAGGTGCACAGGGTAATAAAATTAATATCATCAAAGAAATACCTAAGCAAAGTGAAAAAGAACAATCAAAAGATAAAAGCCTTGAGGTTAAAGAAGTTGACTTACCAGTTGCTGTAAATACAGAAGATGAAAATGTAATTAAACCGGCAAATAATGAGAAAGAAATTTCTAAAGAAAGTACCGAATTAAATACTGAAACAAGTACATCAAATTCCAATAATGGTGAAGAGGGAAATAACAGTAGTGCAGAAGGTAATTTTGGATTCGATATTGACTGGGGCGGAAAAGGAACCAGAAAAATTTATAGTTTTATTCTGCCGCAGTATCCTGAAGGCGTGAAAAAGGAAGTAAATATAAAATTACAATTTACAATTTTACCTGATGGCACTGTCGGAACAATTATTCCAAAGATGAAAGCAGATACAAGATTGGAGAATGCGGCAATAAACTCTCTCAGGCAATGGAGATTTGAGGCATTAAGTTCAAATCAAAGGCAAGTTGAACAGAATGCTGTTATTGTTTTTCCTTACCGTCTGCAGTAGATGGTTTATAGTAGAATCGATAAAATAAAATTTCTATAATTGTCAGCAGGGTGAGAGAAAAAGTATCACGGTCATAATAGAGCCCAAGTCCTTTTGGCTCCATTAAAAATTTCGCTATCATTCCTGTAATAGTCCATCCTACAGCAAACAAAATCAGAACCAAACTAACATTCAAGAGCGCACCTGAAGTACCTTCCTTCTGCCATTTCCAGGTAAAGATTAACAGCAGGAAAATAAAATGTGCAAAAAATATAAATGCCGAAATCATTTTAAGTTAATTAAGTGTTTCTTTTATTTATGATTGCTGTACCAATAAGACCTCCAAGCATTCCAAAAATTGAATAAGTTATCAGATTTGTGGTGGTAATTAGAAATGCATACAAGAATGAAAATCCTTCCGATTGAATCTCTCGTACCATTTGTTTTAATACTTCAATTGATTGTTCCGCAGCAGGTCCCAAATTCATATCTTTTACAACTTTTTCTGCCTGAGGCATTGATGCTACAAGGTCACTTGTCCTGGTTAAGTAAGTAATGATAATTTCAAAACCACTTGCGAAGACGGCTGCAAATACTGCTGTTAGAAATCCAAGCATAATACCTGTCCCTGTTTTAATCTTTAATAAATTATGCTGAGATTTTTTTGTACAGAAAAATTGATATTACCGATGCAATAGGAATCAGCAAACAACAGGCAACACTTTGAATTCCTGGTATGGTTGTTAAGACGGATGCACCAAAACCACATACCAAAGCGGATAAATATTTTTTATTCATTCCCCATAAATTTTATTTGAAAATAAGTTTTCTAACTCGGATACAATTAATAAATAAATAATACCTCCAAAAGCTAAACCTGTAGCAAATGCCAGGAGTTGAGAATAATTATAAACTCCTGTGAATGTAAAGAACACATCCATTGCTAAAGGTATTGAAGAGAGTATTAAAACCCTTCTACTTATTGAAGGAACGATCAGAAGTAAACTTAATAAGCCAGCTATCAAAGCCCCTGAATAAATTCCTGCACATCTTGCACAAACCAGCATAGAGGCGTTACCAATTGAAATGCATTTAGCACTTTCCTGATGACATACATTAGAATAGATTCTTGACAATAAGAAGTTTAATACAGAATTATCGATTGATGTTATGGATGATATTAAAAAACCATAAATCCAAATAGATAAAAAAGAAAATAGAAGAAGTCGCATCAGAATTATCTTCGGTTTATGCTCAAAGAGAAGCTCTGTGGAATTATTTATTTCGGTAAGCAGCAATTTTTAAAATTCAAAGTCTGTTAAAAATTAATATTTCTTTCTTAGAAAGGACATAAAGTTTGTTGTTAAAAATCAAAGCTGAGACGATTTCCAACTTATCTTCTATCCCTTCGAGCAATACTTCTCTTAAACTCATCTCCGGTGATCTGAGATTTGCAATGTAAATTTTATCTTTGCTAGTAACAGTTAACCACTCAAATATTATTCTCATGCTGGTATATTCCTCAATGCCGGTAATTTTCCCGGTTCCATTACCATACTGATCAAACATAATTATTTGATTACGATCAATGACGAATATATTGTTCTGCATAGACACCGCAAGCTGCACTGGCTTTTGCAAAGCATAATTTCCATAATCATATCCACCAAAGTTTTGGAGAAAATTTCCAAAGATGTCGAACTTAACTATGCGTGAATTCTCTGAATCGAGTATAAAGATATCTCCCTGGTTTGACATCACAGCACTTAATGGATAACCAAATCGTTCCTGCTCGACTTCGCTGTTTGCGTGTAAAGATTTGAAAATTGAAATTTAAATTTTTGTCAAATCTCTGAATGCGGTGATTGTTTTTATCTACAACGTAAACCTTCAATGCATCTGCGTAGATGTCAGCAGGATAGTCAAATGCACTTTGTCTCCAGCCGTATCCGCCGATATTCAGTATCAGGTTCCCCAATGTGTCGAGTACGGTTATTTCATCTGTACGAATATCTGTAACGTAAATAAATCCAGCTGGATTTACATAAAAGGATGAAGCGTTTACAAATTGGCCGATTTTATTTTCAAGCTGATATTTCTGTGGAAATATAAGTGTTCCAATCAATAAAATAAGAAGTGCAATTACTGATTTCATTTCTAATATCTTAATTTCTACTAATCAATATTAGTGAATAATGGAGTTAAAAGAAACAGAATTTCAGAACACTGTGCTTCTTCAAAAATGAATTAGTCTATTAAGCATTCTTTAATGAATTTAGAAAGTGCTAACAAAAATTTTAACAAAGTATTAAGCTTCCATTTCTCTTACCATCTTTGGGAATATTTATGCAAATGTTGTAATTTTACAACCAATTTTAATTGTCCCGTGGTGTAACTGGTTAACACGTCTGACTCTGGATCAGAAGAGTCTAGGTTCGAGTCCTAGCGGGACAGCCAAACTTATGGAAGATGGAAAAAGGTAAATGGAAAAATTTTCAAAAACCAACTTCCATCAACCATCTTACATCAGACATTTTTACTGGCGCGTTCGTCTAGTGGCTTAGGACGCCGCCCTCTCAAGGCGGAGCTCGCGGGTTCGAATCCCGCACGCGCTACTAACTCAAATCACAATTCTCAAAAAACAAATCACAAATAAAGTTCAATCTCCAATATTCAATTGCTAAGATTTGAATTGAATTTTCTTAATATTTGTAGAGTTAATCTTAACTATAAAAATATAACAATATTAAATGAAGCGATTCGAAAAACATATTTTTATCTGCGAGAATAAAAGACCAGAAGGTCACCCGCGTGGATGTTGTTCAGAGAAAAATAGTCCTGAGGTAAGAGAGTTGTTTAAAAAGCGGATCAAAGAACTTGGACTGAATACAACTGTAAGAGCAAACTCTGCGGGTTGTCTGGATGCCTGTGAACACGGTGTTACGGTTGTTATTTATCCAGAACAAATTTGGTACGGCAAAGTAACGGTTACTGATGTTGAAGAGATCATTCAGGAACATATTGTGAAAAATATTCCTGTTGAAAGATTGAAAATAATCGATGAAAAGTTTAACAGGGATGAAATCAAAATCTGAACTACAGAGAGCGTTGGAGATTCTTAAGAGACTAAAGATAGAATATCCTCTTGCAAAAATTGCTCTTGAATTTGAATCACCTTTCCAATTATTAATTTCAACCATTCTCTCTGCCCAATGCACTGACGAGAGAGTGAACATCGTTACCAAATCTTTATTTAAGAAATATAAAAAACCTCTTGATTTTTTGAACGTATCGAATGAAGAACTTGAGGAAGAAATATTCTCGACTGGCTTCTATAGACAAAAAGCAAAGAGTATAAAAAATTGCTGCAAAGCTTTATTGGAAAATCATCAGGGAAAAGTTCCAGAAGATTTTGAATCGTTGAATTTGTTACCGGGAGTGGGTAGAAAAACTGCTTCAGTGGTTGCGGGAAATGCTTTTGGAATTCCGGCAATTGCCGTTGATACTCACGTAATAAGATTATCCAATCTTATGGGATTTGTTGATACTGAAAATGCTGATAAAATAGAGAAGAGATTAAAAGAAATTTTTCCAAGCAAAGAATGGATAAATCTTGGTCATTATTTGATGAACCACGGAAGAAAGGTTTGTATTGCCCGAAGACCTAAATGTTTAAAGTGTATGATTGGAGATTTATGTCCTTCATTCAGCCCGAATAATGAATAAAGATAAAAAGGAGATCAGCTATGAGTAATATTGAAAGAGATAGGAATTTCTGTTTTTCAATTTTGAATGAATACACAAAAAGTGAAAGTCTGATAAAGCATGCACTTGCTGTTGAAACCTGTGTGCAGGCCTATGCAGTAAAATTGAATGAAGATGAAAGTTACTGGGGCAATGTTGCCTTGCTTCACGATTTTGATTATGAAAAATATCCAACTGCAGAAGAGCATCCTTACAAAGGAAATGATATTTTAAAAGAGAAAGGATTCTCCGAAGAATTCAGAAATGCGATTATGTCGCATGCGGATTATACAGGAGTGAAAAGAAATTCGACATTGGAAAAAGTTTTATTCGCCTGTGATGAACTTGCAGGATTTATCACAGCAGTAACTTATGTACGTCCCTCAAAAACAGTTGATGAAGTTGAAGTTAAGTCAGTCCTAAAAAAGATGAAGGACAAAGCATTTGCGAGAACAGTAAACAGAGAAGATATTATAAAAGGTGCTGAAGTTTTAGGAATTCCACTTGAAGAGCACATTCAATTTTGCATAAACGCGATGAAAAGTAAAAAGGAATTACTTGGATTATGAAAGCCGGTGATATTGCTTCTAACTTCTTACTGAAAGATGAAGCAGGGAAAGATTTCGAGCTTTATAAAAATCTTGATAAGAAAGTTTTGTTAGCATTTTATCCTAAGGATGATACACTTGTGTGTTCGACTCAACTAGCTGATTACAATGATAATCTTGATGATTTTATTAAGAACGGAGTTAAGGTAATCGGTATTAGCACAGATTCAGTTGAATCTCACTCGAATTTTTGCAGCAAGCTAAAACTCAATTTTCCACTGCTTGCCGATGAGGATAAAACTGTCAGCAAACAATTTGATGCAGTAAATTTCCTTGGAATGAGTAAGCGCCTTTTAGTGCTGATTGGAACTGATAGAAAAGTTCTATGGACTGGCTCAACATTGTCTATTACATTCATCAAATCCGGGGAAATTCTGGAAAAAGTCAAGTTAGCAGATAGCAAAGAAATGACTTGACTGGTAAGCTAATAGTTGACTATTTTTCATTCAAATCAAAGGAGTTTTAAATAGGGTTTTGCTACATCATTGATATTCCGCTCTGAATATCAGAATTTAAAAAATATCTTAAAGAAATATTCTAAATAGAATAATTTTAGATTACCTTAATATGATTAGCAAAATCTTAACCTTCATTCTGGCATTTTCTGCATTTTTATTCCCGCAACAGGATATCAGGATTCTTGCTTCAAATCAGAGTTCAATTATTATTGAATACACACCACAGTTCGTTGACACTTCTATTAAAATAGTTAATCAACAGGAATTCAGAAGTATAGGTCTTGCATTTGGATATGTTGATGAATCAATTGAATGGGGAACTCCGGAAGTTCCTGAAAGGCGATTAGTTATTGGTGTCCCATCCGAATTTGGTAATTCGATCAAGGTGTTAAGTTCTACCTATCAGGGTTTTAAATGGTAAAGTCTTACCTATAGCCACTTACGAAAAAGAAAACTTCCTTGATGCAGTTAAATATGAAATCTCACCTGAATATAATAACTATACTGATTTTCCTGAGCTTGCCTCATTTCGGTGACTACGGAATTGCCAGAGGTTTAGGTGTGCAGGATATTCGATTATTCCCCGTTAAGTTTGATGTTAATACGAATACGATAAAATTATATTCAAAGATTGTTTTTCAAATTGATTATGGCAATGCTCAGTTTACCGGCAGAAAAGTTGAAGATGACCTTCTTAAATATTCTGTAATTAATTATGATGCTGCTAAGTATTGGGTAAAGGAAGGCAGAAGATTATCCAAAGTTGGCAGCAGCGTTTTGGCAAATGGTCAATGGGTAAAATTTGAAGCTCCAACCGAAGGAATTTATAAAATAGACAGAGCAAAGCTTGAATCATTTGGATTCAATGTATCCACCATCGATCCCCGAACTATTAAGATTTATAATAATGGCGGCAAAGTATTATCGGAAAAAGTAACGACACCCCGACCTGTTGATCTTGTTGAAAATGCGATTATGGTTTTTGGTGAAAATGATGGATCTTTCGATCAGGGAGATTACATTTTATTTTATGGAAGAGGCAGTCAGTTCAGAGATTATGATCCTGATAGTAAAACAATTCAAAGATTTAACCATACTTTCTCGGATAAAAATTATTTCCTTATTACTGCCGGTGGTGAGAATGGCAAAAGAGTCCAGAGTAAATCAAGTTTGAATACAACGGAAGATTATGTCCAGACTTCTACAGTTGCATTTGCCGATTACGAAGTTGATAAAATAAATCTAGCCAAATCCGGCAGACAGTATTTTGGAGATGACTTTTCGCAATCCGTTCCGACAAGAACGTATATGAACAAGCTTGATTACAGAATTTCAGCATTCCCTATAAATTATAAATTAAGATTTGTTAATGCTTCCAATTCTAATTTTACTTTAGCATTAGCTGAGAATTCCACTAATATATACTCTAATTTATTACAAGGTTATACTACTTCATACACTGTGGGAGTTGCTTATCCCATTAACACGGTTTTTAATGGATCGCTTCCCGACAATAGAAGTGTATTAAGGTTTACCATTAGCTCTTCTTCAGTCTCTTCCGTTGGCTATCTTGATTATTTTGAAATAGGCTATGAAAAAGAATTGAAGCCTGTAGAAAATAATATCATTTTCTTTTCAAAAGATTCTTCTGCGTTAGTAGAATACTACCTTAGCAGTTTCCCATCATCGGAAATAAAAGTTTTTGATGTTACAGATTATAGCAATATTCTTCTTGTAAATCCTAAACCAGGCTTTCCGAGCGGAGGTGATTATAGATTTCAGGTTTCTGAAAATTCTGATTCAATCCGGAAATACATTGCGGTTGGTAATGAAAGTTTTCTAATTCCGACAAATCCATCTACAGTTGAAAATTCCAATCTGAGAGGAATAACGGATGGAGCTAAGTTTATAATTATTTCTCATAAAAATTTCCTAGATGCATCGAACAGATTGAAAAGTTACAGAGAAAGCGAAACTAAAATCCCGATTTCTACAATTGTCGTTGATGTGGAAAAAATATTCAATGAGTTTTCCGGCGGAGTTCAGGATATATCAGCAGTCAGAGATTTTATAAAATATTCGTACGATAATTGGCAGATTAAACCAGAATATTTTATGTTTATGGGCAAAGGCACTTATGATTATAAAAATGTTGAGGGATTTGGTGACAATTTTATTCCAGCCTGGGAAACTGAAGAATCTCTCAAACTGATTTTTGGAAGAGATTCATACTGCACAGATGATTTTTTTGCCAGAGTAGATGGTGAGGATTTAAAACCCGACCTTGCTTTTGGAAGATTGACCGTAAAAAGTTTAATTGAAGCCAATGATTACATAGATAAAATCGTTCACTATGAAAAAAATAGTGAGCGTGGTAACTGGAGAAATCTCTTAACATTGGTTGCAGATGATGGATTGACCTCAACCGGTAATGATTGGCAACTTCACACAGCACAATCTGAAGATTTAGCAAACAACATCATCCCTGCGTCCTTCGATCTAAAAAAAATATATCTTGCTGATTACCCTGCTGTCATAACTGGAAACGGAAGAAGAAAGCCTGCCGTTAATGCTGAGATTATAAAAATGATGAATCAAGGCACTCTAATGGTAAATTATGTCGGTCATGGTAATCCTGATGTTTGGGCGCACGAATTTGTATTTGAAAGAGGTGTAACAATACCTCAACTTAAAAATGATAATTACTTTTTCCTTTGTGCAGCAACGTGTGACTTCGGAATTTATGATGTACCTAATTACAGGAGTGGTGCTGAAGATTTGCTGTTTCTCAAGGATGCCGGTGCCATAGCAACTTTCAGTGCTTCGCGATTAGTCCAATCGGGTCTTAATTCAACTCTTAATCAGGTATTTTTGAACTATCTTTATAAGCAGCCAAGAGAAGAATTTAATTTACCTGTTACACTAGGTTTTGCTGTTTACAAAACGAAGTTCGATTTAAATCAAGTTAATGATCAAAAATTTCATCTGTTAGGTGATCCTACTTTAAGATTAAATGTACCGCAGTATTTTGGTTCAATTGATTCGATTAATGGGCAGCTCTTGAATGCTGATGTTCAAATTAGAGCGTTGAGCAATACTAAAATTGCAGGTACTATCCTGAGACCTGATGGCACAAAGTGGACTGAATATAACGGTGAAGGTCTTCTTACCGTTTTTGATTCAGAAAGAACAAAGCTTCTAGAAGAAATAAATAATTACCCGATGCGTATTCAAGGTGGTATTATTTTTCGGGGAAGAGTTTCAGTTAACAATGGTGAGTTTGAAGCAGAATTTGTCGTTCCGAAAGATATTTCTTATGAAAATAAGAATGGTAAAATCATCTTTTATTTCTTTGACCTTGAATCGGATGGATTATCTTTCACAAATAAAATTATTGTCGGTGGAACAGATACTACAGCAGTTAATGATGGTGAAGGACCGGATATAGAAATATTTTTTGATAATGCTGCCTATATTAGTTCTTATCTTGTAGGTCCTGATCCAAATTTAATTGTCAGGCTTTTCGATGAAACAGGACTCAACACTACAGGCACAGGAGTTGGGCACAAACTGGAAGGAATCTTGAATAAAAACCCGGGCAGTCCGATAGATTTCACTGATTATTTTGTTGGTGAACTTGATGCCGGTGGGAAAAAAGGAGAAATCAATTATAAGTTTAATAAGATGAATGATGGCGATTATACAATAGAAGTAAAAGCCTGGGATGTATTTAATAATTTTTCTAATGAAGAATCATTCTTTACAGTTGTCAGCACTAATGATCTCGTAGTGAGAGATATTTATAACTATCCGAATCCTTTTTCATCAAATACATCATTTACTTTTCAGCATAACCTTTCCCGACCTGTCGATGTTAAGATAAATGTTTATACTATTGCTGGAAGAATGATAAAACAGCTGGAAGAGAAGAATCTCGATCAGAAATTTGTGAAGATTAATTGGGATGGCAGAGATGAGGACGGGGATCAATTAGGGAACGGCACTTATCTCTATAAATTAATCGTAAAAACCACTGACGGAGAGTTTACCCAGAGTGTTTTGGGTAAGATGGCGGTAGTTAAATAGTTGTGAAATTTTTAAGCATTTTTAATCAAAATAATTTTTATATATTTCAAACTCGAAGAGGAACGATAATGTTAAAAACAGATGAAAATAAAATATCCAGGAGGAAAACTAAAATGAAAATTATACTATCCTTATTATTGATAGGACTTACTTTTCTTGCAATTCCGAGTAAAAGTTATGCACAGGGGGAAGCTGCCGTTCCATTCCTGCTTTTAGCGCCGGATTCAAGGTTTAGTGCTATTGGAGAATCGGGAACAGGTCTAGCTGATAATGCTTCAGCGATATTCTGGAATCCAGCTGGTATTGCATTTCTCACCGGAACGGAGATCGGCATTACCCATAGTAACTGGCTGCCTCAATTTAATTTAGATTTATTTTACGACTACTTGACATTTAGAACTTATATTGAAGAATTAAGCGGAAATGTTACTGCAAGTGTTACTTATATGAACTTCGGCGAATTCATCAGGACATCCGAGCTTGGACCTGATCCTATTGGAACTTTTAACGCCTACGATGCTGCATTAACTCTTGGTTACGCAACCAAGCTTGGTACTGATTGGGGTGTTGGTTTTAACTTCAGGATTATTCATAGCCGACTTTCTGATCAGGCAACTGGTGAAGAGGAGGGAACAGGCGTTGCAACTTCCGTTAGCTTTGACCTTGCAGGTATGTGGAGACCAGCATATCTGGACATCTTTGGCTGGGAACTTGAGAACCGACTCAGCATAGGAGCCAATCTAAGTAACCTCGGACCGAAGTTAACTTATATCGATGCAAAGCAATCAGATCCTATCCCAACTAACTTCCGTATCGGATTTGCATTCCAGCTTCTTAGAGATGAATTCAATTCTTTAGTCTATACTCTGGATTTCAGTAAGCTTCTTGTTAGCAGAGATTCAACTACTTCAGAAGAATTTTACACAGGAATAATCACTTCCTGGGGTGATAATACTATAAGCGAAGAATTAAGAGATGTAGTAACCTCTATGGGATTAGAGTATTGGTATGGAACTCCGGGTGATTTTCTGTTTGCACTGAGATCCGGTTTCTTCTACGAAGATCCTTCTTACGGCAACAGGAAATTCTTGACCTTCGGTGCTGGCTTAAGGTATGATATTTACGGATTTGATTTCAGTTACATCAGCTCGATCGAAAGCAACCATCCGCTTGATGAAACATTAAGATTTACAATTATAATAGGCTGGGGAGCCGTTCCCGAACCACAAAGGGGTTTTCCAAGGGGCATCTAAAAATTTAATATGAAATATCTACTTCTCTCTTTTCTCGTATTACTAGAATTGGGCAGGTTATCTGCCCAATCTTTTATCGGCAAGCTTAATCCATATCCAGCTACAGTTGAAAAAGCTGCTCTTGCAGATGATACTCTGAAGATTCTTGCCATAATGGTTAACTTTCAGGAAGATGCCGATGGAACTACTTCAGGCAATGGTAAGTTTGGAACAATCTACTACCCAGAATTATGGCAGCGATATTCTTGATCCTCTTCCGCACGATAAAAAATATTTTGAATCTCATCTTCTGTTTGTAAAAAATTATTTTGCGTAAAGTTTCAAAGGGAAATCTAAACATTGAATATACAGTTCTGCCTGATACTTTTTCTGTTTCGGATAGGATGAGGAATTATTCACCGGATCCAGGTGCAGATGATTTTACACGCATTGCAGATTTTTCCGTTGAAGCCTGGACAAAAGCTGATCAGATTTATCCCGGTTTTGCTTTTAACGATTATGATGTATTCCTGATTTTTCACGCAGGAGTTGGCAGAGATATTTCTCTTCCCGGAAGTATTGGAAATGAACGAGACCTTCCATCTGTTTATCTGAGTGATAAAGCATTTAAAGAAATTTATGGAAATGATTATGAAGGAATTCCTGTATCAGGTGGATCATTCAATATTACAAACAGTATGATAATTCCTGAGACAGAGAGCAGGGAAGTTGAAACTATCAGCGGAACTTTTCTTTTTGAAATTACTATTAACGGTTTGCTTTGTGCAAGTATTGGCAGTCATCTTGGTTTGCCGGATCTGTTTGATACTGAAACCGGTTTAAGTGCAATCGGAAGATTTGGTTTGATGGATGGACAAAGCATTTTTGCTTATCTTGGAACATATCCTCCTGAACCTTCGCCATGGGAAAAAATATATTTATCAGGAAAATATAACTGGGATATTCCTTATAGCACAATTTCATTAGAAAATACTGATGTTGAGCATTGTAACAAACCTTGCCGCAACTCATTGAGTGATACTGTAATTCTCAAAGTTCCTCTTAATTCCTCTGAATATTATCTGATTGAAAACCGAATTCGTGATGCGAATAAAGATGGTTCAACGATCTACTTATGTTACTGGTGATGTTGTTAGAATAAAAACTTTTCCGAATGATACAACTGGTTACCGAAGTTTTGATGTTGATTCACTCTCCGGAGTCGTAATTGATGTTGATGAATTTGACTGGGCTGTTCCCGGCAACGGAATTGTCATCTGGCATATTGATGAAAATGTTATTAACGAAAAGATCGCAGAGAATAAAGTCAATACTGATAAAAACCAGACGTGGAGTTGATGTTGAAGAAGCAGATGGTGTGCAGGATATTGGTGAAATCTTTTATACAATTTTCGGTGACCAAGTAATTGGTGAAGGATTTGAAGAAGATTTCTGGTATGCTGATAATCCTTCCGAGTTATTTGAAAACCGTTTTGCAAAAGACACACGACCGAACACAATAACTAACACCGGTGCAAACAGTTTAATTACAATTAAAAATTTTTCCGAAATTGATAACCGGATGAGCTTTAGAATTGAGTTTGGTGATTCTGTAGTGAAACCAATTGGCTCTAGGATTTATTCATTTGGCAACAATATAAAGGGTTTCTCAGCGAGAACATCACCAATTTATGATGGCTTTAATATCATATCTGGTGATTCTTTGCTTTACGTTAATTTATTTTTTATTGACTATTTTTCTCTTGCATCTAACTTTGCATACAATAAGTCGGCTTTCTTTTGGGCAAATAACTGGGATCATACTTACGGTGTAATTGATTCGTCTTTAAATTACAACTTAAAATCTAATATAGAACCTGGTTTAGAACATGAAGGATCTGTAAATTTTGACGAGATTTTAACGTGTCCGATAATTATTAATAAATTAGATAATGATGAGAGTGAACTAATCGTAGGAGACAATTCTGGATCGCTTACTTTCCTTACTTTGGCCAATCCATCCTTACAAGTAAAAGATCCTATTCTTAAAAATATGCAGTCATTTATATATGCTGGAGCTGTCAGAAAAATTGCTGCTAACGGTACTTACTTTGCTGCAATTTACAAAACTGGTCCGATTCAACCAGAACCATTTCAACCAATGTTTAATGATGCTTTTGGAGTTGGTATTTCTTTCGACCATGAAATACCTATTGATTTAGCTGTTACTCGAGATGATGAAAATTATTTTTCAGTTATTCTAACGGATAAAAATAATTTCTTTGGATACAGAGGAAGTGAAGTGTTATTTAGTTTTTCAGTTAACTCATCAGATAGTCTGAAATCATTTTCACTCGTCGATTTAAAACAAGAGGGCACAAACTATATCGCCATCAACAACGGAAACAATATCGAAGTTTACAACTTGTCTGGCGCAATGGCCGATAATTTTCCCTTTACCGATCCTGAAGGAATTGGCTTTGTCGGAACTCCGCTAGCAGCAGACTTTGAAGGTGACAGTAAATCAGAAATCATCTCTGTAACTAAAGACGGAAGAATTTTCGCAATCGATGGAGGAACTGGAAAGGTTGTTCCGGGATTTCCTATTTCCTGTGGTGGAACTGTTTCTATAACTCCGGTTTTATATAATGCTGATGGCAAAACTAACCTTGCTGTGTTGAATGATCAGAATGTTCTTTCAGCTTGGTCAATCAGTTCTGTTGAAGGAAAACTTTATTGGTCAGAGGAATACGGAAACCCACAGAACACTTCATTCATTGATGCAGCAGAAAACACTAACAGGATAAACGAATTCTTCCCATCAAGCAGAGCTTATAATTATCCAAATCCGGTTTATGATGGAACAACTAATATTCGTTATTATGTGGATAAGGATGCCCATATTAACATAAAGATTTTCGATCTTGCAGGAGATTTTGTTGCTGAGTTAAATGATGAAGCTCAGGGTGGAATGGATAATGAAACTGTCTGGAATGTTGGTGATATTCAAAGCGGAGTTTACCTTGCGCGGATTGAAGCCGTCTGCGATTGTGGTAATACAGAACAAGCGGTTATTAAGATAGCAGTTGTTAAGTAAAGAGTTGCTGGTGTCATTCCCGTGAAAACGGGAATCCACAGACTTTGAAAATGAATGGATTCCCACTTTCGTGGGAATGACAAATACTGTAGTATAAGTTTGATCTACACAAATAGGATATTAATAATAAAATCAATTAGCGCCTATCAATAATTCTACAATCTGATTATAAATACTTTTCTTAATGAAGAAACAACTTTTTGCTTTAATCATATTACTTTTATCGGGAAAATCATATTCCCAATTCACCGAATTCCATCCTGAACTGGATTGGTTTACAATTAAAGGTGAACACGTTGAAGTTCATTATCACAACGGAGCAGAACGAACTGCAAAAGTTATAGCTAAAATTGCTGATGAAGTCTGGGAACCGATTTGCTCACTTTATGACTACGAACCAACCAAAGTTCACTACGTAGTAAAAGATATTGACGACTATTCAAACGGTGCAACTTACTTTTTCGATAACAAAATTGAAATATGGACAAGCGCTCTCGATTTTGATTTAAGAGGAACACACAACTGGCTTCGCAATGTAATTTCCCACGAGTTTACTCACCTTGTTCAGCTTCAGGCAGCGATGAAACTTTCACGATCGGTTCCTGCTGTTTTCCTTCAGTTGATTAATTACCAGGAGGAAAGAAGACCTGACCTTCTTTACGGTTATCCCAACTATGTAATTTCCTATCCTATCGCAACTGTAAATGTTCCAGCGTGGTTTGCCGAGGGTACTGCACAGTATATGCGGCAGGAGTTTGACTATGATAACTGGGATGCTCACCGCGATATGATTTTAAGAAGCTACGTTCTCGATGGAAATATGCTAACCTGGAATGAAATGGGAGTGTTCGGAAAAACAAGTCTTGGCAATGAATCAGTTTATAATTCAGGATTTGCACTGACACGTTACATTGCTCAGCAGTATGGCGAAGATAAATTACGAACGATAACTGAAAAACTTGGCACTATCGGAAACTTTACTATTGATGCAGCCTTTGAAGATGTGCTGGGAAAAGATGGAAATGAAATTTATACTGAGTGGCAAAATTTCCTGCTAGAAGATTATACAAAACGTACCGAAAAAATAAATCGAATTTAGTTGAAGGAGAAAAGATAGCTGATAAAGGTTTTGGAAATTTCTATCCAACTTTCAGCAAGGATGGGAAGAAGATTTATTACATCTCCAACAAATCATCTGACTATTTCAGTCCTTCTTCCATTTTTGAATACGATCTCGAAACAAAAACAGAAAAAGCATTAGTTGGTGGAGTTCGATCAACCTATAGCTGGATTCCGGGAGAAAATAAAATTCTTTACTCAAAAATTACAGAAGATAATCCTGATTGGTACAACGTTCACGATATTTTTATTTATGATATTGATGAAGATGAAGAAACTAGATTGACTCATAATCTTCGTGCAAATCAACCGGATGTTTCAAACGATGGAAAGAAGATTGTGTTTCTTTTTCAAAAGGATGGAACAACGAATCTTGGTCTTATAGATATCGACGGTTCAAATTTCAAAGCATTAACTTCTTTTGAAAATGGCGAACAAGTTTATAATCCCAAATTCTCAAATGATGGTTCATTATATAATCTTCGATTACTCTTATCATCAAACAAGAGATATCGCAAAAGTTAATACTGACGGAAGTGGATTTGAGTTTGTATTGCAGACTGACAAAGATGAAAGAAACCCTGTCTTCGATAAAAATGGAAATATTATTTATTCTTCTGATGAGACAGGTATTTACAATATTTATTCTTTCAATCCATTAACAAAAGAAAAGAAGCAGCTAACGAATGTAATCGGTGGTGCGTTTATGCCGGATATAAGTGAGAATGGTGAATTAACTTACTCCGGTTACACTTCAACTGGTTATAAAATATTTCTACATAAAAAATGAAGAACAAAAAGAAGTCAGCTCAACCGCAAGTTATGTTTGGCGGAAAAATCCTCCACTTGATATGATCAAACCAAATGGCGACATTGAGCAGTTTGACATTGCATCACTGAAAAATTTTAACGACTACGAAACACCTGAATACACTGAAACAAAATACAGCGGTGCTTTTTCAAGTCTGACTGTTTTCCCTTTTATTAGATTTGATAACTACAATACATCAAAACAGCTTCTGGCAAAGAATTAAGCCTGGATTGTATGTTGCTTCAAATGATATGCTTAACCGTTATTCAATTTTTGCCGGTGCGGCTATCAATGCAAAGTGGGAGCGTGATTTGTTTTTCATTTTTGAATACAAAAACAAGCTACCTTTATTAAGTCTTATAGGATTAAAACCTGAACTCTCCGCAGAACTATACAGTGTAAGCCGAAAAGCAGATATTGATGTTCTCTTCGGACCTGATACAGTGAATAATGAAGTTAATTATGATCAGATTATTCCGACAGAAGTTACTTACAATCTTATTGGAGTTTGATTTAGCAGCAAGGCATCAAATTATTAATCGATATAATGATCTTGAACTCAGATTTATTTTCAGCCGTTACACTGCAACGATTGGCAGTTTTATCATTGAAACTGATGGTGATCCCATTCTTTATCCAACTTCCGATGACACTTACTTTATTGGCAGAGATTTAAGATTGAGCTATCAATTTTGAAGCGCTTAAACCAACACGGGATACTGATATCAATCCAGTTGGAATGTCAGTTGATTTTGTTTACGATTACGAATGGAATGAATTTAACGATGAAGGTGAATATGTTATTGAAGATGGATTGCTAAAACCTAAATACAACGATTATAATTTTAACCGGCTACTTGTTGATGGCAGCCTGTATTTTCCACTTTGGTCAGATCATACTTTAACAACAAGACTTGCTGGCGGTACGATTCTCGGTCCTGCCGTTCCTGATTTCTTTGATTTCTATATTGGCGGATTGATTGGCTTTAAAGCATATCCATTTTACTCTTTGAGTGGAAATGAGATGACCTGGTTAAATCTCACTTATCGTTTTCCATTGTGGAGGAACATAGATTACAAAATGAGTTTCCTTTACTTTGATAAAATCTTCCTGTCCTTTCATTTTGATTATGGCGATGCATGGACAGGTGACTTCCCATCTTTCTCCGATTTCAAAAAAGGTGCAGGTGCAGAGATTCGTCTGCATATGAACTCCTACTATTTATTTCCAACGGCCGTTTTCTTTAATGCTTCTTATGGTTTTGACCAATTCGATAAGGTCGTTGATCAGGGTGTTGCAACGTATGGTAAAGAATGGAGATTTTACGGTGGAATTCTTTTCGGATTTGACATAGTCAATAATAAAACTGGATTCACAAATCCAAATCGTATAAGGTAATGATATGAAGACTTTAAAAATATTTTCGCTGATTATTCTTCTTTCAACTCTTTCTTTTAGTCAGGTGAATGAAAGCAGCAAGCTTCAGCTAACCGGAAACCTATACGCTGATTCAAAAATTATCTCTAACAGTTATACTGAGTTAAACCGTAATCCAATGGCAGATGATTTACCGGGAAAAAAATCTGCAGTTCTTTCGGGAGTTCTTTCTGCAATTCTTCCGGGTGCTGGACAGGTTTATAATGAAGATTACTGGATTGCAGGAATTTTTGTTGCTAGTTGAAGCGGCATTAATTGTAACTGCTGTTACTTATGATAATAAAGGCGATGATCAAACAGAATATTTTGAAAGTTATGCTGATGACTATACGAATCCTGACCATAACTGGAGTGTTGTCAGGTATGCTGAATGGCTGGTAGAATATGAGTATAGTAATGATCAAGAATTGTTGAATAGAATTGTAATTAGTGATGATGAATCTTTACCACCTTGGGAACGAGTGAACTGGGCTGAATTGAATGCTGCAGAAAAAGGTTCACACAATCTTCCTCCTCACGGTGAGCAGCAGTATTATGAATTGATAGGGAAGTATCACCAGTACAGTGGCGGCTGGAATGATTACACGGGAGGCGCGAATAACTCACTAATATCTCCAAACTACGAATACTACTCAGGTCAACGTGGACTGGCAAACGATTATTACAATACTTCCTCTACTGCGATTGTTGGAGTTTATATTAACCATGTACTCAGTGCTGCTGAAGCTGTCTGGGGTGCTACAAGGTTCAATAAAAACATCGCTGTGAATTTCAGAGTGGAGCCTTACAACTTTGCTTCAGGAACTGAATTAGTGCCTACATTGAAAGTTAAGTTTAGTTTTTAGCATTTCTCGTTGGGTTACAATTAGTTCGAATTTTTATACCTTACTAACTTTTCTTATTCTACAACCTTATAATTGGATATTACTTCAATTCCTATTTCATAAATTACAGTTAGATAAAAATAATTTTTGTGAAAGGACGTTATGAAAAAATATTTACTGGCTACTTTCTTTCTAATTGTGCACTCAATAACATTTGCACAATACACACCAACTTCCCCATATCTGCTAAATCCTGAATTAGCAATTGGCTACACAGACAGCTGTGCAAATTTCTGGCTTCAAACCTGGGATAACTCAATTGGCGGATTCTTCACCAACATTGATAGGTATGGAAATGTTATTACCGGTTGGGGAACAAATAAAAATATGCTAACTCAGTCAAGAAATGCTTATGGAATGACACGAGCATATATGATTACCGGAGATACGACTTATCTCGACTTTGCAAAGATAGCATTGGACTGGATGTATGATCACGCCTGGGATGAAACTTATGGCGGATGGTTCCAGGAACTTAATATCAATGGAAATCCGATCAATCCTACTGCAAACAAAACAGCATTCTATCAACACTATGCATTACTTGGAATTGCTGCTTACTATGAAGCAACAGGTGATACAACCGCCTGGAACTGGCTGATGAGAGGATATCAGCATCTTGAAAATTATTATTGGGATGATCGCCCCGCTTATCGTGGTTACTATGACAAGACTAATTACACAAATCAAACTGCCTGGGATAAAAGTTTCAATGCAACTGTTGATGCAATAACAACTCATTTACTTTATCTCTATTTGATGACTGAGGAAGAAACTTATAAGGATCGTTTGCTGGAGATGGCTGAAGAAATAAAAGTACACCTCGTCGCTAGTATGCCTCAGCAAGCAATTGGATTTGTTGAGATGTATGACTCCGACTGGAATTGGAACAATGGTGAAACAATGACAATAATGGGTCACGTTTTAAAATCAGGATGGTGCCTTGCAAGAATAAATCAGTTGTTTCCTGATACCAGTTATGTTAATGCTGCTGAATATCTGATAAACGATGTCTGGCAAAAAGGATATGATCACGACTATGGAGGACCTTACAAAGATTTTAATCGCATAACCGGAGTAATGCTTTTATGGGGTCTGCAGGATTCAACCAAAGCATGGTGGCAGATGGAACAGGCAATTGTTGCAGGACTTCAGATGTATAACCTCACACGGGAAGATTGGTACCTACAAATGGCTGATGAGACAATTAATTTTTACATGCAATACTTTGTTGATCACGTTTATGGAGAAGTTTATGCAGACCGAACTCGATACGGCGGATTTGCCTGGAACGAAGCTAAAGGGAATTCCGGAAAAGCTGGATATCATTCAATTGAAACAGGATATTATACTTATCTGTATGGTAATCTTCTATATAATTATCAGCCGGCAGTACTTCATTATAATTTTAAGCCGCTACCTGCTGATAGAGAAATTAATCTAACTCCGCTTGCAATTAATGACAGCAGTTTGGTTATCTCTCAGGTTTTACTTGACGGACAGAGTTACACTAATTTCAATCCAACAGCCCGTGTTCTAAACTTACCAGCAGGAACGGGCGGACATTTTGCTGTTACCTACGAACCAATTATTACAAGTGTTGCTCCAGAGGATGTTGCAGTTGCAGATGGATTTGAGTTGATGCAGAACTATCCGAATCCATTTAATCCAAGCACGAAGATCAGAATTTCGGATTGTTGATTTCGGATTTGTGAGTTTAAAGGTTTATGATATTCTTGGCAATGAAGTTGCAACATTAGTCAACGAAGAAAAACCAGCAGGCAGATATGAAGTAGAGTTCACTCCAGCATCCAGTATCAAGTATCCGGCATCTGGTGTATATTTCTATCGTTTGATCTGGTAGCTATGTCGAGACGAAGAAAATGTTATTGATAAAGTAATCTTCCGTTCTAAATAATTATATTTCAGCCCGTCATTTGGCGGGCTTTTTTATCAAAGATATTAAATGAAAACACCTTTAGTTGTAATAATTGGAAGACCGAACGTCGGCAAATCTACGCTCTTCAACAGGCTTGTTGGCAGAAGGGATGCAATTGTTGATGATGTCAGCGGTGTTACCCGTGACAGGATTTACGGTGAAGCAGACTGGGCAGGAAAAAATTTCCGAGTGATTGATACCGGCGGTTATGTTCCTTTAAGTGAAGACGTTTTTGAAACTGCAATACGTGAACAGGTTGAGATTGCAATCAGTGAAGCTGATAGCATCCTTTTTGTTGTTGATGTACGTGACTGGGATCCTACCAATTGATAAAGATATTATCAACCTTTTAAGAAATTCAGGCAGAGAGTTTTTCCTTATCGTCAACAAAGCAGACGGTCCAAACTTCGACGCAGCGGCTGCTGAGTTTTTTACCCTTGGTGTAAAAAAAATCTATCCGGTATCCGCATTGAGCGGAAGAAACCTTGGCGATCTTCTTGACGAAGTTACCGCAGGATTTAGTGATCAAGAATCCCCTGAAGAAGATCCACGTCTTAAAATTGCAATTGTTGGAAGACCAAATGTTGGCAAGTCTTCTCTGGTAAATGCGCTTCTTGGAGAAGAGAGAAGTATTGTCACTGATATTCCCGGAACAACCCGCGACAGTATCGATTCAATCCTGAAATATTATGGCGAAGAAATTATCTTAATTGATACAGCTGGACTTCGTAAAAAGAAAAAAATTCTGGAAAGTATTGAGTTTTATTCTAGTATCAGAGCTCTCAAAGCAATAGGAGAATGTGATATTGCAGTTGTTCTTCTTGATTCAATTGTCGGATTAGAGAAGCAGGATCAAAAAATAATTGATGAGGTTGTCCGGTGGAGGAAGGGATTGATACTTGCAGTTAATAAATGGGATCTGGTTGAAAAGGATTCGGGCACTTCTGCGGTTTATGAAAAAGCTCTGCATCAAAAAATGGGTGCGATAGATTATGCCGAAGTTATTTTCATATCTGCGTTAACAAAGCAACGCATCTTTAAACTTGTAGATCTCTGCAAGCAGGTTAGTGAAGAAAGAAAAAAGAAAATCCCGACAAAAGATTTGAACGATTTTCTGCTTGATGAAATTGTGAAATCACCCCCGCCTGCATCTCCTTCCGGAAAAGAGGTGAAAATCAAATACATTACCCAAATTGGACAGCATTACCCGATCTTTGCTTTTTTCTGCAACTATCCGAATCACGTTCCTGATAACTACAAACGATTTCTTGAAAAAATGATTCGAGGTCGGTATGGATTTAAAGGTGTCCCAATTACATTAAGTTTCAAGGCGAAATCTTCAAAGCAAGATTAAATGAAAAGACCAGTTAAAATAATTGTTGTTGGAGGGAATGCTGCGGGACCTGCCGCTGCTGCCAAGGCGAAAAGATATAATCTAAATGCTGAAGTACTGCTTTTTGAAGCCAGCGAATTTATCTCAACCGGAACATGCGAGATGCCTTATGTGCTTTCGGATGAGATAGATGATTACCGGAAGATTATTTTCTTCTCTCCTTCATCTTTCCAGCAAGAAAAAGGCGTGAAGGTTTTTGTAAGGCATTTTGTTCAGGAAATTGATACAAAGAGGAAAGTCATTGTAGTTAAAGATTTGACTGAAGATAAAGTAATAGAACACGATTATGACAGATTGATACTTGCAACAGGTTCAAGAGCAAAATCTCTACCGGGATTCAATACTCAACTAAAAAATATTTTCACTTTGAAAAATATTAATGATTTGATTCGATTAGATGAGTACATCAAAGAAAATCAGGTCATAAAATCGATCATTATTGGCTCCGGTTACATTGGACTCGAGGCTGCAGAAGCATTAGTTAAAAGGAATGTTCTGGTAAAAATTATTGAAAGAGAAAGCAAACCCCTTCCCGGTGCTGATAAAGAATTCAGTGACGAGATTTTGAAGATTCTGAATCAAAATAACATTGAGTTTGTTGGTGGAGTTAATGAAGTTGAACCGGTAATAACAGGGGATAAACTGATAGCGGTTCGATTAGGTGATAAATTTATTGAAACAGATCTCGTTCTGCTATCAGTAGGTTTTGAACCTGATACTTTTCTTGCTCAATCAGCTAAACTTGAATTGGGAAAATCCGGAGCAATAAAAGTTGATCAATATTTAAGAACATCTGACCGATTCATTTATGCATCAGGGGATAACGTTGAAATTATTAATGCAGTTACAGGTAAACCGGATTACATTCCTCTTGCAACTCACGCTTACGATTTGGGACATATTGCAGGAGAGAATGCAGCAGGTGGAAATGTTAAATATGATCCGATAGTTAAAAATGTTAGCGTAAAAATCTTCGATAAGTTTTTTGCATCAGTGGGATTATCATCCGAAGAAGCAAGAAGAAATGGTTTTGAATTTGAAGAATCATTTGCAAAAGCAAGGAACCTAGTTAACGTTATGCCCGGAAGTGATTATGTTATTGGGAAAGTACTCGCAGATAAAAATAGTAAACGAATAATTGGCGCATCATTTCTTGGAGGGAAAGAAGTATCCGGTTATGCTGATCTTTTATCGGCATTAATAAAACTTAAAAGTTCCTGCATCAACTCTTTCCAAAATAAATTACAACTACACTCCACCGCTTTCGCCTTTCTAAATCTTTTAAATATCATTGGCAAAAAATATTCGGACAATAAGTAAAGAGTATTTCATTGAAAAAGAAATCATCCTATAAAAACCTAGTTCTCCTTCAACATCCTTTAATTAAAAAGGATATTACAATACTGCGGGATAAAAAAACTAATACTGAAATATTCAGGGCAGCAGTAACTAGAATATCGAATGTGATTGCTGTAGAGATCAGCACAACTTTTTCTCTTGCTGAATTTAATGTTGATACCCCACTCGAAAAAACTAAAGGATATCAGCTAAAGCAGGAAGTAGTATTAATTCCAGTTTTACGCGCTGGTTTAGGAATGGTTGAAGGATTTCTTCAACTCATTCCTGATGCAAAACTTGGACACGTTGGATTGGAACGAAACGAAACCACACTTCAACCAAACAGTTATTACTTTAAAACTCCAAAAAATTTAAGTAAAGCAGAAGTGATTTTACTTGATCCGATGCTTGCGACCGGAGGTAGCGCATCTGCTGCAATTAGCTTTCTAAAAAAACGCGGAGCTAAAAATGTTGTATTTGCCTGCTTACTTGCTGCACCAGAGGGAGTTAAAAAATTATTGAAGGATCATCCCGATGTGATAATATTCAGTGCGGCACTCGATCGGCAATTAAATAAAAAGGGTTACATTCTTCCCGGTTTGGGAGATGCAGGAGACCGAACTTTTGGTACTCTCTAAAATCATTCTTCTCTTTTTTGTTATTCTGATTTATTCTGAATTCCCGGCACAGGTTTATCCTGATGCACGGGTTGATTCACTTTAAGAGCAGGGATCACGCAAATTGTTAATCAGGATTACAAATCTGCTGAGGGAATCTTTTACAAGTCTGAATAGAGAATACCCACATCTGCCGCTTGGCAAAATATATCTTGCCGCAAACAAAATTGCAGAAGCTTATGATTATGCTCAAGATTTTGATGAAACTTATATTTTAAACAGTCTGGAATCTGCAAAAGAACAATCCGAAAAATTGGTTGAACTGGATGAAGACCGATATCTGGTATCGTTACTTCTATGCTCTTGCGGAAGGATACATTTCTTATTATGAAGCCATAGAAGGCAGCTGGTTTTCTGCTTTGTCAACAGGGATCAATTCAATTTCTGAATTCGAAAAGATATTGATTGAAGATAAAAATTTTTACGAGGCATACATCGCTATCGGCACATTTGAATACTGGAAGAGCAGAAAGTTGGAATTTATGGACTGGCTGCCATTTGCAAGTGATACAAAAAATATAGGCATCGACCGTTTGATTGTTGCGATAGACTCATCAAGTTATAACGCACATCTTGCAATCAATTCACTCATCTGGATTTATATTGATCAGAAGAAATATGATGATGCAATTAAGGTTGCTGAAAAAGCGTTAAGTGATTTTCCTAAATCAAGAACCTTCAAGTGGGGATTGGCAAGAGCTTATGAAGAGAATAATTATTTGGGGGCAATTGAACTTTATTCAGATATTCTTAATTCATATCCAGATTCATTAAAAGAAAATTATAAAAACGAAATAACTCTCAAACATCTAATTGCACAGCAGTATGCAAAACTTGGTGACAAAGTAAAAGCTATTCAGTATTGTGATGAAATACTTTCGATGAAAAACATTCCTAAAAAAACTCTGGATGATCTTAGTGGAAGGATTGAAAGAGTCAAATCGCTTAAAAAAGAACTTACCCAAAAGAACTGAAAGCTGGCTTGTATATCTGCATGACTTTAACATCTCGTTAAAATGAAGTAAATTATTACCAGAAAGTTGTGTTATTTATTTTGAGAGATAATGAGTAAAGAAAGTCCTGACGATAAGAAAATGTTAGCAGATCTTCTTGCTGTCTGTCATAAAAATCTGCCGAAAGTTAATGAAGATCTCATAACAAAAGCATTCAAGTTTGCACTTGAAGCACACAAGCACGACCTCAGAGCTTCCGGCGAGCCATACTTTTACCATCCCTATGAAGTTGCAAGAATTGTTGTTGAGGAATTTCCCCTCGATGATATTACTGTTGTAGCTACACTGCTTCACGATGTAGTTGAAGACACTGATTTCGATTTAAACCTGATGACAAAAGAATTCGGAAAAGAAGTAACTGAAATAGTTGACGGTGTTACGAAGATCAGCGGAATATTTAAAGGGCAGGATATTACCAAAGCTGAAAACTACCGCAAGATGCTTCTTTCGATGGTTAAAGATGTTCGTGTTATTCTAGTAAAGTTTGCTGACAAGCTTCATAATATGCGCACTCTGGAATTTGTAAGTCCGGATAAACAAAAACGAATTGCACAAGAGACTCTTGAAATATATGCTCCCTTTGCAAACAGATTTGGTCTCGGAAGAGTTAAGTGGGAGTTAGAGGATTTATCTTTTAAATATCTAAACAAGGAAACTTATGAAGAACTTGTCAGTAAGGTAAAGAGTTCTCGAAAAGAAAGAGAAGCTTACATAAAGAGATTCTCTGATCCGATAAGAAAAAAGTTGGATGAATATGGTCTCAAATATGAAATGGGAGGACGTCCTAAACATTTCTACAGCATCTATCGCAAAATGATGAAACGTAACAAGCCATTCGAAGAAATTTATGACCTTTTTGCTCTCAGAATTATACTTGATACTGAAAATACAAACGAGTGTTACACAACTCTTGGTATTGTTAACCAGATGTATCTTCCTGTTGCCGGACAGATTCAAAGATTACATTTCCATTCCAAAGAATAATAATTATCAATCAATTCATACGACTGTTGTTGGACCTGAAGGCAGGCTTGTTGAAGTTCAAATAAGAACAAAAAAAATGCACGAAATTGCTGAACGTGGTCTTGCTGCTCATTGGAAATATAAAGAAGATAAAGCAACCACTGATAAAGATCTTGAGAACTGGCTGAACTGGATCAGAGATATTTTTGAAGGAGCAGGAAAAGATGATTCACGCAGAGAAATTATGGAGGACTTTAAGCTTAATCTTTACCAGGATGAAATTTATGTTTTTACTCCAAAAGGAGAATTGAGAAGACTTCCGATTGATTCCACTCCCGTTGACTTTGCATTTGAAATCCACAGCAATGTAGGCTACCAGTGTATCGGTGCAAAGATAAATGGTAAAATTGTTCCGCTCGATACTCCTTTGCACAGTGGTGACCAGCTCGAGATTATTACTTCCAAAAATCAACATCCGAATAAAAACTGGTTAAAATTTGTTAAGACTCAGAAAGCAAAAGCCGCAATCAGGAAGTGGCTGAATAAAGAGGAAGAAAAAATTGTTAAGGTTGGAAAGGAAATTTGGAATAAGAAGTTAAAGAAGTTGAAGCTTTCATTCTCAACAAGTGATGTATCAAAGATTGCCAGGAAACTGAAGTATGATAACAACTCACAGTTTTTTCAGGCGATAGCACAAGGCAATGTTAATCTGGACCAGATTCTGATCGATACCGGAGAAAAATCAAGTGAGGAGCAGGAAAAAATTCTTGCCTTTGATAAGTTCGCTGATATTGCTCGTAAGGATGCGGGCGGAATTTTGGTTGATGGTAAATCCTCAGGGATAATGTATTCTTATGCGAAGTGCTGCAATCCTATACCTGGTGATCCTGTAATTGGATATATCACTGTTGGTGAGGGAGTTAAAATTCACAGGAAAACCTGCAACAATTTGATCAATCTTTCAAAAATTGATGCTGATAAACTCGTTGCAGTTCAATGGCCGGGAACAGATGGAACTCTATTCGTTGCCGGACTAACAATGAAGGGAGAGGATAGTCCAGGCATTCTTAATGATATTGCCCATACTATAGTTTCATATAGGAGTACAAATATTAAGTCCATCAATATAAATACGAACGACTCGACGTTTGAAGGCTCTGTGATGGTTTATGTAAATAATCTGGAGCATCTTAATAACCTTATAGATAGATTAAAAAAGCTCAGAGGTCTTTATAAAGTAGAAAGATTTGAGGGCAGCTAAAAAATTTTGGAGCAATCGAAAAGTGAATCAAGGATAATGGGGATAGACTATGGTGAAAAAAGAATTGGTATTGCTCTCAGTGATCCTACTCCTAACTTTTGCATATCCATTTATTACACTCTCGAATGACTCAGCTTTTCTGAATAATCTTTCCAAAATTATCGAAGAAAAAAAAATAAATAAGATTATTCTTGGTCTTCCTTCAGATAGATTCAAATCATCAAAAGAATTATCACAAAAAGTTCGTAAGCTGAAATCTGAAATTGAAACAAAAAATAAAATTGAAGTTAGTTCTTGTGGGATGAAGAGTTTTCTTCGGCAATTGCAAAAGAAAAAATGATTGAATCGGTAACAAAAAAATCAAAGAGGAAGCAAAAAGATCTGCTGGACAGGCATTCGGCCGCAGTCATTTTACAGGAGTATTTAGATTTGAAGTAACATTGAGTTCTTTTCACAGAGACTTGTTAAGTCATTCAGTTAAGTCCTGATATTAAAAAAAAATATCTCAAAAATGTTTGACATTGACGTTTCAAAAAACTATTTTTTCAACCATAAATCAAATAATTGGGAGCATTTCTATGTCAGCATTGTCACTTGATGCACTTGGAATGGTGGAGACCAAAGGATTAGTAGGTTCCATCGAAGCTGCAGACGCAATGGTTAAAGCAGCAAAAGTAGAATTAATTGGTAAAGAAACCATTGGCGGCGGTTATGTAACTGTTATGGTTCGGGGCGATGTGGGAGCAGTAAAAGCTGCTACTGATGCAGGTGCTGCAGCAGCACAGAGAGTTGGTGAACTTGTTTCAGTTCACGTAATTCCGCGCCCTCATTCAGATGTTGAGATGATTCTTCCTAAAAGATCTAAGTAGAAATTATTATGTCTGACAGAGCACTGGGTATGATTGAGACCCGTGGCTTGATAGCTTCTATTGAAGCTGCTGATGCCATGGTTAAAGCAGCAAGAGTTCAACTTGTTGGGAAAGAAAAAGTACAGGGTGGGCTTGTTACAATTCTTATTGTTGGAGAAACTGCTGCTGTAAAATCTGCTATTGATGCCGGAGCTGCAGCCGCACAACGTGTTGGTGAATTAGTTTCAACTCATATAATTCCAAGACCTGATGATCAGATTGATGAAATGATTGGAGAAGTCAGGGCAGTTGAAAGAAAACCACGAAAGCAGGAAGTTGAAATAATACCGGAGAAAAAACCTGAGCGTGCTATTAAATCAAAAAAGATTGAAGAGAAAGAAAGTTTTGAGGAAGTTAAACCTGTTCAAAGAACTAAGTTCTTCATCAACTATAGACAGACTTAAAAAAGAAGCATTAGGCAAATCAATAACTCTTGAAAGAACTGAAAAAACCAGGTCAGATGGTAAGTTCAACTTTACCATGGCGGAACTTGAAGTGATGAATGTGCATCAGCTAAGAAGATTTGCCAGAGACATTGAAAGCTTTCCGATTAAAGGCAGAGAAATTTCCCGGGCTAATAGAGGCGAACTTCTGGATTTCTTTAAAGCTCTTCTGAAGTAACTCCGCAGACTTTCAATCGCTTCTTAATAAATCTTCAGGATATTTTTATTTTATCGTGAGAAAAAAACTTTACATCTTTATTGCCTCAGTGATTTTCGCTGTTATTCTATGGGGTTCCATTTCTCTCTCCGATATTTATTATACTAATGTAGATGTTAAACTGACACTTACTAAATTTTCCACAAAGATTATACAACAGGCTCAGCTCTTCCTGAAAAAATCAAACTACGCGTAAAAGGACAGGGTTGGAGACTTGTTTCAATTAATGTTGGGCCAGAAACCGAATTCAGAGTGTCTGTGGGAGGCGACAGCGGAAGGCATGATATTAATCTTTATAAACATCTGGAAAGCAACCGTTGGCTTCTTTCCGATGTTGAAATAATGAATATCTACCCGGATTCGATCAAATTTTTTGTTGAAAGAATTATTTCAAAGAAACTTCCTGTAATCTCAGGTTTAAATTTGGAATTTAAACCCGGATATGGCTTAGCCTCTGACATTGTTCTTAAACCTGATTCTATTGTCGTTACCGGTCCATTAAGTCATTCTAAAACATATGAATGAAATTAAAGAACTGAAGATAAATCATTAAGTCTTCTCGACTCGAAAACAGAAACAGAAGTGAACCTTCCAGCATTTAACGGTTTTAATTTCAATGCAAATTTAATCGAAGTTGCACTCGATGTTCAGAGAATTGTTGACAAACAATTTGAGGATATTACAGTTGATGTTATCGATATTCCTTCCAGAAAGGAAGTGGTTCTGCTTCCAAATAAAATTGGATTTAATGTGAGAGGCGGAATTGAGATACTTGGTAAACTTAAACCGGATCAATTTCGAGCTTATGTCAGATATCAAAGTCTGGTTCAGGATACAACCGGCAGTGTTACTCCTGTTCTGGAAATGCCGAAAAATGTCACTCTTCAGTATTTAAAGCCTGACAGATTACGTTATGTAATCAGGTCATTCTGATCTTATCATTTCATCTCTGCGAATTTTAATAGAGCGAAAAGTTTATCTATATTAACACGTTAAATTCAAATCAAAAACAAGTAAAAATTATATGTTTATCTCATTTGAAGGTATAGATTTTTCAGGAAAATCGACACAAATTGAGCTCCTGAAGGACTATTTAGTTGATCACAATAAAAAAGTGGAAATACTTAGAGAACCCGGTGGAACTGAAATCTCAGAAAAGGTAAGACGCATTCTCTTGGATAATAAAAATGAAAAAATGTTTGCCGAAGCTGAGCTGCTTCTTTTTTCTGCCAGCAGAGCTCAATTAGTACGGGAAAAAATTCGACCTTACCTTCAAAAAGGTATTTATGTAATTTCGGACCGGTTTCATGATAGTTCTACTGCATATCAGGGATATGGAAGAGGAATACCAATCGAAGTAGTTATGAAAGTTCATGAACTTGCTATAGGAGATACGATACCTGACTTGACTTTCTTCATTGACATTCCTGTTGGAATTGCAAATGAAAGGAAGAAAAAAAAATCTAATGTTAAGCTGGATAGAATTGAGCTTGCTGATATTGAATTTTACAATCGTGTAAGAAGCGGTTACCTGGAAATTGCAAGGCAGGAAGAACGTTTTAAAGTTATTGATGGAACTCAGACAATTGAAACTATACAAAATCAAATTATATCAGAATTAGAATTAATAGACCGGAGGTAAAATTACTTTGAAGAAGAAATTAATGTGGATACCTGGACTCGTATTGATTACGATTATCGTTACAGGATTTTATCTCGGAAGGGGAGATATCTATTTTGAAATCGCAAAAAATTTAGATTTACTTGGAAGAGTCTATAAAGAAATTGCATTTAATTATGTAGATGAAGTTGATCCTGAAAAATTTTTACGAGCTGGAATTCAGGGAATGCTTTCCTCGCTTGATCCCTACACAATTTTTATTGATGAGAAAAAAATAGAAGATATTGATCTAATCACAAATGGGAAATACGGTGGCGTCGGAATATCAATAGGACTAAGGGGTGATGAAGTAACTGTTGTTGAAGTGATGGATGGATATGCAGCGCAAAGACAGGGAATTCAAATAGGCGATTTAATTATTGAAGCTGGTGGTTCTGCTATATCAGTAGATAATATTGATGATGTCTCTTCACTTGTTAAAGGCGAACCTGGAACAACAGTTGAGCTTAAAGTTGTAAGAAATGAACTAAAAGATACTTTAACTTTCAATTTAATTCGAGAAGAAGTTATAGTTAAGAATATCACCTACTCAGGATTTTTCCCTGAAAACAGCAATAACATTTATATAAAGCTATCAAATTTCAGCAGAGCCGCCAGCGATGAAATTAAAAAAACAATAAAAGAACTTAATGAGCAAAAACCGGTTCAATCTGTAGTGTTGGACCTGCGTGGAAATCCGGGTGGCTTGCTGGATATTGCTATAGACGTCTGTGATAAATTTCTTGCACGTGATCTGCTTGTGGTATCTACTCGTGGTAGAGAAGCCGGCAGTGATAAGAAATACTACTCAGTTGAAGAGCCAATTATTGGCAATGACGTTGAGGTAGTCGTTCTGATAAATGGAGGTAGTGCCTCTGCATCCGAAATTGTGGCTGGAGCTCTGCAGGATCATGATCGTGCTGTAATTTTGGGAACAAAATCTTTTGGTAAAGGATTAGTTCAAACAATAACTCCGCTAAGTTATAACACATCTTTAAAGATAACTACCGCTAAATATTATACTCCTAGTGGAAGAAGCATTCAGAGGATTGATTACTCTGAGGGTAGTGATGTTATTATAAATCCTACTCACGAATCGGAACAAAAGTTTTTTACTGATAATAAAAGAGAAGTTTATTCCAAAGGTGGAATAACTCCTGATACTACAGTTGAATTCAAAATCAATGGTGAACTGACAAAAGAACTTCTGGCTAAAGGATTATTTTTCAAATTTGCTAATAATTATTTCTTCAATAATCCTGATGCTAAGTATTCAGGTATTGATGATCAAAAACTTTTCATTGAATTCAGAGAATATCTTTCTGAAGAAGACTTTAAGTATACCTCGCAAACTGAAATTGAAATTGACAACCTGATTAAAGGAGCTGCTGATAAAGAGGAAATAAAGGATGAACTGCTTAAGAATTAAAGGTGAGCTTGAAGGGATTATTTGAAAAAGAAATGCAGATCTATAAAAGTGAAATTCTTCGGGAGATTAGATCAGAGCTTGCTGCCCGTTATCTTGGATTGGAAGGCAGAATTAGAAGAACAATTAAATTCTGATTTTCAGGTTCAGATTGCATTGGATATTCTTTCAAATAAAAATACATACAATAAACTATTAAATGTTAATGCTCGTTGAGTGAGTTAGCTGCTTCGCTGATTTTTTTAGTTTCGGGATTCTTCTCCGGCATATTGATAGGTATGCTTGGGATTGGCGGGGGATTAGTATTTGTTCCGCTTCTATACTTTACTCTACCTCTTCTCGGAATCCCGGATTCAACATTAGCTTATTATACAATTGGCACTTCACTTTTTACGGGTGCAATTGCTGTTTCCAATTCAGCCATCCTTCACATCAGAGCAAAAAACTTTTTAAAGAAACCTGCAATATTCATTTCACTGGGTTCATTAATCACTGCTTCTATTACCCCTTTTTTTGTGGTTAAAGTAGAATCAAAAACTCTCGAAATTATTTTTGCTTCTGTTCTTTTTGTCGTTTTGATCAGCATGCTTTTTGAATCAGATAAACGCAAATGGCTTGTGCTGTCAAATCCATTGAGTGAAAAATATTATTTACCTCTCGGTTTGTTTGTTGGCGTCTTTTCTGCTTTCATCGGTCTTGGTGGAGGTGTAATTTATTTACCAGCTTTAATGAATCTATTTCTTGTTGAAGCCAGAAAAGCCGTTGGAACGTCATCAATTATTGCGGCGGTAACAATGCTGACTGCAACAATTTCTTATTTGTTTCAGAGTGCAAATTCAGTAACACCCTCAGGTGCATTGGGTTTTATTGTATTAGCTGCAGCTATTCCACTCGGGATTGGTGCTGTAATTGGTTCATTCATTGGTGTAAATCTCACCTTACGGTCTTCATCAACTGTTATAAAAAAAGTTTTTGCAGGCATACTAATCGTTGCGATTATTCGAATACTATTTAAAATAGGTTAAGCAATTGAATGGCAATCACGTAGCTCAAAAAAGCAAAAATGTCCGTCCTGTAAAAGTGAAAGTACGCTTAGAAATTCACGAGCGAGAAACACAAAAGAAAAAACCATCAAAGCAATCTCCTGGTTTGAAATATATAGATGTAAAAAGTGCGGCTGGAGAGGTTGGAAAATGAATATCTTCTTTGAGCAACAGCTAATCAAGAAAATTATAATTTACGTTCTATTGATGATCATAGCGGCATTTGTTGTCTATAATTTATTGAAGCTGGTTGTTTAGCATTTAGTAGATGAATATTAGTTAATGTCAAGCAAAATAAACTATAATAAATTTGCTTTAATTAAATAAAATTGAGATTTTTACACACCAAAAATTGAAGTATTTTTCAGCACCGATTTGCTGTTAAACTGAGCCTCCACGCTTCATTTTTTCTTAACTAATTACGGAATTAATTATTAAATCTTGTTTTCAGGATACTTCTCAAAAGTGTTTATTCAACATCCCGAAAATCGTTTCATTGGGAATGTTAAAAGGTAGATTATGAAAAAATCTTACCTCGATTATATTCTCAGAAACCGGTTGCCAGTTACAATATTCGTGGTATTGGCATCATTCGCTTTAACTTACTTTGCTTCCAGGGCAGAAAGAGATGGAGTTGGATATACTCCTGATCAGCCAATAAATTATTCACATAAACTCCACGCCGGTACGATGAAAATTGATTGCCAATATTGTCATGTTGGAGTTGAAAAATCACGACACGCTATGGTTCCTCCAACAGCAACCTGCATGAATTGCCATACAGTAGCCAGGAAAGACAGACCTGAAATCATCAAATTAACTGAATATTACAACGAAGGTAAACCACTTGAATGGAAGCGGATTCATAAAGTACCTGATTACGCTTATTTCAATCATAGTGTTCACGTTAATAAAGGAATTGATTGTGTTGCATGTCACGGTGAAATAACACAAGCAGAAAAAGTCGGTCAAGTTCAATCTTTCACTATGAACAGTTGTTTAAATTGTCACAGAAATGCTCACGATAGATTACCTGAATTTAACAAACGTAAAAAATGGTCCAGATTATTGCTGGGCTTGTCATAGATAAAAATATTTTTTATGGATAGAAAAAAATTCGTTGCATTGTTCTCGACAAGTATTCTGGGTGCAGCTTTGTTAAAAGCTAATCCTTTGAATCTGTTTGGATCGAAGAAAACTTCAACATCTGAGAATCCGGTAAAAGTAAAGATCAATCCAAATGCAGTTAACAGAGAAAAATCAGGAAAGAAGAATGGCTGAAGATTTAAGTGGATTGAAAAATACTGATCCGAATTACTGGCAATCGTTCGAGGAACTTTACAACGATCCCGAATTTCTTCAGGCACATCAGGATGAATTTAAGGAAGGTGTATCTGACAGTCTTGATACATCTGAAATGTCATCCATTTCCAGAAGAAAATTTCTTGCACTACTTGGTGCATCAGCAGCACTTGCTGGAACTGCTTGTTCTGATTACAGAGATAAAGGCGAAATCATTCCTTACAACAAAAAGCCTGAAGAAATTACACTTGGCAAAGCTAACTATTATGCTTCAACTTGTACTGCTTGTCCAAATGCTTGTGGTATTTTAATTAAGACCCGCGAAGGCAGACCAATAAAAATTGATGGCAATCCTGATCATCCGGTTTCAAAAGGAAAAATATGTGCTCAAGGTCAGGCAAGCATAATGAGTCTTTATGATCCTGACAGATTAAAAAATCCAAAGAAGAAACTTGACCGCAGATTTGTTGATTATAACTGGAAAGATGCCAGCGATGAAATAATGTTTGATTTGATGAATTCGGGCAATAAAGAAATTGCAATCATCACTCAATAAAATTGTATCTCCAACAACTAAAAAAGTTCTTGATGATTTTGCATCTAAATATCCTTCAACAAAAATTTATTCTTACGAGCAATTCGATAATTCAGTAAGAAACTCAGCCTGGAAAAAATGCTATCCCGCAGGCTTCCGGAGAATTTCCAGCCATAAAATGGAATGAAGCTAAAGTTATTCTTTCACTTGATGGTGATTTCCTTGGAGAATCAAACAATAAAATTGAAAATGCCAGATTATTTTCTGAAGGAAGAGATGTAGTAAATAAAAAGTTTAATCGTCTTTATGTTGTTGAAGGTAATTTGACCATTACCGGTATGGCTGCTGATTATCGGATGAGATTACGTCCTGATATGCAATTAGATTTTATTTTAAGTCTTATTAATGCGTTAAATAAAAAAGGTGCCGGCATTCCGATTAATGTGGGTGGATATACTTTAGAAAATTTATCGAAGCAATTTGGTTTAAATATTGAAACTTTAAATACGCTTGTTTCAGACTTATTGAAGAATAAAGGCAAATCAATTGTTTACGCTGGCGATCATCTTCCTGAAGATGTTCACATTGCTGTTAATCTCTTGAATGATATTCTTGGTAATAAAGCACTCTACAATTTTGACTCAGCTCCGGTTTCAGTTTTACCTTTATCCGGATTAGCAGAATTAAAAAATTTAGTTTCAAGAATGAAATCAGGCGAAGTTGCTGTTGCCATTCATCTGAATTCAAATCCTGTTTATCATTTACCAGCTATGATTTAGAGTATGCAGAAGCACTATCTAAAGTTGATACTGTGATTAGTTTAGTTGAAATAGAGAACGAAACATCCGAATTTGTCAAATTTTGTTCTGCCAATCAACAACCAATTTGAATCGTGGGGTGATGCAAAAACAAGAACGGGATTTTATTCATTGCAGCAGCCTGTTATTGCTCCACTTTATGATACAAGACAAACGGAAGCAATCATTCTAAATTGGATTTCAGGTGACTCATCAACTTATGATGAATCCATCTATCATAAATATTTGATGAGCAACTGGGAACAGAATTTTTATCCTTCTCTCAACAGCAAATTAGATTTCAAACGATTCTGGTTTAATTCTCTGCACGATGGAGTTGTTTATTCAAAAGATAAATCTGAATCATCACGGTACTTTTAATTAGCCTCAGCTTCAACTATAAACCAGCTGAAGTTTCAAATAATTTCTCATTGCATATTAAAGAAAGTTATGCTGTTAGAGATGGCAGGTTTGCAAATAATGGCTGGCTTCAGGAATTACCTCATCCAGTTTCTAAAATTGTTTGGGATAATTATGCTGCGATCTCACCTAAAACTGCAAATGATTTAGGATTACAGAGTAATGACTTAGTTGAAATTTCAACAGGAAAAACTTCTCTCAAATTCCAGTTTTCATTCAACCGGGTGCATCAGATAATTCAATTACAATTGAAACTGGTTATGGAAGAAAGAATGGCGGAACAGTTGGGACCGGTGTTGGTTTTAATGCAAATACTCTTTTAAATTCATTCAGCCGGATTAACTCCATGGCTTTACTCAAATGTTAAACTTGAAAAAGTTTCTGGTCAATACAAGCTAGTAACTGCTCAGACAGTTTATGCATTCAATGAAGGTATGACAAAAGATCTTCCTGCAAAAAGAGGAATTATAAAAGAAGGTACTGTTAGTGAATATCTAAAGAATGCTGAATTCCTTCATAATGAAAAGCATGAGCTCGAAAGTGTAAATCCGTTTTACGACTATAAAGGTGTGAAGTGGGGAATGTCAGTTGATATGAACCGCTGTCTTGGTTGTGGTGAGTGTGTCGTTGCCTGTAATGTTGAAAATAATATTCCTGTAGTTGGTAAGGATCAGGTAGAAAAGGGTAGAGAGTTGCATTGGATTAGAATTGACCGATATTATTCAGGAACTCCGGAAGAGCCGAACGTAAATAACCAGGTAATGGTTTGTCAGCATTGTGATCATGCACCTTGTGAAAATGTTTGTCCTGTAGTTGCAACTACTCACAGTCCTGATGGTTTGAATCAGATGGTTTACAATCGTTGTGTCGGAACAAGGTATTGCTCAAACAACTGTCCTTATAAAGTAAGAAGATTTAATTATTTCAACTTCCGCGATCACTTCAAAAGTGGTTACCAGGAATCACCGGTTTTTGCTCTTCTAATGAATCCTGAAGTAACGGTTCGTTCACGAGGTGTTATGGAAAAGTGTACCTTCTGCATCCAAAGAATTAGCGATGCACGTTCTGAAGCCATAAAAGATAAAAGAGATTTAAAAGGATCTGATGTGAAAACTGCTTGTCAGGAAGCTTGCACTACAAATGCAATTCAGTTCGGAGATATCAATAATAAAGCAGAAGAATTTTATACTTACAGAAATCATGAACTTGGTTATTTTGTTTTGGAGGAATTAAACATCAGGCCAAATGTTACCTATATCGCAAAACTTAAAAATACCAATTCGGAGAAAGCTTAGTGAGCACGGATTATTCAATTGAAGCTCCAGTAGTTGCAGGTCGTTTATCTCTTGCTGAGATAGAAGAGCTTATAGCTAAACCGCTTGATACTAAGCCAGATAAAAAATTCTTTATTGCATTAAGTATTTCTGGTGGTGCTGTGCTTATTGGCGCAACTTGTTTACTGATGACTTTCTTGTTTGGTATCGGTATGTGGGGCAATAATCAGCCTGTTGGATGGGCTTTCGATATTGTAAATTTTGTCTTTTGGGTTGGTATTGGTCATGCGGGAACATTGATTTCTGCAATTCTGTTTTTACTAAGACAAAGATGGAGAACTGGTATTGCCCGCTTTGCTGAAGCAATGACCATATTTGCTGTAATGTGCGCAGCAATATTTCCAATTATCCATACCGGTCGTCCTTGGTTAGCAGGTTATTTAATGCCGTATCCAAATCAGCACGGACTATGGGTCAACTTTACTTCACCATTGATCTGGGATGTGTTTGCGGTTTCAGTCTATTTCACAGTATCACTCGTCTTTTGGTATACAGGTCTGGTTCCGGACTTAGCAACTCTGCGTGATAGAACATCATCAAAAATTAAAAAAACTATATATTCAATTTTTAGTTTGGGTTGGAGACATTCTTCCCGTCACTGGCTTCATTATGAAAAAGCATATGTTATACTTGCAGGATTTGCAACTCCACTCGTACTCTCTGTTCATACAATAGTTAGCTTTGATTTTGCTGTTTCGATAATGCCCGGCTGGCATACTACAATTTTTCCTCCATACTTTGTTGCCGGTGCTATCTTCTCAGGTTTTGCAATGGTCGTTACGGTATTGGTTTTTGTAAGAAAGATTTTCGACTTGCAGAATCTCATCACCATTGATCATCTCGAAAAGATGAATAAAGTTATACTCGCAACGGGTATGATGGTAGGTTATGCTTATGGAATGGAGTTCTTTATTGCCTGGTACAGCGGTGTTCAGTTTGAACAATTTGTTTTCATCAACAGAGCTTTTGGGCCATATGCCTGGGCTTATTGGATAATGGTAAGCTGCAACGTGATCTTCCCTCAATTGTTCTGGTTTAAGAAAATAAGAAGATCAATTCCTGCAATGATGGTTATTGTTCTCCTTGTAAACGTTGGTATGTGGTTCGAAAGATTTGTAATCGTCGTTACTTCGTTGCATCGTGATTTTCTGCCTTCAAGCTGGGGAATGTACGCACCAACCTTATATGATGCCGGAATTTTACTCGGAAGTTTTGGATTATTCTTTACCCTTGTGATCTTATTTACAAAAGCATTACCTGTAGTTTCAATTGCAGAAATTAAAGCAGTTGCTGATGGAGCTCAGCCAATTCATCACAGAGGTGATCATCATGACTGAGAAAAAGATTTTTGGAGTAACTGCGCTTTTTAATGACCCGAACAATAGTAATTGCTGCCGCTCGTAAAATTGCTGCATCTGGTTTTACCAAGTGGGATGTTAATGCGCCTTATCCAATTCATGGAATTGATAGAGCGATGAAAATGAAACCGTCGAAGTTAGGAATTGTAACTCTTATATTCGGATTATCCGGTGTTGTTCTTGCACTTGCACTTATGTGGTGGACGATGACAGTTGACTATCCAATGGTAATTGGTGGCAAGCCATATTTCTCTTTACCGGCATTTATTCCAGTCACTTTTGAAGTGACGGTTATATTGGCAACTCTTTCTACTGTAGTTGCTATGTTTGCTTTCTTTTTTGGACTACCACGAAATTCTCATGCATTGCATGATACCGAATACATGAAAAAAGTATCCCGCGATCACTATGGAATAGTTATCGAAGCTAGTGATCCTAAGTTTAATGAAAAAGAAACTCTTGAATTCTTAAAAGGATTAAATCCACTTTCAACAGAATTAATTTACTATCCTGAAAAAGAAGGATATCCGATATTCGAACCGAAGTTTATTGCACTACTAGTTGGTGTGGCTGTTGTTGTTTCAATTGGAACGTACTTGATGCTGAACAAGCTAGTTTACATTGAACCACTTAACTGGATGGAAAAACAAGCGAAAGTAATTCCACAAACCGGCAGTGAAATTTTTGCTGATGGCAGAGGAATGAGACTTCCTGTTGAAGGAACAATAGCTAAAGGATTTATTCCTTATCCATTTGAAGGTGAAACAAATCCAAAAGAAGTATTATCAAATCCATACTTCCCAACAAAAGAAAATTTAGAATTAGGGCAAAGAAAATTTTTAACTTATTGCAGTCCCTGTCATGGAAATTATGGAGATGGTGATAGCAGGTTAGCAGGACAATTTCCAAATCCTCCAACACTTCATTCAGATCGAGCAAGAAATTTCGCAGATGGAATGATATATCATATCATTACTGTCGGACAGAATGTGATGCCATCTTACTCATCACAGGTAACAAGAGAAGAGAGATGGTCAATTGTAAATTATATCAGGGTATTGCAGAGAGCAAAGAATGCAACGGATTCCGATCTCAAATTGGTTAAAGCGGAGTAAATCTTAAATGCATAACAACGAACTAACATATCAGAGAAAAGATTTACCTTCCAGCGTTTCAAAAATTGGAATGACGCTTCTGGTTGTTGGAGTAATTCTAGGTGTTGCCGCATTTTTTGTTGATCACTCGAGAGCAGTATATAATTATCTGATTGCATTTACTTTTATGATTAGCATCGGAGTTGGTGCTTTGTTCTTGATTGCTCTTGAGTATATTGTTGGTGCTGACTGGAGTGTCCCGATACGAAGAGTAGTTGAATTTTTCGCAGCAATAATTCCACTGCTTAGCACTATTAGTAATTCCTTTGCTATTCAATATTGGTGAATTATTTCACTGGTCTCATCCCGAGGCAGTTGCTGAAGATAAAATATTAAATGCAAAAGCTCCTTATTTAAACGTTTCATTTTTCATAATAAGAGTTTTTGTTCTAATCGGTTTGTGGTCACTGTTCTATTTCTTTTTCATAAAAAATTCAAAAAAGCAGGATACAACAAAAGATCAGAAGTTAACTACAATCAATATCAGGTTGTCAGCTGTGTTCATTCCGATATTTGCAATTACAATCACCATATCTGCAATTGATTGGCTGATGAGTGTTGAGCCTCATTGGTTCTCAACAATTATCGGTGTTTACTTTTTTGCCGGAACGGTCATCGCTGCGCTTGCTGCTGTAACTCTCGCAACGGTTTTATTAAAAGAAAACGGTTATCTTCATCCTGCAATGACTAATGACCATTTGTTCAGCCTTGGTGCGCTCCTTTTTGCATTTGTAAACTTCTGGGGTTACATCGCTTTCTCACAGTATATGCTGATATGGTATGCAGATTTACCGGAAGAAACTTTTTGGTTCATGCAAAAGTGGGAAGGAAGCTGGGCAATCTTTTCAATTGGATTGATCATTATTAAATTTCTTGTGCCATATATAACTTTAGTATCACAGCCTTCAAAGATGGATCCGAAAAAGCTAAAGTTTATCTCTGTCTGGCTTTTATTCGCTCACCTTTATGATCTCTTCTGGTTTGTTATGCCTGAAATGGAAGAGCTTTCCGGTGGTTATTCATTCAGCTGGATTGATTTAGTTTTTCCAATTGCCGCAGTTGGATTAATAATTTTAGTCTTTAATATGAAAGCAAAGAAAGAAAATCTGATTCCTATTGGTGACCCTAAATTACAACGAGGATTGGATTTCCATCTTTAGAATTTTATGGAAGAATTAAAGAAAAAAATATCTGAATTGTTAAATGAAGTAAAGCAGAATCCCGGCACTCTATTCGGGATTCTCTATCCTTACATCTTAGTCATCATTGTTATTATTGGATTGTACTACGTTGCTAACGTTGGTAATATTGCAATTAACAAAACGTCAGCATTTGTTCCTGACACAACTATGGTTGCTGATCTGCCTATGGTGCAGGCAAGAACAGTTCCTCCGGTTGACATTTTCAAAATGAAAGATCCCACAACAGAATTAATTCAAAAAGGTAAGGAACTTTATACCACTAACTGTGCATCCTGCCATAATGAAACCGGTGCTGGTGGTGGACCTGCCGCTGTTGGGATTGAATCCCGCTCCAAGAAATTTTACCAGTCCCGATGGCTGGAAAAATGGTAGAACATTAAGTGCTATTTATACAACACTTGAAGAGGGAATTGCTGGCGGTTCGATGATATCCTATAATTTTCTTACTCCTCAGGATAGAATATCTCTTGCTCATTATATAAGGCAGGATTTCATAAAAGATCCGCCGCAAGATTCTGATGATGATCTTACTGCTTTGAATCAACTTTATAATCTTTCTGCCGGAATGGAATTACCAGCACAAATCCCTGTGAGTGCAGCTATGACAATAATTGCTAGTGAAACTATTGTAAAAACAGATAAACTTGACAATGCAATAAAGACATTAGACAACGATAGAACTAAATACCCTGTAAAGTTGTTAGAAGATATAGTTGATAATAAGAAGCTTGCACTTTCTTCCCTTATTAATACTAATGATTGGAAGATAAGTGAAAATGCCTTTATTGATTATTTAACTATGAACGTAAACCAAAATGGATTTAACGGCAAAGTATTCGATCTTTCAGATTCTGACAGGAATTTATTGTTCAATTATCTAAAACAGCTTTTATAAAAATTGAAATGAAATTTTTCACAATAATATTATTTCTAAGCTTTTCTTTCATTATAAGTTCTGTTGCTAATGATAAAATAGAAATTGGTATTGATGAACAGTTAGGAAAAAATATTCCTCTCGATGTTACGTTTAATGATGAAAATGGAAATCCGGTAACTCTGAGAGAATTAATAAATGGGCCAACTGTGATTGCGCTTGTGTATTACTCTTGTCCCGGAATTTGTAATCCGTTGATGTTTGAACTTGCAAACGTAATGAATAAATCTGATTTAGAACCAGGATATGATTATAATGTTGTTGCAATAAGTATTGATGAATTTGAAAATCCGGAGAAAGCTTCTGCTAAAAAGAAAGAAATGTTTTCTGGCTTCGATAAAGAAGTCTCCTCTGAGAGCTGGAGATTTTTAACAGGTAAATTGGAAAATATAAAAACTGTTACCAATGCCGCTGGATTTTATTTCAAACGTGAAGGAAATGAACTCAGGCACGCTGGAACATTAATTTTTGTTGATAAAGATGGAAAGATTTGTCGTTATCTTATTCCCGAGTTATTCTGAGAATCATGGTTATGGTATTCTTCCTTTTGATTTTAAGATGGCAGTTCTTGAAACATCGGAAAGCAAAGTTACACCAACGGTTGCCAGATTTCTAAGATTTTGTTTCAGCTATGATCCTGAAGGGCAGAAATATGCGCTAAACTTTACACGAATTTTTGGCGCGGCGATTTTATTGTTTGCAGGAATATTTTTCCTCATGATTGTGGTTCTAAACCGAAAAAAGAAATTATTAAAACAAGGTGATGAACTAAATGGCTGCTGATGCAGCAACTATAAATACAAACGGACACGAACCAAGTTACCTGGAATATAAAGGGAAACACACTGGTATATTAGGCTGGATTCTTTCAACCGATCATAAACGTATTGGGATCCTCTATCTTATTTCGCTTTCATTTTCTTCCTAGTTGGTGTTACATTCGGATTTTTGATGCGCCTTGAATTAATTTCTCCGGGAAGAACAATTATGGATGCCCAAACTTATAACTCCGTTTTCACTCTTCATGGAGTTATAATGATATTTCTTTTTGTTATACCCGGCATTCCTGCCGTATTTGGAAACTTCTTTTTACCAATTCTCATAGGGGCTAAGGATGTTGCTTTCCCGAGAATAAATCTGATGTCATGGTATTTGTATGTAATTGGCGGACTGCTTGCAGTTGTCGCCATCCTTCTTCCCGGTGGACCTACTGATACCGGCTGGACTTTCTATGTTCCCTATTCTATAAGAACCAATACAAATGTTATGATAGCACTTTTCGCTGCATTCATTCTTGGCTTCTCATCCATATTAACAGGGTTAAATTTTGTAACCACAGTGCATCGTTTACGAGCACCTGGAATGACATGGTTCAAGATGCCTCTGTCAATCTGGTCACTTTATGCAACTGCCTGGGTGCAAGTATTAGCAACTCCAATTATCGGAATCACTCTGTTGTTAGTTGCTGTTGAGAGATTTCTTGGAGTTGGTATTTTTGATCCAGCTCTCGGTGGTGATCCTGTTCTATATCAACATCTCTTCTGGATTTATTCTCATCCAGCTGTGTATATAATGATTTTACCTGCAATGGGTGTCGTTTCAGAAATTATTCCTGTCTTTTCAAGGCGAACAATTTTCGGTTACAAGTTTATAGCATTCTCAAGCATTGCTATTGCGCTATTCGGATCTCTTGTCTGGGCACATCATATGTTTACAGTTGGAATGAGTGATACAGGTCAGTTTATTTTCTCACTTCTTACAATGCTCGTGGCGATTCCAAGTGCAATTAAAGTTTTTAACTGGGTTGCTACTTTATACAAAGGTTCAATTGATCTCGCAACACCATTGCTATTTGTGCTTGCATTTATTTTCCTTTTTACCATAGGTGGTCTTACAGGAGTAATGCAAGGTGTGCTTTCAATTGATATTCAGATTCACGATACCTCATTCATTGTTGCACATTTTCATTACGTGATGTTTGGCGGAACAGGCTTTGGCTTTTTTGCTGCTTTGCATTACTGGTTTCCGAAGATGTTTGGAAGAATGTATAACAGGAAACTTGCGAAAACGTATTTCTGGTTCCTGTTTGTTGGATTTAACGTTTTGTATTTCCCAATGTTTATTATGGGCTGGCTGGGAATGCCAAGAAGATACTATGACTATCTACCTGAATTCCAACCTTATCATTTTATCTCAACCATCGGCTCCTGGATTTTGGTTACTGGTGTTCTTTTGATGGTTTACAATATGTACCATTCTGTTAGAAAAGGAAAACTAGTTACGGAAAAGAATATCTGGGGTGGAGAAACATTAGAATGGCAGATTGATACGCCCCCGATTCACGAAAATTTTTATGAAATTCCAGTTGTTGAAACCGATCCTTATCAATATAAAATGAATGAAGAGAAATTAGAAAAAGAGGTGGTTAGTTGAGTTCAACTGAACATATTACTGTGACGCACGTGCACAGGGATGATGTTGGTTCCCGGATGGGAATGTGGCTCTTCCTTTTTACCGAACTTATTCTTTTTGGTGGTATGTTCCTTCTGTATTCAGTTTACAGATTTCAATATGCAGATGAATTCCATCTGGCTGCTAAAGAATTAAATACGATAATGGGTGCATTTAACACTGCCGTACTTCTTACCAGCAGTTTGACAATGGCACTTTCTATCATTGCAATACAGAGAGATCAGAAAGTTTTATCAATTTTGCTTCAGTTGATAACAATATTCCTTGCACTTTTCTTTTTAGTTAATAAATATTTTGAATGGACGGCAAAATTTCATCACGGAATTTATCCCGGCAGTGAAGAGCTTCTTTCAAAAAGTTCAGGTGAAATTTTATTCTTTGGTTTATATTATGTAATGACCGGACTTCACGGAATTCACGTAATTGTTGGTATGTTCTTGATTGCTGTGATGACAAGAATGACCAGAAAAGATATTATCACAAAAGATAGTTATGTCAGACTTGAAAATGCAGGACTATATTGGCATCTAGTTGACATTATCTGGATTTTCCTTTTCCCATTATTCTATCTGATTACGTAAGGAATGTAAATGGAAAAACACGATTCTCATCACGAACATTCTCACAGCTACGCTATCTATATATTAGTTTGGCTTTCTTTGATGGCGCTTACTGCAATTACAGTAGCTGTTGCTGGAATGAATATAGGAAGATTTACTGTTGCCACGGCGATGATAATTGCGGCATTCAAAGCATACCTTGTGCTGACAATATTTATGCATCTTAGAAGTGAAACCAAAACATTTGTTGTGTTTGTAATTGTTGCTCTGCTGTTCCTGGGTATTTCGTTCGTGTTATTATTCTCTGACTATTCTTTCCATTAAGGATTTTAAGAATGTTTGATGACTTATCAAATTTTGTAAACTCAGTTGACGGAACATTCCTCTTTACCCTGATTGTTTCTGTCTTCTTTCTTGTACTAATTACATTCCTGATGATATTTTTTGTAATCAAGTACAGCAGGAAGAGAAATCCAAAAGGAACAAACATTCACGGAAACATGGGTCTGGAAATTGCATGGACAGGCATTCCAACTATCCTGGTTTTGATTATGTTTTGGTACGGTTGGCAGGGTTATAAAGAGATGGTAGATGTTCCTGAAAATGCAATGCCGATAAAAGTTACTGCACAGATGTGGAAATGGAGTTTTCAATATGAAGATGGAAAGAATACCGATAGTCTTTTCGTTCCCGTTAACACTCCAATTAAATTAATCCTTCATTCAAATGATGTTAACCATTCCTTTTTCATTCCAGCATTCAGAGTTAAGAAAGATGTTTTCCCGAATAGGGAAAGAGTTGCATGGTTCATTGCAAAGGAAACAGGTGAGTATGATATTGCTTGCGCTGAATATTGCGGACTTAATCATTCTTACATGTATTCAAAGATTATTGTTATGACTGAAGATGAGTTTAAAAACTGGATGTATAGAATGAACGATGAAGACTTGAAGCTGCTTGAAGAGATGACAAAGGATAAATTAATTTATCATATAAGAAATTGAAAGAAAAACATTAAAATATTTTTTGAGCTGACTAAGATTCGGATAACCTCATTCGTTACAGTTACGACTGCTTTGGATATATTGCTGCAAGCGGTAAAATTGATCTTGAAATACTTCCTGTTTTGTTTGGTGTTCTTGCTTCTTGCATTTGGCTCGGCGGCGCTTAATCATTACCAGGAAAAAGATTTTGATGCAATGATGAATCGTACAAAAAGGCAGACCAATTCCTTCAGGAAAAATTTCTATCAGCCGAATGTTTTGAAAATTTCTTTGATTCTGATTTTATCTGGCTCAGTTGTTTTGACTTATTGGAACAAATCTTTTAGCGCTTGGTTTCGGATTATTAAATCTTGTCTGGTATAATTTTATTTATACGTTGCTAAAAAGAAAAACTCCATTTGCAATTGTTCCCGGCTCTTTGGTTGGTGCAATTCCACCCGTTATTGGTTGGGTGGCTGCTGGTGGTTCATTGTTAGATCCACAGATAATCATAATTGCATTTTTCTTTTTCATCTGGCAGATACCGCATTTCTGGCTTCTTCTCTTAGTGATGGATAAGGATTATCAGCAGGCAGGGTTTCCAACACTCACGCAGATTTTCAATCACGCTCAGTTATCCAGAATCACTTTTATCTGGATAATTTCAACTGCAGTTACTGGTTTGATGATTCCCTTATTTGGTATTGTCTCTGAATTGTGGATAAATCTTGGCTTATTTATATGCGGTGCGTTACTTACCTGGAAAGCATTTGGATTGCTGGTTGAGTCAACGGACTTTTCAGCATTCAGGTTGAATTTTAGATACATAAACTACTTTGCCTTATTTGTAGTCTTTCTTGTTTCAATTGACAAACTAATTTATTAAACAGATAAAGTTCAAATGGAATTTCTAAATAATTTCGTTTTACCTCAGTCAGCAGAG
>CAVOPS010000013.1:0-45524 GCA_963698155.1 uncultured Ignavibacteriaceae bacterium | reverse complement strand
GATGGAAAAATATATACAACAAAAGTCTACGTTAAAAAATTAATACAATTCGGTTCGCTTGCTTCCTCTTTAAGCGCTTTATTCTGGATTCTGATTGGTTTTATTGTTCTTATTGCTAAACCTGACGGAAAGATTCAGAAAATTTTTTATTTACTCTCTGTACTTATAGTTTTTAGCTCTCTAGAAGTTTTGATTCCATTCCAGACCAATTTTGAAGGATTTTTTAGAGATAATACCTTGATAGCAACTATGATAGGTACAGCCTGGCTAATTGGAATCTGTTTTTCCCCGTTTGTAATAATTTACTTTTTCTGGAACTTTCCAAAACCATTCCTTTTTTTAGAAAAGAAGTGGCTCACAAGGACATTATTTATAGTACCCGGTATTTTTACTTTAGCTTTAATTGTTTTTGTATTGCTCATAATTCGCTACCACCTCTTTCCAGTAATGACTCTTTACTTGCCATTAAGGGCACTCGAGTTTTTGTCAATGACCGGGAACATTACAGCTTTTGTTTTTTTGATAATTCAATACCGGAGACTGAAAAGTCAATCAGAAAAAAAACCTTTAATGCTTTTTATTATTGCGTTTATCGTTGCGATAGTTATATCAATATATATTCGCCAAATTGCGCCTGCCATTTCAGATACAATATTTAATTCTCCTGAATATTATACGCCTATAATATTAATAGTTTTTGTACCGCTCATTTTTGCTTATGCCATATTTAAATATCAATTAATGGATGTAAGTGTTGTAGTTAAAAATACAATTGTCTATGGAACTGCGACTGTTACAGTTGCCGCTATTTACTTTTTTATTATTTATGTCGCCGGACAAAGTATTAGTTCTTTTTTTGGAGTTGAGAATCAGGGAATTATTGCGGGAATTTTCTTTATAGTTTTTGCTCTTGTATTCCAATCAACAAAAAACAGGTTTCAGGATTTTCTGACCAAAAGATTTTACCCGGAACAATTTGCTTACCAAAGAGTGCTTGTAGATTTGAGTAATGAACTTTCAATCGTGGTTGGGTTGGATAATATTCTTCAACTTATGAAAAAAACTTTTATAGATGCGTTAAAAATTAAAACCTTCGGCATCTTGTTAAGAGATAAAGATGGAAATCTTGGTCTTGTTGATAGTGTTGGAATGAGCAATGAAAAATGCGTAATAACTGAATCGAGAATAGTTCAGTTTTTAAAAGATAAATATCTCATAACTAAATACCCATCAATTGAACAGTCTGACTTTAAAGTAGTTTTCCAAGACCAAAAAGCGGAAAGGTTAATTTCCGAAGGTGTCTATACAATTATTCCGATGCTGGTTAAAACAAAAATTGTTGGTCTGCTTCTGTTCGGATTAAAACATTCCGGCTCTCATTTTGCAGGAAAAGACCTTGAACTATTATGGGCTGCTGCAAACCAGGCTGCAATTTCGATCGAGAATGCAAGACTTTATAAATCAGAAGTTGAAAAACAAAAGATAGAGAGAGACCTTGACCTCGCAAGAAAAATACAGCAGGGACTTCTTCCTCAATGCATACCTGATATGAACGGACTGGATATTTGCGGCGAGATGATTCCGGCAATGCAGGTCGGAGGTGATTATTATGATCTGATTCAAATTTCCGATTCAAAATTATTTGTAGTTGTGGGCGATGTTTCAGGTAAAGGGCTATCTGCTTCACTTTATATGACCAAGTTGCAGACAATGATTAAGCTAAGTTGCTCTGACAATAAATCTCCAAAAGAAATTTTGATTGATATAAATAAAAGAATTTATACAGAACTGGATAAAAGCTGGTTTGTAACAATAACCCTGGCATTGTTCGATCTGGAAAAGCAAAGATTAACATTTTGCCGTGCCGGGCATATGCCGGTACTTCAGGCAACAAACGGAACTGTTCAATCTTACAGAACGCAAGGGCTTGGTGTTGGAATCGAGAAAGGAATTGTTTTTGAAAAATCTCTCGTCGAAGAAGAAGTGAAACTTTCCCCGGGACAAATCTATGCTTTCTTTACCGATGGAGTAACAGAAGCAATGAATGAAAAGAATGAACTGTTCGGTGATGAAAATCTTAATGCTATTCTTAAGAACAAATCCAAAGCCCGCTCATCAGAAATTGTAAATGAAATCTGGGCTTCTGTCCAAACCTTCCGTGGCGAAGCTGAAGTGAACGATGATATGACAATGGTTGTGGTGAAGGTGAAGTAATAATTAAAATCCAGCAATTTTTACCATATCCACACATCCCAATTGTCTTAGTTTCTGTTTCAAAATAAAAAACATTCTCATTTTTTAATTTATTTCTGAAGTGAAATGCTAATTTCGGCAAAATTGAAATGGCATTATTTTGGTTTCAAATAAAGGTCAATTGCTCATTTTAATACTGTTAAATATTATAGAGAAAACATATGGAAAACTTTTCTGTCAATATTGTAGATGACATCGCAGTTGTAAAAGTTGATATCGCAGCAGCGACTCTCCGTGACTCGCAAGCACTTTGGGATAAAATGGCTGAGGGCTCAATTTTCGATCAGCCAAAAGTAATTATTGATCTTACTCCTTGCACGTTTATTGACTCAACTTTTATTGGAATGATAGTAAAATTATTTAGAAAGATTAATGAGAAAAACGGCCTGCTAAAACTAGTCTTTCCCCAGATAACAGACCTGGAATCTTTTCGCGTTATTGGTATAACAAAAATTTTAGAATGTTTTAATAGTCTTGAAAATGCAATAGAGAGTTTTAACCCCGGCTCCTCAGTTCCCAAAATTGCTATCGACCAAAAAAGTCTTTACTATACGATTGCCGACAGCAAAAAATAAAATATTCAATCAGGGTATTTTGTAGAAGTATTTAAATCACCTTGCGTGGTGTAATCCTGCCAAAGAATTATTCTTTACTGTAAAATCATTTATTTATCAGTCGTTAGAAAGCGACTATCGCATATCATTTTATAACTGTTGAATGAGGATGAAGTTAATTTTGTCTAAATTTGTAGTTAGAAATTCACATTTATAAGGAATAATATGAAAAATAAAATTAACCTAACACTGATTTTGTCCTTACTATTGGCTTTGCCACTTTTTTCTCAGGATGATCAACATTCATCAGAGATTGATAGCTCTGTCCCGGAACTTTTTGCATTTCACGAAGTTATTTATCCGATCTGGCATACTGCTTACCCGGAAAAAAATTATGCAATGCTGAAAGAAATGGTACCAGAAGTTAATTCAGGAGCAGAAAAAATTTATTCAGCACAGCTGCCAGGAATCTTACGTGATAAACAGGAAGAGTGGAGTAAAGGAGTAACAAAACTACGCGCTTCTGTTGAAAAATATAATAAAGCGATGCAGGGAACGGAAGAAACTGAAATGTTAATAGCAGCAGAGGAGCTTCACTCAGATTTCGAAATGCTTGTTCGAATCATAAAACCAGTTATCAAAGAGGTTGATGAATTCCACAAAGTGCTTTATATGATTTATCATCATTACTGGCCAAATAAAAATATGGAAGAGTTCGGCAAAGCAGTGGATGATCTGGCAATGAGAGCTGATGAGTTAGCTAATTGTGTATTACCGAAATGGGCTTCTGAAAAATCAGAAGCATTCAAGGAACAATCTCAGAAATTATACGATGCAACTAAAAAGCTTAAAGAGCTGAAAGATTCCAAGGCAGATGATGCTGAACTTGAAAAAGCAATCGAGGATGTTCACGATAATTATGTTGCTCTTGAAGGATTGTTCGGTTAAATCTTAAATCAAACTTAAAATCTTTTATTTACGACCCCTGTTGCAAACCAGCAGGGGTTTATTATTTGCTTTCCTTCTGAAACCATTTCCCATTTCATTCATCAGATTTCCAACTAATAAAATAACATTATTAAACTAGTAAAAATGAAACTTGTAGAAAACCTTGACGCAAAAACATTCGAGAGAAAAATAGCAGAAGATAAAGATGCTGTGCTTTTAGATGTCCGCACTCCGATGGAACATCAGATGGTTCGCATACCTAATTCAATTTTGATTGATATAAATAATCCAATGTTCATGCAGGAAGTTGATAAGCTGGATAAAAATAAGAACTACTATGTTTATTGCCGCAGCGGAAACAGAAGTTTTCACGCAGGAAATTATATGCTCAAAGCAGGCTTTGAAAAAGTATATAACCTTCAGCCTGGAATAATTGGCTGGAATGGTGAAAAAGAATTTTCAACCTAATTCAATAATAACTGGAATCCGCACCAAAAAGTATAGTTCAATGCAAGGATTAGTTTTATAATCATTACAAAAAATTAAAGCCTTTTATTTAGAAAGGTATGTTATAAGTATTGATAGGAATTAGCTGGTTTTTGCTGTAGCAACTATTAATTTTCGTCCGCTGAGTTCAGATCCGTTCAATGCCTTTATTGCACTGTTTGCATCATTATCATTTTCCATTTCAACAAAACCAAACCCTCTGGATCTTCCGCTTTCCTTATCGGTTACAACTTTGGCAGAGACTACATTACCGTGAGGTTTAAAGGTGTCTAATAACTGATTATTATTAAACGTCCATGGGAGATTTCCCACATATAATTTTGTGCTCACTATTTTCCTTAAATTATTAGCGAATATTGTTATTTAAATTTGATTTTAAAATAGCACTATTTGAAGTAATTCCAAATGAATGATTTTTGGTAGGAAAGCGAGATGTTATTCTGCAGATAAGGAATTTCTAAAATCTAATGGTTTGATATTGGTAGTAAGAGCCGGAGAATATTCTCCGGCTTAAATGCAAATTAGAATTCAAGTTTTTTATTAAACTTACGTGCATACTCATAAACGAATGAGCTCGCTACGAATATAGATGAATATGTGCCAATAATAATTCCGAAGAACATTGTAAATGCAAAAGCTCTTAGAACTTCACCTCCGAAGATTAAAAGTACCAGAAGTGTTAATAAAGTAGCGCCGCCAGTTAATATTGTTCGGCTCATTGTTTGGCTCATACTTGAATTAATAATATCAAATATCGGTCTGGTTTTGTGTATCTTTAAATTTTCTCTTATTCTATCGAAAACTACCACAGTATCGTTGACAGAGTAACCAATCAGTGTAAGGAAAGCGGCCACTATTGTAAGATCGATCTCAAGATTTAATCCTGGAATCAAACCGTACAGTGCTGCATATAATCCTAAAGTAATCAAAACATCGTGAAAGAGAGCAGCAACCGCCCCGAATGCAAAAATAAATTTAAACCTAAATCCAAGATAAAAGAGTATCGCCACCAGGGCAAAGAATAGTGCGAGAACCGCATCTCGTTTCAGTTCTTCGCCGATTTTGGGTCCGACTCTGTCTTCTTTAAGAACCACGAATGAATTGTTGGATATTTTTGTTCGCAGGTTTTCTTTTATCCAGTCAGCTATACCAATGCTGACAAGCATTTGATTATTGTTTGGTTCTTCGGATACTTTATCGGCTTGAAATCCGGCTTCTAAAAGTGCGTCGACTATAATGTTTGTTGTATCTGGATTTGCAAATGAATAAGTAACAGCGTTTGCCGAAGAATCAACTATTTGTCTAGGAACAGCAGGGATTATTTTTTCAATCGCACTCTCCAACCCTTCTATAACTCTTGGATAAATTTGAGGAGGAATTACTTGCTGTTCAGTTCTGATCATTACGCCTGTCTCATCTCCGAATGTTTTAACTTCGACAAAACCTAAACCTATACCATCCACGTATCCTCTGACATCCGAAATCTGAATGGGCTTTTCAAACTGCAAAACTATTTCGCTGCCACCGTTAAAGTCTACTCCAAAATGAAAACCCCTGAATATTGCGCTAATTACTCCGATCAAAAACAGAGCACTAGATAAAAAATAAGCATACTTTCTTCTGCTAAGAAAATCAAATTGAAAATTTTGAAATATTCTCATAATTATCGAAAACTCCCTTTAACTGTTTTATTTATCCAACATTGACTGGTATATTTTTATATATCATTATATTTAACACCAAACGTGCAATCACCAATGCACTAAACAAACTTGCAGCAATTCCAATCATAAGAGTTAGTGCGAATCCTTGAATTGGTCCTGTTCCGAACTGGTAAAGTATAATACCTGTTATAAATGTTGTGAGGTTGGAATCAATGATTGCAGAATTGGCTAGTTTGAAACCATTATCTATTGATGCTTTTATGGTTTTACCTGTAGCTAACTCTTCTCTTATTCTCTCGTATATAAGCACATTTGAATCCACCGACATACCTATTGTTAAAATAATACCTGCAATACCAGGTAAAGTAAGTGTTGCACTAAAACCTGCTAAAATTCCGAGTGTAAAAAGGACTGTGAATATTAAAGCTACCGAAGCAATGCTTCCTGCTTGTTTGTAATAAAGAATCATAAATAATCCAACAACGATATAACCGAGAAGAACTGAAATAAATCCACTGTTGATTGAATCTTCACCGAGTGAAGGACCAACAGAACGTTCTTCAATGATATCAACAGGGGCTGGCAAAGCACCAGCTTTTAAAACAATTTCTAAAAGTTTTGCTTCATTAAGATCAGCCATTCCTTCAATCTGAGAACGGCCACCGGGAATTTTGCCTTTTACAACTGGTGCGGAAAAGATACCGCCGTCAAGCATAATCGCAATTCTTTTATTAACATTCGCTCCCGTAATTCTTGCCCATTCTGTTGCACCTTCTGAATTCATAGTCATTGATACGATCGGTGCAGATGTACTTGGGTCTATATTCGCAGTTGCATCGGTAATAACACCACCGGTAAGTTCGGGTTCTTTGTTTACAAGATACATAACAAAAAATTGATTGCCTTCCGCGTCACCCTGGGATCTTGCCTGAAATTTAAATTCAACATTATTTGGAATCACTTTCTGAACATCGGGTCTGTTGAGTATAAGCTCGAGTTTATTTTTGTCTTCAACTTTAACATATGCATCAGCACTTCTTCCCTGTGGATCTAAAAGCGCAATCGAGAAGAACGGATGCAGCTTCCTGAATTCTTCCTCCGAAAGATCACCTTCAGAAGTAGTGGTATCCGCTGCTGCTATAGAAGTGTCGGTTGGTACAGTTTCAGTTCGATTCTCTTCAGAAACAATTTTTGTAGTGTCCAGAACTTTACCTGCCAGAACATCATCAATTTTTTGCATAATGGGGAAAGTGAAATCGGGTTCACGCACAATTCTGAATTCTAATAGTGCTGTTCCCTGCAATAATTTTTTTGCTTCTTCTTCACGTGCTATGCCAGGCAGTTCAACTATAATTCTTCTGCTGCCTTGCCTTTGCAGTGAAGGTTCGCTTACACCATACTGATCAACTCTGTTGCGGATAATTTCTACAGCGCGGCTAACAGCATCTTCTGCATTATCACTAAGGCTTGTCAATATTTTACTATCCTCATCCCTGATTGTACCAAAATACCGGCTTAACCTTATCCCTCTTTCACCGAATTTTCTGGCGATAATATCAACTACTGATTCGTCTGTCCTTTCAGATTCTTTCTGTGCCTCTGCCAAAACATTCTTGAATGTTTCATCAGGGTTCTTAGCAAGTTTCTCCAAAAGCTTTCCTGTATTTACTTCAAGAACTACACGCATACCGCCTTGAAGGTCTAAACCCAGCTTAACACGTTTTTCTTTGTTCTTAACGATATCAGGATTGGCAGCAAGGATGCTATCTTCAGTTGTTCTGATGAATCTGTCAATTTGTGATTTCGTCAGATCCGGATCAGTTTGCTTTAGCTTTTCTCTTTTCAACTTAAGTAATTGTTTTATATCACTGCTGTTCTGGAAATCCAGATAAGTAGGATATAAAAGATAGATTGATAAAGCAATCGCAGCTGCGATGATAATAAGTCTAACTCTAAATTCTTTCATACCTGATTAATAAAGTGATTTGAAAATTTAAAAATGAACTGCCAAAATTAGGGGTTGCCTCTTACAAAGTCAATTAAATTTGTGGTAAATAATAGGTTGTACTACAGTCTTGAAATAGCCGTTTTTAATAGCAAAGCGAATTTTTCAGATGAGTTCTTTGCTGTTTCAGTTACTTCGGCATGTGAGAGCTTCTGTTTGGAAATTCCTGAAGCCATATTTGTAATGCAGGATACTATTGCTATTTCCATATTCAATGAGGATGCAAAAACAGCTTCGTGAACTGTGGACATTCCAGCTGCATCTCCTCCAAATCTCCTGATCATCTCTATTTCAGACGGAGTTTCGTAACTGGGACCTTTTGTGTACCAATAGCTTCCTGAATGCAAATCAATTCCCGTTTCGTAAGCGGTCTCTCTGAAAATTTTATTCATTCTTGAAGAGGGACAATTAAGAAAATTATTTTTTACATCAAGTGATGAAATGCCGGTGAGCTCAGTTAATTCCTTTTTTATATTGATTGAGTTGAATGATTCAACAAGCATAAGATCACCTGGACTAAAATCCTTATTCACTCCGCCGGCAGCATTTGTGAAAATTATTTTATTGCACCCGACCATTCTGGTTAGAAGAACCGGAAGGACACAATCACTCAAATTATATCCTTCATAAAAGTGAATACGCCCCTGGAAAATTAATATTTTCTTTTTATCAACTTTTGCAAAGTGAATTAATCCTTTGTGTCCCTCAACTGACGCTGAAGGGTATCCAGAAATTTCTGAGGTTGAAATCGTTTTTATTTTTTTAGTTGAGTCTGCGAAGTTGCCGAGTCCGCTTCCCAGAACAATTGCTATATCAGGAGTAAATGGAGATTCTTTTTTTAAATATGCAATTGCATCCTGATATTTGAAGCTCAGGTCAATCATCTTAACTAAATAATAAACCGGCAAGTGTAGCAGTCATCAATGTTGCCAGCACACCACCGATTACAGCTTTAAGACCTAAAGCAGCAATATCAGATTTTCTGTCGGGAGCTAATGGACCTATTCCACCAATCTGAATTGCGATTGAACTGAAGTTAGCAAACCCACATAAGGCATATGTTAGCATAAGAATAGTTTTTTCATTCAGAATTTTCCCTACTTCAACCAATGTGCCCATCTCTGTGTAAGCAACGAATTCATTTAGAACTACTTTAATGCCAAGCAAACTTCCAAAATTTAATGCATCCTCCCAGGGCACACCAATTCCGAAAGCTACAAACTGCATCACCAGGCCAATTAGTAATTGAAAGCTGAGTGGTTGCCCGAATTTTGCCATCAAGTACTCATTTACATTAATTAAATCACCAAATCCATTCAGCAAATAATTCATAAGTGCAATTAAAGCGATGAAAGCTAGTAGCATTGCACCAACATTTATTGCAAGTTTCCAGCCATCAGCTGCACCATTAGCTGCTGCTTCAATTACGTTTGATGCATTCTTCTCAACTTCAATTTTTAATGTACCCTTTGTAACCGGATCACCAGTCTCAGGATAGATAATTTTTGAAATTACAATTCCTGCTGGTGCGGCCATAACACTGGCGCCGAGCAAACGAGTAGCGAATAATTGCTGAGCCTGTTCAAGAGGAATACCATTTTTTATTGCATAAGCTGATCCAAGTATTTGTATGTAAGCGGCCATGACTCCACCGGCGATCGTTGCCATTCCACCTACCATTATCGTAAGAATTTCACTTTTAGTCATCTCATTTAAAAATGGCTTAATCATTAATGGAGCTTCTGTTTGTCCGACAAAAACATTAGCGGAATTTGAAAGAGATTCGGCACCACTCGTTCCAAGAGTTTTTGCCATTATCCAGGCCATACCTTTAACTATCAGCTGCATAATACCAAGGTAATAAAGCAGGGACATCAGACTTGCAAAGAAAATAATAGTTGGCAAAACCTGGAATGCAAAGAATGAACCAAGGCTTCCTTCAGCACCTGGAGGTTTTGCAAGATCTCCGAAAACAAACTTTGCACCAGCGGTTGTGAAATTCAGCACAAGCACGAAGAAATAACTTACCCAGTTAAAAAAATCTTTTGGCCATCCGAATGGGGAGAAAAACGATCGAAGACTTTCGCCTTTAAGAATAAGAATAGCAAACACAAACTGCAATGCAAGTCCACTGCCTACCAACCGCCAATTAATTTTTGATTTATTATTTGAAAGAATGAAGGAAATTCCAACGAGTAATAATATTCCAAATAATCCTCTGAGAATAGAAGTAAAATCCATAGTACCTCTTTAACTTTCTTTAGGAATGTAGTGGCATTTACGGCAGCGGGCTTCATAAATATTTGCTGCACCGACAATAACTCTTTCTGATTCAGTAGTTTTTCGTTGTGTTTTATCAGCAGGATTTCCGCAGACAACACAGATTGCATGCTGCTTGGTGATATATTCAGCAATAGCAAGAAGCTGAGGCATTGGCTCAAAAGGTTTTCCTGTGTAATCCTGATCCAATCCTGCAACTATAACTCTTTTACCACGTGAGGCAAGTAAATTACAAATGTGGACAATACCTTCGTTAAAAAACTGCGCTTCATCAATCCCGATTACCTGTGCATCTTCTGAAAGTTTAAGCACTTCAATAATGTCATCAATTAAAATAGACGGAAGTGATTGCTCGTTATGGGATACAATTGAATTTTCAGAATATCTTGCATCGATCCTGGGTTTAAATATTTTCACTTTTTGTTTTGCTATCTGAGCTCTTCTCAAGCGGCGAATAAGCTCTTCTGTTTTTCCGCTGAACATACAGCCAGTTATTACTTCTATCCAGCCGGTATCTTTTGGTAGTTGATGTGGAGGAATGTCTATCATCATTTGAACTAAAATTTATTGTTAGAAAATTTCAGCCTGAGGCTGATCAGCCTTTTGCTGAAAAAATTTAAAAATATTTTTTTGATTATTCAAGATATTTATCTCCGAATGCAAGAGGGAGAAGCTCTGAAGTTTTTTTCACAATATAATCACCGCTTGAGCTGACAAGTATTATATCAATTTCACCGCAAAGGTCACTTATTACCTGTCTGCAGGCACCGCAGGGAGAAATGAAATCCTCAGTATCAGCAGCAACAGCAATTGCTTTGAATTCTCTTTCTCCCTCGGAAATAGCTTTAAATATAGCATTCCGTTCTGCACATATAGTTAAGCTGTACGAGCTCGATTCAACATTGCAGCCTGTATAAACTTTGTCTTTGTTTGTTAGAACAGCGGCGCCAACATAAAAGTTAGAGTAAAGCGGTAACGCATTTTGCTTGGCTTTTATTGCTGATTCAGCTAAGTGTTTGTAATCCATTTTTTACAAATTTGATTAACGAAAGATAATTTTTTAGCTGTCTAATTTCAAAAAGATTTATTTCTTTTTAAGAATGATATAAAAAGTTGGTGTGAAAAACTTATTAATTATTCCCGGTTTGTTATTGGCAATACTGACTAATATTTTTTTTAGACTCAGAAAGTTTACCAATTTTACCAAGCGAAGATGAAAATTACTCCACACCAATCCCTTTCCACCGGCTAATAAGTATTCTACGGAGAATTTCGTAAAAATTTTTAAGGAATAATATTGACCGAACAAATCGTAAAGCTGATAAAGAGATAAAAGTTCAGCAATATCATCTCTTTGGTAATCACTATTTCTGAAGTATTTAAGAAAGTATTTTTTAATTTGATCACGTTTGAACAAAGATAGGAATGGCATTCCCCAGTGTGGATCGGATATAATATTAAAAATTGAGAGCCTGTTTGGAGTGCTAAGATAAATGACTCCGTCATCCTTTCAGCAGGGAAGTCAAATCATCAATCATTTTTTTATGTGATGTTAAAATGTTCTATCACATCCTGCAAAATGATTATGTTGAAAGAAGCAGATTTAAATGGAAGCTTAAACTGTCAGCTATAATCGGTTGAAGTGAATTAGTCTTTTCAATTTTTTTTACCCGATCTGGTTTTGGTTCAAGACTAACAACAAAATTTTTTTTTGATAGAAGCATTGATGTGCTTCCTTCGCCTGCACCTATATCCAGGATTTTCAATCTTTTGGTAACTATTTCAGTTGATAGAACACTTTCAACAAATTTTGCGCGCTCATCGGAAAGATCACGTGCTTTTTGCCAACGCTTGTAATTAGGATGCTCTGGATTGTATTCTCTCTGAATTTCTTTTTCTACTTCCATTTAATTTCAGAGAAACGTGCGTTAAAGAAATGAATAATTAAAAGCATTTCATAAAAAATCTGCAAATAAAAAATTTCTATTGTCGAAAAATTATAACCAAATTGTTTCTGTTTTGATTTTACAACTCCAAAATCAATGATGAGTTTTGCAGGAAGTAAAATTCCAAAAAGGGGATTAACAAACATCAGTAAGGGAGAAAATAAAAAGGATAAATTCAACAAATGCCAGAAACCAAGTATGAATTGATGTCTTATTAAGATAATGAAATGAAGTCTGAGTATGCCTTGCTTTCTGGTGAAAATATTCTCTAAAAGTTTTTTTTGTGTCAGAATAAACAAATGAATCCGTTTCTGATACCACACCGATTTTCATTTTACTCTTAACAGCTTCTCGCAAAAGAAGATCATCATCTCCGCTGATTGTGTCTTTTGTTTTAGAATATCCACCGAGTAATTCGAAAGCCTTTGCCGTAAATCCAAAGTTTCTTGCTGTGGCGGTGTAGGGTAATCCAAGTGATGTCATTGGGAATGACAGTAAAATGCCTCTTAAATTTTCAAAGCAGGATATCTTGTTAACTAAATATTCATGCTGATAGAACGGAGCAATTCCAAACAGCATATCATAGCCAAGGTTAAATTTATTTGAGTATGCCTGTAGCCAATTACTTTGTGGGCGGCAGTCAGCATCTGTGATTAATATATATGAGTATTTAGAATTTTTTATTCCGAAAGAAAGTGCATCTCTTTTGCCATTCACACTAAAAGTTTTCGATTCGAGAACTGAAAAGTTTTTTATTGCGTCTGTCCTTGATTTTAATTTGTCATACGTACCGTCATTTGAATTGTCATCTACAAAAATTACTTCAAACATTTCAACAGGATAATTCAAATTTTTTAGTGATTCAATCAGGGCATCAATATTTTCCGCTTCATTCTTTGCTGCAATGATTATGGAAATATTTACAGAATTATTTTCTTTTTTACCTTCACTACTCATTCTTTTTAGAGAATAAATAATCAAAACGTTGAGAAGAAATAGTATGGTAATTGATAATAAAGCCAGATATATCATTTGAGCTATTGAGGAAAAATAAAGTACTTTTTTTGGAAAGTCTCTGTGAAAAATACTTAAATAATCTTTCAAATAAATTTCCCTTACTGATTTTGCAATCATTCATATAATAGGTTAAGTTTGTGCAGAGAAGGTTCTCCGCTCATAAATCAAATCTAATAAAAATATTCCTTCTCAAAGATTAAGTAAAAATTTATTTTTCCTTTTAAGTCTTTTATTAAAAAAAATAAAATCATTTTAATAATTCTTATTGTTAGTCGTTTACCAGAATATTTCTTTAGCACAAGGAACGTGGGAACGATTGAACAGCCCAACGACTGAAAACCTGAGCTCAGTTTATTTTGTGGATAGTTCATACGGATGGGCTGCGGGACATTCAGGAACGATAATTCACACTTCGAATGGCGGAGACGATTGGATAATTCAGGACAGTAAAACTGAAAACAATATTTTCGACATTTTCTTTTTAAACCGCAATCTTGGATGGGCAGTTTCTTGGGAAGCATTTAATTATCCTTTTGGTACATACGTATTGAAGACAACCGATGGTGGACTGAACTGGAATAGCTCAACTCTTCCCGAGGAAAATATATTCAGTCAATGTATATTATTCCAGGATTCATTGAATGGCTGGATGGGAGGAAAACCTTATCCAATAGTTAGAACAACCGATGGCGGTAATAGCTGGACAGAAGCAGAAATTGATTCTTCGGATTTTTCCAATTTTCCTGTTTATGATATTCAATTTTACAATTCTAAATTCGGTTATGCCTCTGGCGGTGTAGTAGATTGTTGCGGTATTATCTGGTGGACCAATAACGGTGGTGACAATTGGTCTGTGATAGATACACCCTTTGTTGCACCAGAACCCATTTACCAACTTTACACAAAGGATTCATTAAATGTCCTTGGTGTTGGCGGTGATTTTGAATCCTGGGGTTTTGGAGTTGGAATGATCCGTACTTCTAATGGGGGATTAAGCTGGGAATTTGAGTACATTAGTATTACTGGAGTAGCCTGGGATATTGATTTTAGAGAAGATTATGAAGCCTGGGCGCCTCTGGGAGGTGAGCAAAAGTTAATTTATAGTTTAGATGCTGGTTCAACCTGGACGCCTAAATCAACACCTGACAGCGCGATGATAATTAAAATGATTTTTCCGGACTCGCTTCATGGTTTTGGAGTTGGAATGGAGGGAGCCATAATAAAATATAAGCCTGACATCAGCAGTATGAATGAGAAAACTGATTTCATTCCTGAAAGAATTGTTCTTCATCAGAATTATCCTAATCCATTCAATCCAACGACTAAAATAAAATTTGATGTACCTGCGGTAGGGACACGCAATCGCGTGACTGTACAATTGAGAGTTTATGACATTCTTGGAAGTGAGGTTGCTACTCTGGTGAATGAAGAACTTGCAGCAGGCAGCTATGAAATTATTTTCGATGCTGAGACAGCTTTCGGGTGGAGTTTATTTTTATATTCTATCTGCTAATGAGTATATAAATGCGAAAAAAATGATTTTGCTTCGTTGAGAATTAATGATTTTCATTATTAACTTAACGAAAAACTTATTTATATTATAATAGCGTTATGATAAAAAATTATTTAAAGAGAACTTTACTGCTCATCAAAGGGAAAAATTTTAATCAGTAAACTAATTAACTTTCTAATTTATCAACCAACTTAGGAGGCAATATGAAAAAAATATTTTCATTTGCATTATTTGTCCTTCTTGTCATTTCTAGTATCTCATTTGCTCAGGGTGGTTTCAACTCAGGGCCTGAAGTAAGTCAGTGCATACATCACGATACTTCTCCACCGCTAAGGGATATGCCGGAAGCACCAATAACACATTCAAACTGGCGGGATGGAATAGTTCCACTTTTTACAAACCCATCTAGATTTGAAGATCAATATCAAGATGATCCGGTTCTTCAGGGAACTATGGGATCTAGAAGTGATGGATTCATTTTTCAAACCTGGGATGGCGTTCCTGCTCAAGGTTACGCACCACCAGACAACGACGGGGATGTAGGACCTAATCATTATATGGAAGCCATAAATGTTCGTTTTCAAATTTGGAATAAGACGGGTACATCTCTTTTAGGACCCCTCAATCTTGGTACAATTTGGTCGGGTTTTCCGGGTCCATGGTCAAGCAGCTTAAATGACGGCGATCCAATTGTACTCTATGATGAAGCTGCTGACAGATGGTTCATCGCTCAGTTTTCACTTCCCAATTACCCAAATGGACCATCTTATATAATTATAGCGGTCTCACAAACAGGAGATCCAACAGGCTGCATGGCACCGTTATGGTTTTACATATAATTATGGAATACCTGATTATCCAAAATTCGGTATTTGGCCCGATGGTTATTATATGTCGGCGAATGCTTTTAGTTCCGGTTCGTTAAATTATGTCGGGACTATAAATTCAGCATTCGAGAGATCTCAAATGCTAACCGGAGCCGCTGCGCAAAGTGTGACATTTATTGGTTCCAGTGGAACAACCTGGTCATTTTTACCTTCAGACTGGAATGGTGCAACAGTTCCACCAACAGGATCGCCGAATTACTTTTTACAGCTTCAGTCAAACTCTAGTGTAGGTATTTACTCTTTCAGTGTTAACTGGACTACACCGGCAAGTTCAACATTTACCGGGCCATCAGTTATAGCTACATCTGCGTTTTCGACATTGCCGTGGACTTCAGTCCCTCAGCAGGGAACAAGTCAGTTGCTTGATAACCTTGGAGATAGGCCAATGAATCGCCTGGATTATAGAAATTTTGGAACTCATCAGTCCATGGTCGTATGTCATTCTGTTAATGTTGGAAGTAATAGAGCCGGAGTACGATGGTATGAGTTTCGTAAACCAGCGGCTACGTGGACCTTATTTCAAGAAGGCACATATGCACCTGCAGACGGACTACACAGATGGATGGGAAGTATAGCTATTAATGCTGCTGGTCATATAGCACTTGGCTATTCAGTATCCAGCAGTGCAATGTTCCCTGCAATCAGATATACAGGCAGATATGCAACTGATCCTGCTGGTCAAATGACTATACCCGAAGAAACAATTTTTGCTGGCTCAGGATCACAAACCGGGTTAAGCAGATGGGGCGATTATACCTCTATGAATGTTGATCCGAATGGAATCAATTTCTGGTATGTAAATCAATATCAACCTGCGACCGGTTCATTCAACTGGCGCACAAGAATTGCAAATATAGATTATACAATTCCTGTTGAATTGGTTTCCTTCGCTGCTAATGCAGTAAAAGATGAAGTTGAATTGAACTGGAGAACCGCAACAGAAACCAACAACCAGGGATTCGAAATTGAAAGAATGAATGCTGGTGGTACATTTGAACAAATAGGATATGTAGCAGGCTTTGGGACTACAACCGAACCAAAAACATATTCTTTCACAGATTCAAAGCTTGAAACTGGTAGTTATACTTACAGATTAAAGCAGATTGATTTTGACGGCACATTTGAATTTTCAAATGAAATAAATATTGATGTTGAACTTCCTCTTCAATATGCACTTGAGCAGAACTATCCGAATCCATTTAATCCAAGTACTAAGATAAGTTACTCAATACCAGAAGATGGATTTGTAAAGCTTGCAGTTTACAACTTGCTTGGAGAAGAAGTAGCTACTATCGTAAATGCTTTTCAAAAAGCAGACAGATATGAAGTTAACTTTCAAATGCAAGCAGTTTGTCAAGCGGAGTATATGTTTACAAAATTGAAGTCCAGCAAACTATACTGCATCAAAGAAGCTTGTTTTGATGAAATAATAGGGAAGGATTTTACGACAATCTTTTCGGAAGCCCCGCTAAAACGGGGCTTTTTTAATTTTCCCTATCAGTTTTTTCAACACCTATCTAATTATTTCTTAATTAAATGTTAAATTTGATTTGGCATTTTATTGGCGGAATAATTCCAAATTGTTACAAAATAATTTTATGAATAAAGTAGACCATACCATTTTTTTTTTTGTATACATACTTATCGTTAAAATGATATTATTATGAATATCCTTGAACCATCTATTATCTTAAAACTTAATCTGACTAATTAACTTATTTACTAACTACATTAGGTTAACCAAATGAAAAAAATCGAACTCACCAAATTGTTAGTTATTATGCTGCTAGCATTAAAAGCTTCGTTCGGATTTGAAATTATCGAATCGTCATTTGCAAACTACTACTATTACGAGGGGAAACCCTTCCATCTGGATATTGTAACTGATGCTGTATTTATTGAACTGAACAGTAATGTGGATCAATCCGGGTTTGATAATTTACTCGCACAATTTCCGGAGTTATATCTTAAACAAAATTTTAGTCTTGAGTATAAAAAAGATTTTGTTTTTGTAGAGAGAAATTTAAATGAGGCTGAATATAGAGTCGTTAATAATCAGTTTGAATGAACGCTCAGAGGTAGTGAACGCTTCTCCGGTTTTCAAAATGAGGGATGGAGAAGGTAATCCGAAGACATTAATTGGTGTCGAAAAGGAAATTATAGCCCAGTTTAATAAAAATGTTTCTGATATGGAGATTGATGAATACATTTCCCGCACTGGAATGACTATAACCCAGGAATTTGATCTTAGTGGAGGGAAAACATATTTGATGCGTATTCCCAAAGGCGAGTATTCAATAGATTATGCAAATGAACTTTATTTATCAGGCCTGGTAAATTACTCCGAACCAAATTTATTTTTTACAAATCTTTTGCAGGCGGATCCAAATGATCCATTCTTCCCAATGCAGTGGTCTCATAGAAATACAGGTAATAATATTCCGGATGGCATTGTCGGAATCCCTGGCTGTGATATGAGAACAGACAGCGCATGGCAAATATCAATGGGTGATCCAAGTGTAATTGTATCAATGGTGGATACCGGAATAGATACGCTTCACGAAGATCTTTCCGATAGGATCATACACGGGCTTAGTATTAATACATATAGTAATTTACCTTACGCATGGGATGATAATAATCACGGCACAGCATGTTCCGGTATTGTAGCAGCAACAGGAAATAACAATCTTGGAGTAATAGGAGTTGCACCCGAAAGCAGAATTTTCGGTGTTAAAATTTTTAATTCAGCCGGCAACACAAACTCAACTGCTATAATTAATGGTCTGATAGCTGCTTGGCAGAGAGGGTCGTGGGTTAGCAGTAATTCGTGGGGTGGTGGTTCCCCTATTGCCGGCGCAGATAATGCGATACTTGATGGAGTAACTCTTGGCAGAAACGGGAAAGGTGTTGTATGGACATTTGCGACTCACAATAGTAATAATTCAAGTATTGTCTGGCCATCAAGTAATCCTAATGTAATTTCGGTTGGAGGTAATTCTCCCTGTAACCAGAGAAAGAGCCTGACTAGCTGTGACAATGAAAATTATTGGGGATCAAATTATGGTACAGGTTTGGAAATAGTGGCTCCTTGCGTAAAGGTTTATACTACTGATAGAACCGGTGCTGTTGGATATTCATCCGGAAATTATTTTGCTACTTTTAATGGAACATCTTCTGCCACACCAAATGTTTCAGGTGTTTGCGCATTAATATTAGCAATAGATCCAAGTTTAACATGGAATATGGTAAGAGAATACATCTGCTTAACAGCAGATAAAGTTGGAGCTTATACTTATAATCAACCCGGAGAATTAAATTTGGGCGGTTGGAATAATGAAATGGGTTATGGAAAAATCAACGCTTATCGCGCAGCATTATTAGCCCTTGCAGGGGTACCTGTTGAGCTGGCTTCCTTCACAGCAAATGCAGTAAGAGATGAAGTTGAACTGAATTGGAGAACTGCCACAGAAACAAACAACCAGGGATTCGAAATTGAAAGAATGAATGCTGGTGGTACATTTGAACAAATAGGATATGTAGCAGGCTTTGGAACTACAACCGAACCAAAATCATATTCTTTCACAGATTCAAAGCTTGAAACTGGTAGTTATACATACAGATTAAAGCAGATTGATTTTGACGGCACATTTGAATTTTCAAATGAAATAAATATTGATGTTGAACTTCCTCTTCAATATGCACTTGAGCAGAACTATCCGAATCCATTTAATCCAAGTACTAAGATAAGTTACTCGATACCAGAGGATGGATTTGTAAAGCTTGCAGTTTACAACTTGCTTGGAGAAGAAGTGGCCACAATTGTGAATAGTTTTCAAAAAGCTGATAGATATGAAGTTAACTTCTCCGCCAAAGGCGGATCCGCCTCCGGCGGAAATGCTTACAATCTCACAAGTGGAGTATATGTTTATAGATTAGAAGCAGCAAACTTTTCAGTTTCAAAGAAGCTAGTGTTGATGAAATAATAGCGAAGGATTTTACGACAATCTTTTCGGAAGCCCCGCCAAAACGGGGCTTATTATATTTGATGCTATTCTGTTCAGGGATAGTATGATCTCTTTGATAATTTGTGTAAATTTTTTGAAAAAACATATTATCTGAATTAGGATTTTAAATATAGATTTGCTTAATTTAGACCCAATCTAATTTTCAGGATAAAATAAATTATATTATTAATTGATGGAATATTTTCCTATCACAACCTCTTTTAATTTCTAAACCAAAAAAGTTGATCTTACCTAAATCATTTGGTAATTCTAAAAGACACGGCTATTAAAAATTATTAATTCAATAATCAACATATCACAAACAAAAAATGGAGAACTAATGAAGAATCTCGCAACTTTGTTCTTTGCACTTTTTCTGGCTAGTACGGTTTTCGCACAGACTGAAAACGTGCAGCAAATTCCTCCAACGAGGGATGGATTACGTGAATCTTATACCCCAGAGGATTACCAACTCTTTTTGACAAGGGAACAGAATGGAGAAATTCCCTTTGCAGGCGGGCTTGTAGATGCTAAGGCCGCTGCTGACAAACTGGTGAATAATAATACTGGTTCCTCCGGGTCAGCTAATTTCACCCAAAGTGAAATGTCCATCGTGGCTTATGGTAATAATGTAATAATTGGATTTAATGACTCCGGTTCATATACAGGTGGTGCAAATAAATTCACTGGCTGGTCTTATTCGACTGATGGTGGAAACACTTTTACAGATGGTGGAACATTACCAACAAATGCGTTCGGTGATGCAGGTGATCCAGTTCTGGCACGGAATGAAACTACGGGCAGAATTTATTTAGCTACACTTGGTTTTAGCAATGGGAATACCATTCCGGTTTTCCGTTCTGATGATAACGGTCTTACCTGGCAGGCACCGGTTAATGGTACACCGGGTGGGTCTTCAGAAGATAAAGAGTGGATTATAGTGGACAACTTTGCAGGTGCAGGTAACGGGAACGTTTACTTGATGAGCCGTAATTTTGGTAGTGGGAACGGCGTCCGTTTTTATAGATCAACTGATAACGGCACTACCTACGGTCCCAGTGGAGGTACGCTTATTTTTGCTGGTGGCCAGGGTGCATTTGTTGCAGTTGGTTCAGATCACTCCGTCTATGCTTTTTATTATAACGGCTCTACATCGATATTAGTGCGCAAATCCACCGACTTTGGGGTGACTTTTGGTGCACCAGTAACAATATTTAGCGGCTTAACAGGAGGAACTAATGGTGACCTAGGTTTGACAGGTAAAAGGCAAGGAACTACTACTTTCTCAGGCTTCCGCAGTAACGCATTTCCGCATGTAGCAGTCAACCCTGTTAGCGGACATCTCTATTTAACTTTCGATAACAATCCTGCCGGTTCAGATAAAGGTGATGTTTACATGGTAATGTCTACCGATAACGGAGCTACCTGGACTGCACCTGTAACGATTAACGACGACGGTACGACAACTGATCAATGGCAGCCTACAATAGCTGTTACACCAGATGGCACCAATCTTGGAATTTTCTATTACAGCCGTCAGGAAGATACTGCTGAAAATAACTTACTTAAATACTATGGTCGTACTGGTACAATCTCTGGCTCGACTGTAGCATTTACTCCAAGTTTTGCAATTAGTGACGTTGGTTCATTACCGGAATTTGGTCGTGATGCGGTAGTTAACTCTGTTTACATGGGTGATTATCAACACGCTACGGCCACGAATGATGCATTTCATGTTACCTGGGCTGACAACCGGGATGATCTTGCCGGTGGTGCACCTCGTAAAGACCCCAACGTATACTATGAAAAAATCCCAATTGGTCCACCTTGTCCGATAGGTCAGGCAACCAATCCAAATCCACCAAATGGTGCTACAGGTCTTCCATTAAACGGAAATACTGCAAGCTGGACTAACGGTACTGGAACTGTAAACGTTGAAGTATGGTTTGGTACATCAGGAAATGTTGTTAAAGTATATGATGGAGTTGCAATTGCTTCGTTAGCTCTTCCAAATCTTAACTACAATACAACCTATTACTGGTACATTGTATGTAAGGATGCCTCTTGCAGTACTCAAGGCCCAAGCTGGTCATTTACAACAATACCAGATCCAAATATTATTTGTACTACCGTTGATGTTTATCCGCAGAATGTAAATTACTGGTCAGGAACTTGTAATTCTACAACAAAAACTCAAGTTAGTTTAGCAAATGCTGGTAGTAATGATGTAGGCTGGATGGTTTTTGATATCAGTTCCATTGTCAATGATCCAACAACAGTAATTAATACTATTGATTTTTATGGATATTTATATAATAATATCTATCCATATTGGAGCATAACACCTATGGGTAGTGTTAATCCTGTAACAGGAACTGCGGCAGCAATAAATAGCCAGGTAGTAGCTAACTATCAATCAGCAACTGCCTACAGTTATAATCAGGAGAGCGGAACATTAACAAATGGCTGGCTAAACAGAGCATTAGGAAATACTGCGACAACAGATATGAAAAATGCATTGACTCAAGGATGGTTTGCAGTAGGAATTGTAGATTTTGATTTTAGTTCAAGCTATTATGTATATTTTCAAGGATGGGCAGAAGCAAACAAGCCATATCTGAGAGTTAATTATTGTTATATAGTACCTGTAGAATTAGCATCTTTTGCAGCAGCATCGAACGGTTCAGATGTAGAACTTAACTGGACAACTGCAACAGAAACAAACAACCAGGGATTCAAGATAGAAAGAATGACAGTCGGTGGAGCGTTTGAGGAAGTTGGATACGTTGCAGGATTCGGAACAACCACTGAACCAAAATCATATTCATTTGTTGATTCAAAGCTTGAAGCTGGAAGTTATACATACAGATTAAAGCAGGTTGACTTCGGCGGAACATTTACATATTCAAATGAAGTAAATGTTGAAGTTGAAATTCCACTTGTGTATGCTCTTGAGCAGAACTATCCAAATCCATTTAATCCGAGTACAACTATAAAGTATTCGATAGCTGAAGATGGATTTGTGAAGCTTGTAATATATAGTATGTTAGGAGAAGAAGTAACAACTCTGGTCAATACTCAGCAGAAGGCAGGCAGATATGAAGTTAACTTCAATGCAGCAGGCTTGTCAAGCGGAGTATATGTATACAGAATTGAAGCAGCAAACTATATATCATCAAAGAAACTTATATTGATGAAGTAATGTCTTTGACATAATCCTTATGTAAATGAGGATCTTAAAGCCCCGTCCCGATTAGGATGGGGCTTTTTTATTGGAAGAATATTTGGGTTAGAATATCTGTAAATGATTTTCTAATTTTAATTAGTAATTTAATTATTAGAATACACTACCAGATAGATACTGGAATGCTTTGGTGATAATATTAAATCCATCTGCATCATATCGATCGACATCCTGGTATTCTTATCGTCTTACAAATATTTCTATTGAGGTTTAAAATGAAAATTTCTGTTTACCTGTTTTTATTACTTATAATCTGTTTTAGTAAACTTTTTGCGCAGGATGCAGAATCCTATTTGATATCTGTTTCAATTAAAGATGATTACACTAATAATAAAATTGAAAGCCTCAATCTTCCAATCATCTACCTTGATGATGATCAGCTTATAACTTTAATAAATTCCGACAAACTAAATGATCTTGAAACACTTGGAATAAAATATTCCAAGCTGGATGAATGCACATCGTCAGATAGGTTCTCCATAATCAGCTCGACTAAAGATTATGACTTGACTTCAAAACTGGGATTTGAGAGGATAGTTTATACTGGAATTAATTCTGTGATAGTTAAAAATACCTCACTCAAACCTGCAGAAGCTTTACTGATTGGTTTAAAGGTTATTGAACTGAATGGAAAGATTACCTATAAAAATGAGAAAAGGGTCTGGGATTTTGATAAACTTCAATTAAGTGATTCGCTGATTACGCAAATAACTTCTTCAGTAAATCCGGATAGTGTAAGATTTGTAATTCAAAGTCTCCAAAATTTTCAGACAAGATTTCTCTTTGCTGATACCCGCGATGCTGTAGCTGAGTGGATAAAAAACAGATTCTTAGAAATAGGTATTACAGATGTGATTATAGATTCATTTCAATTTCAGGGAACCTGGCAGAAGAACGTTGTTGCAACTTTACCAGGTATATATGAGCCGCAAGTTTATAATGTTGTCGGTGGTCATCAAGATTCTTATTCATCCGGTAATCCAATGGTCTTCGCGCCCGGTGCGGATGATAACGCAAGCGGAACTGCTGCAGTGCTTGAGATCGCAAGAGTGATTAAATCAAATAATTATCAACCCGAATCAACGATTAAATTTATCACTTTTGCAGCCGAGGAATATGGGCTATGGGGCAGTGTTGATTATGCTCAAAAAGCCTTAAACTCTGGTATGAATATTAAGATTATGATTAATCATGATATGATAAGCCATACTTATTATCCCGCTGCTCAAAGCCAGGTGGATATAAACCGATATAGCGGATTTGAATATCTGCGTGACCTTGCTTTTTATTGTGTGGAGAATTATTCAATTCTTGAACCGAGCAATGGTGGTCAAAACAGTGCTGGTTCAGACAGCTATTCATTCTGGGAACGTGGTTTCCCTTCGGTTTATTTTGAAGAAACCAATTTCAGTCCTTATTATCATTCACCAGCTGACACTATCGGAAACTACAGTATGGAATATTGTGCCGAGGTGATAAAATCTTCTTGTGCCACTTTATTATTGAATATCGTTATGCCCACAATGATTCAAAACTACAAATTGTTAGATGCAGGATCCGGCAACTCACTATTGCTTACCTGGAGTCCGAATGCTTCTCCGGATTTTCATGCTTACAAAATTTATGTAGGTAATCAATCCAGTGTTTACGATACAGTTTTAACTACTACCGATACCATCTTTACTGTTGGAGGTTTAACAGAAGGTAGCCTGTATTATGTTGGAGTTTCAGTATTGGATCAGGATGGTTTTGAAAGCCTGATTGTTGAAAGATCGGCTGTACCTTTTATGATTCCTCTTGCTCCACAAGGATTTGCTGCAACTCCTCTGTGGCATCAGGTTAATCTCTCATGGTTTAATAATAAAGAGTACAGATCTTTTTGGATATAACATTTACCGGTCAGTATCTGAGGGCCAACTTGGCAATATATTAAATCAGAATATTTTACCGGATACATCTTTCGTAGACGCTACTGCAAGTAATGGAATTTATTATTACTATACAGTCAAAGCAGTAGATAGCCTGCTAAATGAAAGTTTAAATAATACCACTTTAAGATCCAGAGTGGTGTCATTGGATCAGGGAATTCTTATCGTGGATGAAACCGCCGATGGTGATGGCTCACTATTGAATCCGACGGATGCAGAAGTTGATGATTTTTACAATGAGCTATTAACTCACTTTAACAAACAGCAATATGACATGATTGAAGAAAGCCAGATTGGTCTGGCAGACCTCGGTGCTTTCTCAACGGTGATATGGCACGGCAATGATATAACTGATATGAATGCACCTTTCAATTATAAAAATGAAATCAAAAAGTATCTTGACTTCGGAGGCAATTTCCTTTACACAGGCTACAGACCTTCAAAAGCTTTTGAAAATATTGTTGGTATAAACGGAACTTTTAGTGCTAGTCAATTTATTTTTGATTACCTCAAAATTCAGGAAACAAAAAGCACAGTATTTGCTTTATTTAATGAAGCAATAAGTATTGAGTCCGGTTACAGCAATATTTTTGTGGATTCAATGAAAACACTTTCTTCAAATGATTATCATCTAAAAAATATTGAGATGATAAAATCCTCAGTTGAAGGCACAGAAATTTTCAGTTATGGAACAAACTACGATTCAACTTCACAGCAAGGCACTCTGAAAGGTAAACCTGTAGGTGTAGAATATATCGGAAACGATTTCAAAACTATAACGATCAGCTTCCCGCTTTATTATATGAACAAGCAACAAGCTATATCATTAATGCAATATATTTTAACTACTAAGTTTGATGAAGTTATGCCGGTTGAAGACAACACATATGAAGTACCATCTGCATACCAGTTGTACCAAAATTATCCTAATCCCTTTAACCCGAGCACAAAAATAAAATACTCCTTGCCTGAAGAAGGATTCGTTAAGCTTGCAGTATATAATATGCTGGGAGAAGAAGTTGCTGTATTAGTGAATGCACAGCAGAAAGCAGGCAGATATGAAGTTAACTTCAATGCAACAGGATTATCAAGTGGAGTATATGTATACAGGATAGAAGCAGCAAACTTCACATGCATCAAAAAAACTTATTTTGATGAAATAATTTCTTTAACATAATCCTTAGTATTTAAGGATTTTACAGCCCCCTCCGGTAAATGCTGGTCGGGGCTTTTTTATCTACTTAAGTTTTATACTTTGTTAGTTATATACTTTCGTGTGAAGCTCAGCAGTAGGTAAGAAAAGAGAAAAGATAAGACAAATTTGAGGCACAAGATCAGGGTGTTGTACAAAAAAAGTTATTTCGCTTTCCGGATAAATTTCCTGAGTTGATGTTAATTCTTCCCACCAGGGCAGTCTGTCCAGAAACTCTTCCCCAGCGATCAACGAAAAAAGAAATACCGGTATTACCGCATCTTACCAGTGGTCGCCGGGTTTCAATTGCACGGATTCTTGCAAATGCGGCGTGCTGTAATAATGCATGGGTTGGTCCAAACCATCCATCATTTGTAATTATGATAAGCACCTGAGCACCTTTTCTAATAAATTCGGTTACAAAGGCTGGGTATAGACCTTCGAAACAAATCAATCCTGCAATGCCTAATGTATCTCCATTATCGCGAATAAATGGAAGCACTCGAACACTATCTCCCTCAACCCATCCTGAAATTCCGGCAACAGAAAATGTATAATTTGCAAGTGAAGGTAGTATATCACTGTAAGGAACCTTTTCTGCAAAAGGCACGAGCTTTATCTTTCGGTAAACCTTAGGATGGGTAATGCCGGCTGAATTATCATCGCAGAATTGAAAGGATCATAGATAAAGTCCGGTTTCTTTTTCAAAGAAGGTGAATGGCTTTCGTTTTGTGCTGTCATCGTAAATATCCACATCGCTGAATCCTGTGAGTAATGCAGTATTCCAGTTATTAACTTTTTAAAAAGTTTTCCTTTGAATTCTCCTTCAGGGCCGGACATCAGTATATAATAAGGAATTGCTGTTTCAGGCCAAACCAGGAGATCAGGTTTTTCATTAGCAACACTTCGGTCCGTCAGACTAAAAAGTCGATTCATAATAATTGGAAATTTTTCAAAATCCCATTTAGCAAAAGGATCAACATTTTGCTGAACGATGGTGACCTTTAATGGTTCTGATTTATGATTGAATGTTTCTCGTCCGGCTTACAATGAAGTAATAAATGGGAGGCAGAATTATCAAGAGTGCAAGTATACTGAAACTGCTTTAAGCTGTCTTTTTATTTTAGCTTTGTATCCTTTAACAAAAAAGAAAATGCAAATATTTACAGATCATAACCCAAAGCGTGATTCCCCAGACACCAGTGAACTCTGCATATTGTATCATCAGCGGAATTGTTGATTGAGTGTTGCCCATCAACAGCCATGGAAATGAAATATTCCTTTGAATTGAAGCCACTCCCATGCAGTCCATAAAAAGGAAGAAAGAAAGTGATTTTAACCAACCAATTCTGCGCTGGATTGGGTATAAAATCAAAATGGGGATAGCATTTAGAAGTGCATGCGGAAACCAAAGTATAAGATGCGCCGGGAATAGTTGCAACCAAAAGCCAGCAAGCTGAAATAGCATTGAAATAACCATTATTAAAAATGCAGACCAAGCATATCGCTTGAAATTGTTCGGGTGATTTTGCAAGTTCAAATAACAATGGTACAAAACCAATCCAGGCAAGCGGAGATGTTGGGATAATATCAATAAAAGGAAATGAAAATCCGATCAGCAAGCCGCTGACTATTACATTTCGACCCGGCTTCCACCAGACATAGTCTTTTGATCTATCTTTTTTCTGCTTAGTATATTTTTTCTTTGATGACAACTGTTTCTTCTGACGGTTATTTTTGTCGTCTTGCAGAGAACAATTCTTATACCATTGAAATCAGGTGCAGTCTTCAACCATAAGAATATATTCGGATAATATTTTTTATTTCTTTATAAACAATTTTTAACAGATTACTAATTTGTATCAGACCTTAAAAAAAGAATTCACTCTTGACATTTGCTCATCAATAGTAGATTTTACCAATTATATGAGATTTATACGCATTAAATAATGGTTTATTACTAAAAATATTTAACAGTGCATTATTTAGAATACGCGCCTCGGCATAATAATTGTCAAAATATCAGTTGGTTTTCATTCTACAAGCATTTTAGGAGAGAATAAAATATGATGCAAAATAATTACTCATTTGCTTTATTAATCTTGTTTGTTCTGTTTCTTACGCTGAATGATATAGTCCTGGCCGGCGGAGGACCGAGCAGATTACCGGTAACACGTTCAAATGCAAGTACCTCTACAGTTGTGGATTATACACCTCAGAATATTCGTTCTGCAGGGCGTAATGATTTAGGTCAATTAGGAAATGGCTCTACGAGCAGCAATCCGGTTGGGAACTTACAAACTGTAATTGGTCTTTCATCTTCCTATAATCCTGTTCCCGGCGCCGAGCATGTTATAGCTTACCAGAGTGGAACAACAGCTTTATTTGTTTGGGGCTGCAACCAGTACGGTCAGCTTGGTCGTTCAGAAAATGCAGGTACAACAACTCCACACCCGACGCCCATTCCAATCACATTACCAGGTAATACGACTGTAACTAATGTTGCTGCTGGACGATATAGCTCATTTGCTTTGGATAGTGAAGGCAAACTTTGGAGCTGGGGCCGCAATAAATATGGTGAACTGGGACATTCACAGGGAGTTGGTACGGAAAATCCTAATTTTACTCCAATAGAAGTAGCAACGGTTGATTCTGTAGTTAGATGGATTACAGTTTATCCTGGTGCACACCACACCATTGTAATTGGACTAATGCCATCCGGACAACAGCGTGCTTATTCTTTTGGAAGAAACAATATGGGTCAACTCGGCAGAACAGAAAATGTTGGTACCGATATTCCTAATCCAGTTCCGAAATCTGTCAATGTTAATAATATATTTTCATATGCTACTGCTGGCATAGACTTTACACTGATGATGGCCGTAGGCGCTACAGATCTTTATAGTTTTGGGAGTAATCAGTTTGGACAACTTGGTCGTGATGAAAATAGTGGAACAACAACGCCAAATCCAACACCTGTATCAATACCTTTACCCTCAGGAATTACAAGTTGGAGTACAGTAGCGGCCGGGGGAAATCACGCACTTGGATTTGGATATGAAAGTGGTAATATAAAATTATACAGCTGGGGTTCAAATGAATTTGGACAGCTTGGCAGTACAACAAACAGCGGCACAACAATACCTAATCCAACTCCCAAGCTAATTCCTTTGATAAACAGTGAAGTATGGATTTCTTTAGCAGCCGGAGAAAATCACAGCATGGTTACATCCGGCGATTATGCGGACCCGCATTTTTGGACATGCGGATTAAACCAGTGGGGTCAGCTTGCTAATCCAACTAACTTTGGAACGATGACTCCAACAGATGAATGGGTGGTATTTGGCACGCCCGTTAGTGATGTTCATCAAGAAAACGAAACTCCGGTAGAATACTCGCTTGAACAGAACTATCCTAATCCGTTTAATCCAAGTACAATAATAAAGTACTCTATTCCGGAAGAAGGATATATAAGACTTGTAGTATACGATTTACTGGGAAAGGAAGTGGCGGTGCTTGTTAATGGACTTCACAAGGCCGGTAGTTACGAAGTTCAATTCCAGGCAGGTAACCTCACAAGTGGAGTTTATATTTATAGAATAGAAGCGACAAACTACACCGCATCAAAGAAACTGGTTTTGATGAAATAATTTTAAAATAAATATCCAGGATTTTCTCAGGATTCTAATGCCTTATCTTATTTTCAGATAGGGCTTTTTTTGATATTTACAAACTTTTCAAGTCGCCTGCCGGTTTTATCAAACTCCATTTTACCACTTTGCTGAAATGGCAAGTTTGAATAGTGTTTAACTTATCCTTCTTGCTTCTTAACATTTCATTTTGCAAATTATTGTCAAATCAAATTTTAAAAGTAGAGGGCAGGCAGTATGGTGCGCGCATTTAGTCAGTGCTTTGCTTAATTGAGGAGAGAATGCAATGAAACATTTATCTGTTTCGGTATTTAATCTTCAGAATATTTTCTCGCCGGATAACTTCATCTGTTCAGGACACAAATATAATTTTTCTTCAGGGGAAGTTAAATAAATTAATATTAATAATTTCTGGGAGGATGTGATGAAGAATCATCTAAAAATTTTTCTGCTTGTTTCACTTACATTATTTATAACTCAACAAAATCTTCTCGCCGTTGATCCCCTACCAATTGGGGCAGATACATCCATTATTAGCTTGGTTTGTAGTAGAGAATATATTGCCGACCCTTATATTTTGTTGGTACAAGTTGGTGGCTTAATAAAATTTAAAGCGACTAACGGAGCCTATTCAATATTAATCAATAATGCCGATAGTTTTTTCGAAGGTGTAGAGCCAAAAGAAACAATAATGATTGATTCTGATTCTTCAACACCACTAGGTATCGAAAGTGAGGTATACACTGTTCGAAATGATTTACCGGTTGGTACTGAAATACAATACACAATTGTGTGTCTTTCTTCAGGTAGAATAATTGGTGGGATTAATGAAGATGCACCACCAAGAATAATAATTGTGCCTCGAGATAATGAGTAATTTTGATGAGTATATGATATACCAAAAGTTTTCGTAACAACTTATTCCGATAGTAGGTAATATTATTAATTATCAACAAAGTAAATGATGATTTTGATAAAGTGTATTAATTTCAAATTTTTTTCAGGGGAGTTAAATAAATCTTTTACAAACAATTATAAAGGAGATCGATATGGCAATTATACAGATTAATTTAATACCTACTACTAAATATGTAAGTCCTGAAACTGCTGAACTTAAAGTTGGAGATTGTATTTTATTTGCTGCAAGTAAAGTAGATAATACTAAAAGTTATATAGTTACTGTTAAAAGTGCGGCAACATATTTTGATGAAGTATCAGGTGATCTTACTTACTATTTAGAAGCAGGTAAATTAGCAAGAACACCTGGGACTAATACACAAACTCCACAAGGCGGAATTGAATATATCGTCCAATGTGTTAGCGTTAATAGTGAATCGGTTCAAAGTGATGCACCGCCGAGAATAATAATTACACCAGCTGTTTGATTTTAATTGAATAGTTAAAGATTGGTTTTGATTCTGAAGGATTAGTTTTTTCTGGTAGGTAACTACCAATGTAGTAATAATATTTATTTAACGACTGAGAATCGAAGGGTTGAATATTAATGATATTATAATATTAAAATATTCTCTTTTGTTGTACTCTGTGCTCTCTCCTTTCGCACAAAGGCGAGACATCCAATTCGAGCATATTACCAACAGCGAAGGGCTTTCATTGAATAGTGTTTTGTGTTTTATGCAAGACAGCCGGGGGTTTTTCTGGGTTGGAACTTATGATGGTCTAAATAAATATGATGGCTATAATTTTACTGTTTACAAAAACTCAATCGATGATACTTCCAACGTAACTGATAATAGGATCAGATCCATGTGCGAGGATAAAAATGGTAACATTTGGATTGGTACTGGGGCGGGGGACTTAATAAATTTATTCGGGATACAGAAAAATTTATTCGTTTTCATCACAATCCTGATGACGAGAATACAATCAGCTCCGAAAGTGTACTTTCGATTGTCCTCGATCATTCTGGCAATATCTGGATTGGCACTGAAGGTGGAGGATTGGATTACTTAGATATTTCTAATGAAAAGTTCACTCATTACAAAAAAAATCCTGATAATCCTTATAGTTTAGGTAGTAATACTGTTAATGCAACATATGTTGATAAGGTCGGGACATTGTGGTGCGGTACATCAATTGGAGGTTTGAACAAGTTTGATGATAACAGAAAACGATTTATTAGATTCTTGCATTCTGAAAATGACAAACAAAGCCTCAGCGGAAATTCTGTCCAATCAATTTGGGAAGATAATTTTGGTGACTTATGGATTGGTACATCCGATGGTCTGAATAAATTAGACCGAACTACAAATAAATTTAAACGTTATATACACGATCCACAAAATCCCGAAAGTATAAGTGATAATAATGTTTGGGCGATACACGATAACGGTGAAGATTTCCTTTGGATCGGAAATATTAATAGTGGATTAAATTTGTTTGATCGTAATTATGAAACATTCACTTTTTATAATAAAAATTACAGCGACCCGAAGAGCTTAAGTGACGATGATGTTTTTGCAATTTTTAAAGACCGAACAGGCATAATGTGGGTTGGCACCTGGGCCGGAGGATTAAACAAATACACTAATGAAGAATTAAAATTTAAAACTTACACGCACGATCCAAAAGATCCTAATAGTCTGGGCAGTAACTCCGTATATGCTATTTATAAAGACAAATCAGGAATTCTTTGGGTTGGTTGTGATAATGGCGGTTTAAACAGGATAGATGAAAAGAATAATAAAATCACCCGCTACATGCACAATCCAAATGATCGTTTCAGCATCAGTAGTGACAATGTTTTTTCAATATGTGAGGACAAACAAGGTTTCCTTTGGGTTTCCACTTACGAAGCAGGATTAAATAAATTAGATAGAGAGTCGAACAGGTTTGAACGCATCTTTCATGATCCGGATAATCCAAATAGTTTAAGTGACAACTCAATTTCCTTAATATTTAATGACAGTTTTGGTGACCTGTGGATTGGTACAAAAAGTGGGATGGATAGATTAGAAAAAGGTAAAAAAGAATTTATTCACTATAAAAATGATCCTGGAAATCCCAGTTCTATATCATCAAGGCTGGTATATTGTTTTTACGAAGACCGACTTAAAAACTTATGGATTGGAACTAACGATGGCGGCTTGATGCTGTACAACCGGGCCTCAGATAATTTCACTCATTATAAGCACGACCCTAAGAATCCATCAAACAGTCTTAGTAATAACATCATCACTTCAATTTGCGAAGATGAAAATGGAATTTTATGGATTGGAACAACCGGAGCTGGTATTAACAGGTTTGATAAAACAAAAAATCAGTTCAAACATTACCGAAATAAACATGGACTTGCTGCAGATCTTATCTATGGAATACTATATGACGATAAGGGTAATCTCTGGATCAGTACCAACCAATGGCATTTCCAGATTTAATATTAAAAAGGAGGAATTTAGAAATTATAACAAAGCAGATGGATTGCAGGACAATGATTTTAATAATTGGGCACATTTCAAAGATAAAACAGGGAGGATGTACTTTGGTGGTGTAAACGGATTTAACATTTTTTACCCCGAGGAAATCATTGCCAGGCCATACAAGTCACAAATAGCAATCACAGATTTTAATATACTGCATAAACCGGTTGTGATAGGTTATGATTCTTTCTGGGATCGTATAATTCTCGAGAAGTCAATTACCGAAACAGAGCAAGTTGAGCTGAAGTATGATGAAAATATTCTAACTTTTGAGATTACGCCTTTGGAATTCCATAATCCTCAGAGAAACTTTTTTACTTATAGAATGGAGGGATTTGATAAGAACTGGATTTATGGAGATGCAAGTAACAGACGCATTACTTATACGAATCTAAATCCTGGTGAATATACATTTTATGCAAAAGGTTCGAATAATGAAGGCGTCTATAATGAAGCCGGCACTTCCCTCAAAATTATAATCCGTCCGCCATGGTGGGCTACGTGGTGGTCATATATCCTATACGGAATTGTAATCGTTCTGGTGTTCACTGGTTCAACAAGATTTTATCTTAATCGTCAGCGGATGAGTACTCAGCTAAAATTAGAACAAGAGCATGCTAAAAAGCTTGAGGAAGTTGATAAGATAAAATCCAACTTCTACGCAAATATATCACACGAATTCCGTACACCTCTTATGCTGATCCTTGGTCCTGTTGAAAAACTTTTATCGAAAGTAAAAGATGAAGATGGACAAAAGCAGGCTGGACTAATTAAGGGAAATGCAAAACGCTTACTTACTCTTATTAATCAGCTTCTCGACCTCTCCCGACTGGAAGCTGGTAAACTTAAACTCCAGTGCATCAAAAGGCAATATTGCACAGTTTGTTAAAGGGCTTGCAATGGAGTTCGAATCAATTGCCGAGCGGAAAGACATATCTTTAAAAGTATTAATGGAAAAGGAAGATGTTGAAGCTTATTTCGACAAAGAAAAACTGGAGAAAATAATAACCAACTTGATGTCGAATGCTTTCAAATTTACACCTTCGGGTGGAAGAATTACTGTAAAGATAAGTGAGACATCAACAAATCAGGTTGAAATAATTATAAGAGATTCCGGCATCGGTATTCCAAAAAGTGAGCTGACAAAAATATTCGACAGGTTTTATCAGGTTGACGGTTCACATACAAGAGAACACGAAGGTACAGGAATAGGATTAGCCTTAACCAAAGAGCTTGTTGAACTGCACAAAGGAAATATTTTTGTTGATAGTGTAGAAGGTCATTGGACTGAAGTTAAGCTTCACTTTCCGCTTGGCAGAGAGCATCTTACCGATGATGAAATAATTGAAACGGCTGATTTTGAAATACGTAAAGTTGAAAATGTTGATGAGTTTGCCAAATCGGATTCCGAAGCTGAAGAATTGTTGAATGAAAATCTTATTGATAAAACAATCGTGCTTGTTGTTGAGGATAATCCTGATGTAAGAGAATATATTAAAGATGGCACTAAAGGAATCATTATCATGTTGAGGAAGCGGCAAACGGTGAGCAAGGTCTGAGGAAGGCAGAAAAATTTATTCCCGATTTAATTGTTAGTGACATTATGATGCCGAAAATGGATGGCTATGAAATGACAAGACGAATCAAACAGAATGAAAAAACCAGTCACATACCCATAATACTTCTTACTGCAAAATCTGATAAGGACAGCAAGCTTCAAGGTTTAGGTTTGGGTGCAGATGACTATCTTATCAAACCATTTGATTCAGATGAACTCCTTGCGCGAATAAAAAATCTTAATAGAAACAAGAAGGATGCTGCAGGAGAAATTCGGAAATGGTACTGCTGTATTACAAAAACCTGAAAAAGAAAAGTTAAGCTGTATCGATGAGCAATTTATAAACCGGATTATGGTAGTTATTGATGAACACCTTGCTGAAGAGGAATTCAGCATCGAAGAATTCGGGAAAGATGTTGGAATGAGCAGATCGCAGATACACAGGAAGTTGAAAGCTCTAACAGGTAAGTCAACAAGTATATATTTAAGAACGGTCAGACTTGCAAAGGCAAAGCAGATGATCGAAAATAAAATTGGTACCATCTCGGAAATTTCTTACAAGGTTGGTTTCGCGAGTCCTGCCTATTTCAGCCGATGCTTTAAAGAGGAATTCGGCCACGCCCCAAGCGAAGTAAAATAGATTTATCACTGAATCTGCTTTGAAAAGAATTTATGTGGGTTGTAAATGTCTGAGTGAAAACGGTTGTAGACTTTTTTCTTTTACCTAATTGGAATAATCCTATAGATAACAATTCGAATTTAGTATTAGAAAATTATCCGGTTCAGCATTTGGTTAATCCAATGCAATAGTGTATGAATTTCAGATTTATCATTCTCCACCGGATTCATCCGGTGGTATACTGGCTACACCAAACAAAAAACTAACGGTTTCAACCGTTTATTCCATTTCCAAGAATTTTTATTTTTATAATAGAAAAGAGAAACGATATGTCAAAACATTCTTACAATAAAATATGGATTCACTTTATCTGGGAGACACCCGGCAAGCAAAAAATGCTCTCCAAAGAAGCAAGGAAAAAGATTTCAAATTTTCTCTATGATTATTGCAAATCGAAAAATATCTTTATGAAGATCAATTATGTAAATGCAGATCACGTTCACGCTGTTGTTGATTTACCTACTAACCTCTCTACTGAAGAATGTATAAAATTATTGAAAGGGGCATCTTCATTCTTTATTAATAAATACAGGATTACAGTAACTAAATTTTCTTGGGGAAAAGGTTATGGTGCGTTTTCTGTTTCGGCCTCACAGCTTAAAAACGTTGTAGATTATATTAAGAATCAGGAAGAACATCACAGAGTAAAAAGCTTTACCGAAGAATACCTACTATTCATAAAAAAATATGGAATTGATCAGAATGAAAACGGTTAAAACCGTTCAAAGCCCTTTCATAGATCTACTTGTTCACCACGATAAATCGTGGTGAGAATGGGAATAAAAAGCTGTAGACTGTTACGCAACAAGCGCACAGGTAAAACGGTTATAATAGATTCTTATTCATCAGCCATATTCTACAGGATAAATCCTGTAGAGAATGGGAATTCTAAAATCGCACTCCTTTGAAGTCAATTTGTCCTCGAATATACAGATCTCGGTCTCCACCGGATTTATCCGGTGGAAATAGCGCAGCTAAAAGCCTAACGGTTTTAACCGTTTTTCTTTGATATTTGTAGCCTCGAAGTTTAATCACTCACAATCAGATTTTTCCGATCAATTACACCCCAATGTTCATAATTCAGCAAAAATCATCATTAATTAAAATAATGCAACATAGCTGCAAGAGATTGCAACATAGTTAATAACTACCCCCGGCCTTTGTTTTGTTTATTTAGAGTGAAGTTTTTCCAAAATAATTAAACACTCTAATCCGGGAGGTAGATATGATCGATTTAATGAAAGCCAAATCAAGGGGTATTACCAGTTATTCAGGTAAATTTTGTCATTTTCTGATTATGCTGGCACTTATCATCTTAAGCTCAACCCTCGCACAGGATAATGATTATTGGGCAAATGCACCATCCGGTAAAACCAAAATATTTGCAATTTCTTTTACTGATGAGCAAAACGGTAGGGCAATATCTGCAGAAGGAGATGTATTGGCTACATCTGATGGTGGAAAAAACTGGGCCGTTGAAAAAGAGGTTTATGTTGTCAGTATAAAAGATAGTAATCCAATTCTCTGGAAAGCCGATATCTACTGCTCAATAATGCAGACAACTGATGGAGGAAATACATGGTTTCCATATGAAGAAGGAAAACAGGAACACTTCTGCGGTGTTTATCTGAAGGACTCCAATACAGGATACAAGGTTGCCAGTGATTTCCTGAATAAAGTGACAAATGAAATTAACATTTACTCTAAAAATAATAAGCTTGATGCACTTATAGATCATCCTCATCAATGCACTGAATATTATAAAAGTGCTGATGAAGGCTGGGCTTTAGGCTGGTGCGTAAAGAACTTTAATAAATAATTCATTCACAGGTTTAGCATACACCGTTTTAAGAAAAGGATAATTTTAAAGTGATAGTTACAGCAGCATCGCGTTTTAAAAATGTGATTCCTTCAGGATTTTACCTGGAGCAGAACGATCCTAACCCGTTTAATAGACTGACAACCATAAAAATAAATTTACCGCACCAGACTAAAGTTACGGTGCTGATTACTAACTCATACGGGAAGGTTGTTGATAAATTAATCTCAAGTGTGCAGGACGCAGGATCCTATGAGCTTGATTTTTTTGCAGAAGGATTATCCAGAGGAACCTACTTCTGTCATCTTGTTGCGGATAATTATTCATATTCGCAGGAAATGGAATTAATAAAATGAATTTTATACCTACCTCCTGAAAAACGGATGAATGAGAGGGTGGAAATTGTTTACAAAAGGTTTGCGCACCCGGTAACGCAATTTCGCCCTCTTTATTTATTTGAGAATTAAAGGATGGCAGCGATTAAAAAATGATTTGACTAAGAATGAACTTTTTCAAGCGGCGGCTTAATTAGGAAGCAAGTGAGAGTCGCAATGCTGAGTAACATTTAACTAATTCGTTCTCCTTTGTTTTCTTGAAAGCCGGCAGGTGGATTATACGGGTGGTGAACCACCCTGAATCAGCTGAGTATTTTTTAATAAAGTTGAGTGGAAATTGCAGTGAGACTATTGTTGTGCGGAAACCGTAGAAACCAATCAAAGACTAACACGTGGCATTTAAAATCTGAGCCTTTTGTGGGCTTTGTACACATAATTGAGAGAAAATTACCAATATCTGGAAGATTTTCGCTACCATCTTGTAATACCATTAATGAAGAAAATTTTTTAATACGGAGGCATAACTCCTGGAGGATAACCCGTTTCATATCTGGTGAAACGGGGTGGGAGGACAGCACAAGGCGGGTCTATGACTCGCCCGATTTTAATCTCCATTAGTCCCTCTCCTTAGTAAGAGAGGGAAACAGTGAGGTTTTGTTCTTAGAAAGTAATTAGTAGAAGAGAAATATTATTAAACCATTTAAAATGAGGAGATAACAGATGAAAGAATTTGTCGAATTCATTGTTAAGCAGCTGGTTGACGAACCGGAAAAAGTTATGGTTGAAGAAACTATGCCAAACGAGAATACATTTGAAATAAAAATTAAAGTTGACCAAAGCGATATAGGAAAAGTCATTGGAAAGAAAGGCAAGAATATAGATGCGCTTAGAACTCTTATGACTGCAGTTGCAGCTAAAGAGCGACATAGAGTAACACTGCAGGTGATAGAGTAGTAAACTAAAAAGTATGAAAGATAAAATTAGAATTTGCTTTTCCCCTCCTGCCTGAGGAGGGGACTAAGGGGAGGTGGGAGAATCTCACCACCCCGTCCGCCTGAGGCGGACACCCCTCCTCGGAGAGGAGGGGAAGTGTTCTTTGAAAATGAATTATCTCTCTAATTAATTATTTATCAATCCATAACTAGGAGGTTATATGAAAACATTTTTACAAACTTTGTTTTTCTTTTTGCTTGTAACGCAAATTTGTTTTGCGCAGTGGAAAGATGAAACAAATATTCCGAAACAGATAAATGACGTCCTACCAATCAAACCACACAATCCCGCACATACACCCGGGCTATCATCTGTATCATTGCATCCTTCTTTCTACGATCGCAAAGCCGATTGGCAATGGATTATTGATTCAACTTGGGGCCCAGGTGAATCACTTTCCGGAAAGCTTACCACATTCGATATCTATCAGGCATTTGCACGAGCTTATAATGCCACGTTTCTCTGGAATCCAATTAATTGGGATTCATTAGCTGCTTCATTGAGATCCAAAATAAATGATTCGACAAGCCGCGGTGGTTTTGCAAGAATTATTAAGGATCTTTCAATGGGAATGAAAGATGGACATGCTTATGCCTATGATAATGTTTTACTAAACACTCCTCTGAATCCAGGAATACCAATACTTGCGGATGGCAGCGGTTTTATCAATCACTTTGGTGCAGGTCTTACACCGCTTGCAGATAGTTCACTTTTAGTTTACAAAGTTGTACCAAACCATCCTTTGGATTTAGTTCCCGGAGATATCATCTTAGGATATGAAGGCGTGCCCTGGTCCCAAATAGTAAGAGAATTGGTTGAAGGTAATGTACCTCACACATTATGGGTAGGTGCTACACAAAGTGCTTATGACAGAACATTTCTATGGGCCGCGGGGGAAAGCTGGCATTTGTTTGATACAATTGATGTAGTAAAATATTCTACTGGTCTAACGGAACACTTGCCTCTTGATCCGATGGTTAATCTTGTAACACCGGACTACATAATTAATAATGAGCAAATGCCGATACCCGGTGTACCAATGCCTCTAGGTTTTTTTGAAACTCATGGAGCAGTTACTTATGGAATAATAGACGGAACAAATATCGGTTACATTTATGTCTATCATCATATGTACGCTGGTGTAAGTTCAGAGTTTGACGCTGCAGTACAAGCTTTAATGGAAACTGACGGATTGATAATCGATATCAGAGTAGACTGGGGTGGAAGTTATGGATTAAATCTTGGTATAAGCAGACTAATAAACCATCCTACTTATACTCTGGATATGAGAATACGTTGTTCTCCAGGAGACCTTTACTCAATCTGTCCCAGCAACATATGGTTTGTTGGTGATATTCCCGGTGATTTTGGTACTTATTATGATAGACCAATTGCTGTGCTGCTTGGACCAGCATGCGTAAGTTATGGTGATATATCATCCTGGCAGTTTTCGTACATCCCGAATGCAAAAATGTTTGGTCGTTCGCCTGCAGCAGCATACAGTGGGATGGTTATAGCAAATCAACCATCAAGGCCGGGCTACAGTTTACAATGTCCGGACGTCACTTTTGTTGACCATTATTTTCCTTCTGAACCAAGATGGGGACAAGAATATCCAAACCTTGAAGATGTTTGGCTAACGCCAGATGGTGTTGCCAATGGTGAAGATGATGTTGTAAATAGAGCTCTTGAGTGGATGAATAATTTAGTGTATCCCCACGACATTGTAACCGATAAGGAATACTACACTCCGGGGGAAGATTCTGTTCGCATCTTTACAACTATTGAAAATCCTAATTCAAATCAGATATCCGCTGTAGCATATCTTAAAACAACCGCTGGAGTGTTAATCGATTCAATAAATCTATCTCCTATTACACTAAGAAAAGGAAGCGAAGAATGGTTTGGAAATATCAGCACTCCACAAATAGAAGACTTTTATGATATCTCAGTTACAGCATTCGACATTACAAACTCTGAGAAATTCAGTATGCCAAATGCAGTCAGGTTTGCGACGGCAGGACCGATCAAAATAGATTCACTCATAATTTCATATAATCCAATGCCCAGGACATATAAAGTAGTTCCATTGGTTCGGAATCTGAGCCAAACAGTTACTGTTGATAATCTATCAATTACAATATCTTCGGATGATTCAACAATGATGTACTCAATTGGAACTGTGCTCATAGATAGCATACAGCCCGGTGATATTGTCTTACCTACATCAGGCTATTACACAGTTAAAGTAGATTCAAATTTTTCACTGCCTTTCAAGTTTAATTTTGCAATCAGAAGTGAAGGATGGCTTTACTGGAGAGATACGACTAGTACCTGTTACAAGTGTTGAGGGAGATGAAACTCTTCCAGAAGAGTTTGTTCTACACCAAAACTACCCTAACCCATTTAATCCAAGCACAACTTTCAGATACTCAATACCGCAAACATCAAAAGTTGTTATTAAAGTCTATGACATACTCGGAAATGAAATTGCAACATTAATGGATGAAGAAAAACCTGTTGGTACTTATGAGTTAACGTGGAATGCAGAGAATTTGCCAAGCGGGGTTTATTTCTACCAGTTGAAAGCAGGTGAATATATTAATACGAAGAAGATGATTCTTTTGAAATAAAATATCAGAATGTAGGGGCACAAAATTTTGTGCCCCTACAGATGTAATGTGAGAATACAATTGTAGGGATCGGTCTCCTGACTGATCCGCTAGAAGAATATTGTAGGATGTAAAATAAATTAATCGGAACGGACGGGAGTCCGTTCCCTACATAAGAAAAAATAAAGATAACTACTTCAAAAGCCCTGCATCGTCCCTGTGAGGGGTTTCGCTTTATCAAATTATGGTAACAAAATTAAGCCATCCTTAAGGCTCACTCTTCTAATAAAAAAACTTTAAAAACAGAGCGAATTCAAAGCCTGCAACATTAGTGCAAGTCTTTGCAACATAGTTTCAAGCGATTGTTCGAATAGTGCAAGTCTTTGCAACATAGCTGATAACTACCCCCCGCCTCGATTGATTTTATTTGCGGTGAAACTTTTAATAAACTTTTTTCAAACAATTTATAAGGAGTTCACCAATGAAAACTTTTTTTGTAACCATCGCTACTTTCTCGCTTGCATTAATTATAGGATGCCAGGAGAGCATGCTTAACGAACCATCCGAAACAATGCTGAAGCAAAAGGCCGATCTCGTAAATACAAATACTATAAATATGAATTACGAGGTAAGGGATCCTTTATATGGTCTCAGTACGCTAACCGGACAGGTAACCTACACTCATCAGGTCATTAACCAGCCAATGGGTCCTATTGGATTTAATCGTGTATCCATTCAAATTAATATGGATGCAGAGTTAAACAATCTTCTTGGTATGTCACCCCTCAAATGGCGCATACAGGGAAAGAGCCAGGATGTTGTCAATGTAAGCGAAGAAGGAATTTTGCTTATTGAAAAAAGCTACTGGATAACGAACAGATCTGATGTAGTTCTGCTTGTTCAATATCTGGTCACAACAGACGGAATCGGAATATCAGGTGTAAGTCTTGCACCATTGGAAAAATAATTTCATCAACAATTAATTATAAGGAGTACTAAAATGAAAAACTTAATTATCTCTCTCGCTGCTGCTTCTGTTCTTTTTGTTATTGGATGTCAGGAGAATTCTATAACAGATCCAATTGCAACTGAATCATCTAACAAGGTTCAGGCTGAAACTCCTGATACTTATTTACGCGGTATTATACTACTTGAAGGTGTCTTACGTGACCCCTACCATATCGGTAATTCATTTTATCGTATCAACGGTCAGATTGAATTTGAACAAAGGTTTGTATCAGGTGAACCGATTTATCAGTTCTCAAAGCGATCTGCTTCGTTGTATTTCATTACAAATGCGGATTTAAGTTACTTCTGCACAGTATGTCCGCCTAATGAAGAGGATCAATTAGCTGGATTTATATCAGAAATATCAGAAGACTTTGTGCCTCTTGGCGGAAATTATGTTTCACTGCTTGAGAAAACCTTTAAGATTCAGGGTCGTGAGGATGGAATGGTGGTGAAGGTCAGATTTCTCGTTTCAAACAGCGGTGTAGAACTAAGCACAATGTGGCTTGAATTGCCGAAAAGTATGATTCAATCCCCAGAAATTGTTGGCTATTAATTGTATTCTTTAACTAAGGAGAAAAAACATGAGAATTCTATTTTTAATCCTAACTGCTCTTAGCTTGGCATTCTTCATAGGATGCCAGGAGAATTCTATAACTGATCCTATTGTTAACGAACAAGTTAATAAGGATCAAACTGGATCCATTGATAAAGATATTCGCGGGATTATTCCGCTTGAAGGTTCGTTAGATGATCCATATCCGGTAATCAATACATTTTACCGAATAAGCGGTCAGATTAAATACAGCTTCAGAATTTTTTATGCGGATCCTATACCACCAGCACCACAGCGATATCTTTCAGTGAGATTCGAAACCAACGCAGATTTAGAATACTTCTGTACGGTATGTCCTCCTAAAGAAGAGGATCAATTAGCTGGATTTATTTCAGAAGTATCAGAAGAATTTGTGCCTCTTGGTGGAAATTACGTTTCGCTGCTTGAAAAAACTTTTACCATCCAGGACCGTGAAGATGGAATGGTTTTGAAGGCAAGATTTTCTTTTTCAAATGACAGAATAGAATTAAACGCAATGTGGCTTGCGTTACCAACTGCTAATAAAGAAGCCACTAAAATAAATCATTATTAATAACAAACTATAATAAAAGGAGTAAAAAAATGAAAACTCTATTTGTCGCTCTCGTTGCTCTTTTGTTTGCATTCTTTTTAGGATGCCAGAGCTCAATTACTGATCCTGAGATCTCAAGCCATACAAAATTCTTGGGATCTGCAGGTGAAGAAACATTTGCCTATAAAGATGCCTTTAATTTCAAGTATCCAGAACTGATCAGGCTTGAGGGTACTCTATTAGATCCAAGCCACCGACCAAACGGCTATGCGGACATTTCCGGAGTTGTAAGATATGGGATTCGGGAAGTTAATGGCGGAACAACAGCAGTAAACTCAACTGAATTTTTTAAGGTTAGACCAAGTGGAACTCCTGATAAGAAGTTCAAAGTTGACCTTTATGTTGATGCCGCACTGAAAGTTGCCTGTCCGCATTACAATGGACCCTGGACCGTTAAAAAAGTTGCTGAGCAGATTGTAACTGTAGGTGCTGCAAATCAGTCTGTTATCTACATCCAAAAAACTTTCAGAGTAGCAAATACTTGCTGCGCACCTTTAAATCTTATTATGAAATTTGAGGTAAATGAAAAAGAACTTAAACTTGTATCAATGGAGCTTAAGTCAGTCGAAGGCTTGGCACCTATAATTGATCAAGAATAGCATTGTAAGAAAAATATGCCGGTGATGATTTAACCCTGCCTTTTAACTAAGGCAGGGTTTTTTTATTTCCATTCCTCAACTAAATTTTCCTAATAATAAATTCCTTCCCGTCAGCAGCCGAGGTCTTCCGACTTTCATCAGAATTAAATAAGTTTCATTAAACAATTATCTGCACTTTTTTTAGGAGTCTGCCATGCGTTCACTTCTTATAAATTTATCTGTAATATTTTCAATACTTTTTTTAATTAGCTGTGGACCAAGCAACACAGTTGAAGTTGAATCTTTTTCGCCAACAGGTGAGGTTCAGAATTTAACCAACTTTATAATTGAGTTTTCTGAAGATCTTGCACCTGCGGATGTTCAGGATAAATGGCTGGACGAAGAGTTTGTCACTTTTACTCCTGCAATCCACGGAAAATTTAAATGGACATCACCAAGCACACTTGTCTTTTCTCCTGATTCACCGCTTGAACCAATGCAGACATATGAAGTAACGATAAATAAAAATGTTCTATTCAAGACAACCTTCTCTCCGGATTTTGAAGAATACAGTTTTCATACTCCATACTTTGATGTTACCAAAGTTGATTTCTTCTGGACGAATATCCCTTACCAGAATTACAAGCTAAGTGTGCAGGCGAATATTTATTTCAACTATCCTGTTGATCCTAAATCGTTAAGAGAATTTCTAGAAGTGAAAAGAGCAGGTGCGAGCATTTCTGATTTTCAGATAGTTTCAGAACAGACTGCGGATGTGATTGCAATAAATTTCGGAGAAGTGCAGCAGACCGATAAAGAACAGCTTTTTTCTGTTGTGGTAAAAGAGAATTTCGTTTCAGCTTTAGGCAAAGATGGTTTGAAAGAATCCAGGACATTTGATGTTAAGCTTCCACCAATCACTCAAATAGCAATTACAAATGTTACTGCTGGTTTCGACGGAGCAAACGGCTGGATTGAAGTTGCTACCACACAAACTGTAGATGATAAAAAGTTAAAAGATTATATCAGTACTGAACCATCTAAAAAGCTGGACTTCTCTGTTAGCGGAAATATTTTAAGAATTGAAACTGATCTTGGCAATGTACAGACTGTTGAATTGAAAATTAAAAAAGGCTTGCCCGGCTTATATGGTGGCAAGCTTGAGTTTGATTACGAACAGGAAGTTTCGATGGTGAACGTTGAACCTTCAATAAACTTTGCTGATAAAAAAGGAAAATATTTGATGCTCGGCGGTGAGGAAAATCTTAAAGTAAATGCAGTGAATATTAACGAAGTTGAAATTGAAGTATCGCAGGTTTTTAAGAATAACATCCTTCATTTTCTAAACCAATACGGATATTATTATTACTATGATGAATACGATTACAATTACAATCCGAATTACTACGTTGGTGATTTTGGAGAAATACTTTATGAAGAAAAGATAAAGCTTACAGATGGACAGAACTGGTTAAAAAGTTTTACGGTAAATCTTAATAAAGCGCTGGGACAAAAATTTAAAGGAATTTACACCGTTTCGGTTCGTTCTGCTGATGAGCGCTGGAGAAGCGATTCAAAAGTTGTTGCAGTTTCTGATCTTGGAATCATTTCCAAAATTGCCGGCGATGAAATTTATGTTTTTGTTAATAGTATAAGCAGCACAGAACCTGTTTCAGATGCCGAAGTGAATATCATTTCAACGAACAATCAAACAATTCTT
>CAVOPS010000012.1:0-78670 GCA_963698155.1 uncultured Ignavibacteriaceae bacterium | reverse complement strand
GAGAATAAATCATCAACTTTACAGAATTATAATCTTACACTTGAGTTCACTGCAAATCCTGCATGGTATGCAATTCAGGCTTTACCGTATATGATGGAATATCCTTATGAATGTATCGAGCAGGTATTCAACAGGTTTTACGCGAATAGTATTGCAACTCACATTGCAAACTCAAGTCCGAAAATCAAAAAGATTTTTGATACGTGGAAAGAAGTTGATAAAGATGCGCTGCTTTCAAATCTTGAAAAGAACCAGGAACTGAAATATGCATTGCTCGAAGAAACTCCGTGGGTTCTCGATGCACAGAATGAAAGTGAAAGAAAGCGAAGAGTCGGACTTCTGTTCGATCTTGTTAAAATGGCTGGCGAACTTGAACGTGCAGAAAAGAAAATGCAGGAGATGCAATACTCAAATGGCGGATGGCCCTGGTTTGCCGGACTTCCTGAAAACCGTTTCATCACTCAATACATTGTTGTTGGAATGGGACATCTTGAAAGTCTTGGAATAAAAGATATCCGTGAAAATTCTGCAACGTGGGAAATGCTGAGGAAAGCTGTCATCTACACAGACATCAGAATGTATGAAGATTATGAATGGATAAAGAAGCATGGAATTCTTGATAAAAAGAATATTGGTTACGTTCAGGCACAATATCTTTACGGAAGAAGCTACTATCTCGATATTCCTGTTGATGATAAATACAAAGAAGCATTTGATTACTGGAAAGGTCAAGCGCAGAAATACTGGCTCAGCAACAACAAGTATATGCAGGGAATGATTGCACTTGCTCTTTACAGAATGTATGATGCGAAGACTGCAAAAGCTATTATCAAATCAATTATTGAAAATGCTGTGTTCAATGATGAAATGGGAATGTATTTCAAGGAAGAATGGGGATGGTGGTGGTACCAGGCACCTATTGAAACTCAGGCATTGCTGATTGAAGCTGTTGATGAAATTACAAAAGATCAGAAGTCTGTTGATGAGATGAAAATCTGGCTGCTCAAACAAAAGCAAGTTCAGGATTGGAAAACAACCAAAGCAACTGCAGAAGCTTGTTATGCACTTCTGTTGAGAGGAAGCGATTGGCTTGCTGATACAAAAATGCCTGATATTAAAATTGGTGGTGAGATGCTTGATCTGCTCAACAATCCTGAAATTCATATTGAAGCTGGAACAGGATATTTCAAAACATCCTGGAAAGGTGAAGAGATAAATCCTTCAATGGGAGAAGTGACAGTTACAAATAACAACAATGTTGTTGCATGGGGTTCACTCTACTGGCAGTATTATGAACAGCTTGATAAAATTACTCCGGCTGAAACTCCATTGAAGATAAATAAGAAATTGTTTCTGGAATTGGATTCTCCGACAGGAAAGAAAATTACTCCGGTTGATGAAAACACAAAACTGAAACCGGGTGACCTGGTAAAAGTTAGAATTGAAATCCGTGTTGACCGTGATATGGAATTTGTTCATATGAAAGATATGCGAGCGGCAGGATTTGAACCGATAAATGTTCTATCACAGCACAAATACCAGGATGGTTTGTATTATTACGAAAACACACGTGATGCTGCAACAAACTTTTTTATGGATTGGCTGCCGAAAGGTACGTATGTATTTGAATATCCATTGAGAGTTACACACAAAGGAGATTTCTCAAATGGTATTACAACGATACAGTGTATGTATGCACCTGAGTTTGCAAGTCATTCTAAAGGTGTGAGGGTGAAGGTTCAGTAAATTTTATTGCTGATTCATTAACCCTCTTCATCGAAAGGTGGAGAGGGTTTTTTATATAAGCTCTCAGTTGAAGTCAAACCAAATATCAGATACAATATATAGATTGAATTGATTAGAGAGTCATCCTTATTGAATTGTATATTGCAAAATTCATATGTAAAATAATCGTGGCAATAATAATTTCACCATAAATGGGAGACTCGTTATGAAAACCGTAATCACAATTCTCTTAACACTCAATTTAACAGTCCTTTTATTTTCACAAGAAGAAGATAGTAATGTTCAATTTGGCCTCGGTGTTAGTTTATCAAGTGAATACACAACTTATATTTATAGTGAATTAGAACAGGGGATTCAAATAGCAACTTTGCCTGTAGATATGGCAAATTTTTCAATTATAGTTAAAAATAATTTTATTCGATTCGAACCAAGCTTCGGGTATTTTACTCAATCAATAGATTATAATTATGAAACGTATTCGGCAGAATACTCCAATTCTAATATCAGAGTAGGAGCAGTTGTAGCCTTTAATAACACAAATATCGAATCCATGAATTTTTACTACGGGATTGATTTTGGATTTATTTTTAGCAACAGAAACTATACTTCAAATTATTCTGATGAATCAGATAATAATTCAAAAACAGATTTCTTCATTGGACCAGCAATAGGCGGTGAATACTTGTTTATTAAACATTTCTCTTTTGGTGGCGAAATAAACCTGAATTACATTTCTATAGGACATGTACGACTCAGAAGCCGATATTTCATCTTGGGCAATGTCGACTAGGGGTCTGATTTATTTACGCTGGTATGTAAACTAAAATTCTTATTAAGCATTGTTATGGATTGTCAGTGAACAGACTTAATTTAAACCATTAAAATTCTTTAAAGGAACATATCAGTGAAAGATCAATCTGAAAGACCAATACAAAATACGATTGCAGTTTTTATTGACTTTGAAAATATATATTACTCTTCTCTTAATAACTTTGGTGAAGAACCTGATTTAATGATCATCAGAGATTTATGTGAGAAAAAAGGAGGCATTGCATCAATACAGGCATTTGGTGATTGGGTTCGTTTCAATGAACAAATTAACAGTCTTCAGACAAGCGGCATACAACCGGTATTTACTCCGTTATCACGTACAGAAAAAAGCAGTGCTGATACTTTTATTTGTGTTCACGCAATGAAGCTGTTTATGCAAAATGAAAACATAAACACTTTAATTCTGGTTTCCGGAGATCGTGATTTTATTCCATTGCTGAATGAGTTAAGATCACTTGGAAAACATACTTTTTTAATGGGAGTTCCCGGATCGATATCGAGGGATTTGGTGAATGTTGCTGATGGGCTAATAGAATATCAGCCGGCGAAAATTAAACCTCAGGAATCAAAATCGCTGCAGACTCCCCAAAAGAAAGTGAGTGAACAGATTGAGCAAAGCATCATTTCTTTTTTAAAGAAAGAGAATCGCAGAATAAATGTTGCAACAATTGGAATAATGATTAAGAAAGAATATCCAACGTTCAATCACAAAGAGTTTGGATATGATAAGCTATCACACTTTCTTGACGGCTTGTCAAAAATTAAAATTGAGTATGATGAAGACAAGCTGGTTGCGTATGCCAGCTTAGTTAAATAAGTGTTAAAGCTAGAAAGTAATTTTTCAGAAAGATATCTACCTTTGGTTAAAATCACTTCTCATCTGCAAAACGATTTCTCAGTTCAACTGGCTTTGCTTTGCTCTTCATTCTAAGGTTCAGCATTTCAACAAAGACAGAGAATGCCATAGCAAAATAGATGTAACCTTTTGGAATATGCTGCTCAAGTCCTTCTGCTATCAGTGATACACCAATCAATAATAAAAATGAAAGTGCCAGCATTTTAATAGTAGGATGTTTCTCCACAAAATTGCTTATGCTTTTTGATGATACCATCATCACTCCGACAGCTATTACAACAGCAAGCACCATTATTATAATATTATTTGCCATACCGACAGCAGTGATTACTGAATCCAGAGAAAACACAACGTCCAGCAAAAGTATCTGGACAATTACATTTGAAAAAGATTTTGCTTTTCTGCGGGATTCGTGCATTTCACCGCCTTCAAGCTTATCGTGAATTTCAAATGTACTTTTAGCAAGAAGAAATAATCCTCCGGCAATAAGTATTATATCTCGTCCGCTTATTTCCTGACCTAATGCAGTAAAAAGTGGAAGTGTTAACTTCATTATCCATACAATAGAAAACAGCAAAAGTATTCTTGTAATCATTGCAAGTCCTAAACCTGTCAGTCTTGCTTTATTCTGCTGTTCCTTTGGTAGCTTGCCCGCAAGGATTGAAATAAAAATTATATTATCAATCCCAAGTACAATTTCCAGCACTGTTAATGTTAATAATGCTATAAGCGATTCAGGGTTTGTTATCCATTCCAATTTATCATCCCAGGTTTATTATTAAACAGTTTATTTCTTTGAAGGAAAGTTGTAATTCTTCATAAGTAAGATTCAGTGCTTCAGCAGACAGAAGAAATTTTGTGTAATCCTTTTTGTGGATTATTGAAAACTTCTTTTGTTGATCCACTCTCAACAATCTCTCCATCCTTTAAAATTATCACCCGGTTGGCAAGGTTTCTCAATATTCTTAAATCGTGACTTATGCAGATCATCGTGAGATTAAACTCTTTATTAAGTCTGCTTGAAAAGTTTTACAAGCTTCAATTGTGATTCAACATCCTGAGCTGAGAAAGGTTCATCCAAAATTAATAATACAGGTTTGGTAGCAAGTAATCTTGCAAATGCTGCCCTCTGCTGTTCACCTCCGCTAAGTTCAAATCCCTCTTCTGTTGTAAAGCTCTTTTGGGAATCCAACAGAACTGAGAACGTTTTCTCTTTCTTTCTCAATATTATTTTCATCAACTCCGTTAATCTTTAATGCTTCATCAATTATGCTTATTACTTTTCTGAAAGGATTTAATACTTCACCATGATTCTGAAAAAGTATTTGTATTGGGCTGCTTCTTCTTTTTTCTTTTTCAAATTTTGAATCCAGAATAATTTTTCCACTATCCGGTTTAATTAATCCGGCAATCACTTTCGCAAGAGTTGACTTTCCACCACCAGATTCACCGCAAATTCCGATTATTTCTCCTGCTTCAACTTCAAATGAAACATTTTTCAAAATATCGAACTGCTTTTTGGTCTCCTCTTTAACAACAACCGAGTAAGAAATGTTTTCAACTTTAAGCAGAGGCATTGCTTATCTCTTTAAATGAATTAATGAAATTTTTCACTTTGTCATCAGGTGAATTCAACAATTTATCAGGAGTAAAAAACTGAGTTAATCTTCCGTCTGATAAATATGCAATTTGATCAGATGACTTTAGTGCAAAGTTTATATCCTGAGTTACGATCAGAACTGATTTATCATTATCTCTGACAAAATTTTTCATCTTTAAAAGAATAAGATTCATAACTGCATAATCAACTCCCGAAGTCGGTTCATCAAGAATCAGGATGTCTGGATTTGCGAGCAGAGCAAGGACAATTAAAAGCCTTTGAGCCATTCCGCCGCTCAATTCATAAGAATGCAGACCGGATAATTTTTTATAAGTTGGCAGTAAAAAGAAAAGTAACAGTTCTTCAATTTTAAGCGGACTTATATTTGAAAGATCAAAGTAATAACTAATTTTTTTCAGAGGATCGAAACTATTAGCAGCATCCTGAAAAACATACCGGATGTTATTCCTTCTAATCTCTCTTAATTTTTCTTCAGTGGTGGTTAATAAATCTACATCATTAAATAAAACTTTGCCATTGACTTCGTAAAGCTCAGAAGGTAGTAGTGCAGTAAGTGATTTTATAAGAGTTGATTTTCCTGAGCCATTTTTACCAAGTATTGTATAAACCTTACCTTTCTCAATATCGAGTCTGATGTCCTGCAGAAGAGTTCGACTTTCACCTTCATTAAAAATCGAAACTGATTTTATGTCAACGCTAAGCATCGGTTAAAATGTTTGTTTTTCTTTTAGTCAACAAAATAATAAATTGGCATGAGAAATTACTATTTCTAATACAAATCTTTTGGATGAACATTAAAACATTAAATCTTCTTCTCCTTTCATTCCTCCTTCTGCTAATTATTGCTTGCGATTCAAAGCAATCACACTCAAAATAATCGGATTGTTATTGGGATTTCTGCTGATGTTCAATCATTTAATTCTTTGTTTGCTTTCAGCTATGAAGAAAGTGCAATCTCTGATTGCTCTTTCCTGGTTTGTTAGATTTCAGATGGAATGAAGAAAAAGGTGAACTGGATCCTTATCCTATGATTGCGAAAAGCTGGCAATGGGCTGAGGATTCTTCAACCATAAAATTTTTTCTAAGGGATGATATACTTTGGTCAGATGGAAAAAAACTTACTGCTTCCGATGTTGTTTTTTCTTACGATGTATTTTCTGATCCGGATGTCCAAAGCAGATTGTATGGAATATTCAATCAACTTTTTACTGAATCGGATGGACATATTGATATTGAAAAAACTTTTAACGTCATCTCACCATATGAATTTGAAATCCATTTTCCCGATAACTCCGTTCCTGATTTAGTTAAGATTGTTGTGCCTGTAATACCCGAACACATTTTTAAAAATGTTAGCAGGGACCAGCTTGCAAACCACGAAAGTAATTTTAATCCTGTTTCCAGCGGAGCTTTTAAACTAAAAAAGTGGGAAAGAAACCAGTCTATAATTTTAGAAGCAGACAGCAGTTCATTTCTGTTCAGGCAGGGCCAGGTTTCTGAAATAATTTTCAAGATAGTTCCTGATTATACTTCAAGAATGCTGCAGGTAAAGAAAGGTGAAATAGATTTGGTTGAGTTAGTTAAAGTTGAAGATGTTGAAGAGTTGAAGATGGAAGAACAACTAGTTGTGTTTCCCTTATTTGGAAGAGAATACGATTACATTGGCTGGAATAATATTGATCCCGGATCAATCTCCGATGGGAAGGTAAAGCAGAATAAGTTATTTGGCAGCATCAATGTTCGTAAAGCTTTAAGCATGGCAATCAACAAAAAAGAAATACTTGATGAATATTTGCAAGGGTTAGGTGAACTTGCTGCATCGTCTGTCTCTCCAATTTTCAAATCTTCTTATAACAATGAAGTAAAGCCATACGAATACAATCCCGATGAAGCAAAAAAACTTTTAGCTCTTGAAGGCTGGAAAGATGAAGATAGAAATGGAATTCTTGAAAAGGGCAAAGAGGAATTCAAATTCAAAATGTATTACCCGGTTGGAAATCCATTGCGTGAGTATGCTGCTGTAGTTGTAAAAAATAATTTAAAGTCAGTTGGAATAGAAATGATTCCTGAGAAGATGGAACTCGGCACATTCATAGATAATCTTTATGAAAGAAAATTAGATTCCTGGATGGCTGGTTTTGGTGTACCAATTCCTCTTGATTTAAAGCCCTACTGGTATTCCGATCCGAATGTTGGATTTCTGAATTTTCCAAGCTATAGAAATGCTGAAGCTGATAAAATTCTCGATCAGCTGGAAACAAAAATCAGCAGTGAAAGAAGATATGATTTGATTAAAGAATTTCAGAAAGTTATTCATCAGGATGAACCGGTTACTTTCCTTTACTGGACTCCTAACATCATCGTTTACAACAATCGAATAAAGAATTTGAGCATAACTCCTTACGGGGTTTTAGTTCGCTGCTGGGAATGGTCGCTTAATTAACCGATGAATATGAAATCAGAAATTATAAAGACGTTATTTATCAGATTTTTATCTTCGGTATTAACACTTTTTCTCCTGGTAAGTTTTCTCTTTATAATTATCAGGCTTTCACCCGGTGATCCGACCGATAAATACATATCAGCAAAACTTGGCAGCGAACTATCGGAAAGAATCACCGAAAAATTTTCACTCGACCAGCCTGTTACTGATCAATACTTTTCGTTTGTTGCAAATGTTTTTAGAGGAGATATGGGTGTGTCGTACAATTACAGGCTGCCAGTTTTCGAGGTGATCTGGGAATATTTTTCATTCACACTTGTATTTGCATCAATAAGCTTTATTCTTCAGATGATTCTCAGTATCGACTGGCACTTTGGGTAATTAAAAAACAAAAACAGTGGTTGGACAAATTTGTAACCAACACCTCACTTTTTATTTACTCTAATACCTGCATTTGTTCTTGGTGTTGCTTTGATCTATATCTTTTCAGTCAGTTTGAATTTATTCCCAATTTCAGGTTTGAAGTCGCTGGATTATGATAACTTATCCTATTCTTCTCTCAGGTTCTGGACAAACTGCATCATCTTGTTTTGCCTTTGATAACTCTAACTGCTGCGGGTGTTGCTTTATTTTATAAATACATTAAAGAAAGTATGGATGATGTTCTTCATCAAACTTTTGTAATTAACTTAAGAGCATCAGGAGTGAATGAAAATATTATTCTTCGAAAGCATGTAATACCGAATGCATTAAGACCATTAATATCTGTTGCAGGTGTTGAGCTTGGAATACTTTTAGGCGGAGCGCTGATTACTGAAGTGATATTTAGTCTTCCGGGTATGGGCAGATTGACAGTTGATTCTATCTTTTCACGTGATTATCCATTGGTTATCGGCTGTGTCTTTACAGCTGGTGCTGTGATGATTCTTGCTAACTTTCTTGCAGATATTATTAAGCTGAAAATTGATAAAAGATTGATTAAAGGAATTCTCAATTGAAATCCGGATTAAAAATAATTCACTGGATAGTTTTTCTTTGGCTATTATTAGTCATAATCTGTTTTGAATTGATTATCGATTATCTCTCATTAATCTTTAAGTTACATAGTCTGATTTTTACTGATAGCTTCATCTGCAGCAGTTGCAGTTCTGAGTTTCAGTTTTGTTGATGCATCTTTATCTACTACTGCTTTTTCTTTTGATTATTCCCCTGATATTATTTTTTAGAAAAAAATTACACTTTATCACAGGCAAGCTGAATTTCTCTTTTGCTTTTCTGGTATTGCTTATTTTTGTTTTTCTGTTTGCACCAATTATCTCGAATGAAAATCCTGAATTTTCGAAAAATCTATCTGTAACAAAATTGCTTCCACCATTCAGTTCTGTAAAACAGCTTGAGTTAAAATCTGATATAGACAATAATTTGTCAGATGCAGAAATTTTCAGAGAAAGAATCGGAAGAAGTTATCAAACCATCATTTAACGATAACATTATTCTTGCTGATAGTTTCAAGTTATCAGATAAAGTTATCTATTATCAAAAAAATGAAGCTCTATGAAATTGAAAGTGAATCGTTGATTATAAAGCTGGAATTACCTGTTATCAAAGAAAAATTTTTCTGCTTGGCACCGATGAGTTTGGAAGAGATTTATTTGTCCGACTAATTTCATGGTACTCGTATCTCAATAACTGTAGGATTAGGTGCGATTGTGCTGTCTTTTATTATCGGGATATTTTTAGGATTTATCGCAGGCTATCGGGGCGGTTTACTGGATATTGTGCTTAATCGTTTTACAGAAATCTTCTTAGCATTTCCGGTAATTTATCTTATCGTTTTAATTTTAGCTTTGTTCGGCAGTTCGCTTCTGTCGGTAATTGTAGTTTTAGGAATCTCCGGCTGGATGAGTTTATTTAAAATTGTGAAGAGCGAAGTTCTTTCAATAAAACAAAAAGATTTTTTTTCAACTGCTGAACTTGTAGGTTTAAATAAATCGCAGCTTCTCATTAAAGAAATATTACCAGTGATTGTTGCCCCCATATTGGTTAACCTTGTATTTCTTTTCAGCAACGTAGTTTTGGCTGAAGCCGCACTCAGTTATCTTGGTTTGGGATCTGGTAGTGCTTATCCATCGTGGGGTTCAATGATAAGTTCCGGACAGGAGTACATAACTAAAGCCTGGTGGTTAATCGCTTTCCCAGGTCTAGGATTGATATTGACTCTTTATTCTGTTAATTCTTCAGGTAAGATGCTTGGCAAAGTATTGAATCCAAGGTTAAAGCAATGATAAACACTCGCTACGAAATAATAAAAAAACTCGGGCAGGGAAGAAGCTCGGTTTATCTTTGCCGCGATATTGAATTTCCCGAAAAAGAATATGCAATAAAAATTCTTCCTCCCGTTAAAGATAATCACGAACAGGAAATTTTTATAAAAGAGTTTTTTACTCTTCAGAGACTTAAACATCCAGCTATTATTGAAGCCTTTGAATTAGGTACAGTCTTTCATACAGATGGAGAAAAAGGAATTGAAACCGGCTCAACTTTCATAACGATGGAGTACTTTGAAGGGGAGGAACTTCTGTCATCAAATAAAATCCAAAATGAAAAAAATCTTAAAGAGATAGTAAAACAAATTTGTGCGGTTCTTTATTACCTTCATCAATCAAAATATATTTATTATGATCTTAAACCTGAAAACATTCTTGTTTCATTCAAAGATGAAAATCCGCAGATAAGGCTGATTGACCTTGGGCTTGCTGAATATTCTCCCTCACCCACTGACTACGAAATAAAAGGGACGGCATATTACATCGCCCCCGAATTATTGAAAAAAGAAATTCACAATCATTCTGTTGATTTTTATTCGCTTGGAGTTATACTATACCAGATTATTTACAAGCGATTCCCTTTTGATGCTAAAAGTGAGCTGGATATTTATAAATCTGCAATAGAGAATGTATTTGATTTCCCATCTTCCGATAATTTTACACAAGAGTTCATCAACATTGTCAAGAAATTATTAGAAAAGGATGTTGAGAAAAGGTACAGATCAGCATTGACAATAATTAAAGATTTAGGTTTTTCATTTGATATATCAATCACGAAAGAATTTTTACCTGCTAAAGTTTATTCTTGCCGGGATAATGTAATTAACATACTATCAAAATATATTGCCGATAAAAGCAGCAGTGAAATTTATACGATTAAAGGATTCGATGGAGTTGGAAAAACTACATTGCTTGAGAAAATGCAGGAAATTTATACAAATGCTGTAATGATTTCTGGTGTTAAAGGAAAATCTGCTGAGGAATTAATTAGATACTTACTCAGACAAATAATTTTTTCAAATGCTGTATACCAGAATCATTCAGAAGAAGAAAAGCTAACCCTTTTAATGCTGCTGAGAAAAAGCGAAAAGGAAATAATTGATGAACTTCGTATAACAGTTGCTCTGTTAACTTCAAAAAGTAAATTCATTCTCATGATTGATGATTTTAATTTGTATGATCCACTCGCCAGCGATTTACTCGTGGAAATTATCCCGTTGTTACAGGTCAATAACATTAAAGTGATTTTATCTGAATCTTCCGGACATGGTTTTCTGTCTTCAAAAATTAATAATATCAAGGATATTACTTTGGGACCGTTTACCAAAGAAGAAATGGTACGCTTTATAGAGGAGAGCTATAGTTCTGATTTTCCACAAGAAGATATAAAGAGATTAATTACTACTAATGCCGATTTGATTCCAGGTAATATTAAGTCTTTTATTAAGGATTTAATTCTTTTCGGAATAATGAAATTCTCTGAAAGTGGTTTGATCTTTTCTGATGAAGAAGGAAAGCTCTCAACTTTAACTGAGGCTCATTATACGATCTATGATTTAAGATTAGCAAATCTTTCAAAGAGAGACTTGATTACTGCAAAAATTATTTCAGCGTTAGATATCTATATCGACTCAAATCAATTATCGTTGCTGCTTGGATTATCCAGGGAAGAAACAGAAAAAATAATTCTAAATCTGCAGTTGAATAACATCATCCAGAAATTTGCTTCCGGGCAGACAATTATTTTTACATCTGAAGCCATCAAGAAATACATTTATGCTTCTATCGAAAATAAAAAAGAGTTTCATTTAAAAATTGCAAAAAAGCTATCGAAAAAGATACCATCTCTAAATAGACTTGAAGAGGCGAGACAATACGAGCTTGCGGAAGAATTTGAAACCTGCTTCCATATCACGATGGACGAAATTATTGAAGCGGAGAAACATTCAGCATATGCATATATGCAAAGATTACTTAGTCATCTGTTACAGCTTCCACTTGAAAATAAATTGATTGACTCTTTGAAAATTAAACTTAGCGAGGTTTACCTAAAGCTTGGTGATGTACAATCCTCTCTCAAAACAATAAAGGAATTAAAGAGCACACTTCCTAAAGGAAATCAGGATAACAAATTGTTTATCATTGAGGGAAGCGCACTTATATCCGCTGGTGAGTATGAATCAGGTAAAAAAGTAATTACCGAACTTCTTAAGAAAATAGAAGATAAGGAAGAAAAGCGAAGACTAAAAGTAGAATTAGCTTATGCCGATTTTGAACTTAAAATGTATGAAGAGGCCAGAGAACAATGTAATATATTGCTTGAGGAGGAAAACCTCTCACCCGAAATAACTGGTCGCTGTTATAATCTTATGGGAATGATAGATATATATCAAAAGAACGATATGAGTTCGGCATTGGAGAATTTTCAAAATGCAAAACACAAATTCGCTGAAGCAGGTCAACCCGCTCGTGCAGCAGGCGCAGAAGTCAACATAGGGAATATTTATTCTATTCAGAAGGATTATGAAAAAGCAGAAATGCATTGGCAAAGCGCATCAAAAATAAATCAATCAATTGGCAATCTAGAGCAAGAAGGAATATTGCTACAAAGTTTGGGGGTATTTTATTATGACAGGACAAAGTATGAATCAGCAGTTCAATCTTACATTAAAGCTCAAAACATTTTCTTGAGCTTAGGAAAAGAAGTGAGAAGAGGTCAAGTGTTATGGAATTTAGGAGAGGTTTTCTTATCGTTATGCGAATATCAAAAAGTACTTGAATCAATTGATGGAGCACGAACTTTGTTTGAGCGTATTCAAAATTATGAAGAATTGGCAGATGTATTATTTATATTAGGAAAACTATACTTTAAAATAGGCTTTTATAATAAATTAGAAGAAACATTTGTCGAGTTTAATTCTAATTATTCTAAACTAAGCGCATCAAATAATTTTGAAATCTTAAGGGAATTCATCGGTCAATGGGTGTTATTTGGTAAATCTAGGCTGGTATCTACAGAAAAGTTAAGGATAATTAGTGAAGAGTTTTTTAAAAGGGAAGACGGTAAAAATTTTCTGGAAAGTTCTTTTTTACTTATAAAGTTATTGATCCAACAAAGTCGATACAATGAAGCGATTGAAGAAATGAACAGATCAAAACTTGTGGAATTATGCTCGCAAAATTCTATATTGGAGGCAGAGAGAGAATATTTTTTGGGAATTATCTCGAAAAACTTTACTTCTGACTCGCTTTTGCCGCCTCTGGTCTATTTTGAAAAAGCATACGAGCTAATTAAGGACGAGAATATATCAGAATTAACCTGGAAAGTTCTTTTTGAGATTTCAGAGTTGTATATAGAAAGAGGTAACCTAAATAAAGCTAAACATTTTGTCACGTATACCAGGGAGTTGATTTATTTAATTGCTGAAAGAATCGAATCTCCTCGTTTACGGGCAGCGTATTTGCGACAAGATGAAAGATTGAACACTTTAAAGAAATTGGAAAATTTTTACCCTCAAAAATGAAACATGTCTGAAGGACATTTTAACATAAAAGTTTTTTCAGATTCATCGGATCTTGTTTCTGTTACTTCTGCTCTAAAGCAACTAGAGTTAAAAGGTTTTCAGTTAAATATCACTTTCCCTTCTGAATTTGAAATAGATAGTAACGAAATTATAGTCCTTAAAATAGAATCACTCGATTCCGCACTTTATAAAAACTTAATAAAAATTAAAAAAGGTAAAACAAACAAATTCGTAATTGTTATAAATAATTCTGACGCACTATTAGTTACTTCTTTGTTAAAGCAGGGTTTCTTTGATATTTATGTTTTCCCATACGAAGTATTAAAGTTCACATCATTCCTTGCTGAGATCATTTCAAATAAATCTTATATAACCGAGTCAGGTCGTTCGGGGACATTTGGAATGAACCGTCATGGAATTAAGTCTATCCTTGGAAATTCAGAAAAATTATTGAGAGCAGTAGAACTCGCAAGTAAAGTTTCCGAAAAAAGTAATTCAAATGTTTTGATACTTGGTGAAACAGGTACAGGGAAGGGTTTGTTCGCCAGGGCTATTCATAATAATGGTCCTGCAAATCAATTCCCTTTTATTGATATAGTTTGTACAGCTATCCCTGAAAATCTTTTAGAATCTGAATTATTTGGTTATGAGGCCGGAGCGTTTACAGATGCCCGAACCAGGAAGGTTGGTTTGTTTGAGCTTGCAGAAAAAGGCACTCTGTTTCTTGATGAAATTGGGGATTTGAGTTTTAATATTCAAACTAAATTGTTAAGAGCCGTTGAGAAAAAAATCATAAAAAGGTTAGGGGGTGTTGTAGATATTCCCGTTAATGCACGAATAATTTCTGCAACTAACCGAGATTTGGAATCCATGGTCGATCGAAATTTATTTCGTAGAGATCTATTTCATAGATTGAATGTGGTTTCAATTGAAATTCCGCCATTGCGGGAGAGGGGAGAAGATATAATATTACTTGCAAACCACTTCATAGATGAATTCAATCAGCAATTTGATAAATCGGTTAAAAAGCTTGATAAAGATTTACAGCACCTGTTAATGGGACATCCATGGCAGGGCAACGTACGTGAATTACGAAATGCAGTAGAGAGAGCGGTGCTATTAAGTGATGATAGAAAATTACAACTTAAAGACTTCAGCAGCCTGATAAATAATACTCGTCCTAAAATACAAGATGATTCAAAACCTGAAGACATTCCTTTTAGTATTGTAAGATTGGATGTTAATTACGGTATTACCACTCTTAGAAATTTGGATAAGGAATATTCAAGGAAGGTTTTAGCGAAGATGGGTGGAAACAAAACTCAAACTGCTAAACTACTAGGAATATCCAGACCTAAACTAGATACACTCCTGAAAAATTGATTTTAGATAAAACTATTTTACATTTTTTGGATGAAGACGACACTTTTTGTATGTTTAAAGTAAGTAATAATTGACTTTTTTTGTAACAGTATATTACAAAAAGTAGCTTTCAACAATTTTATTAAGTAATTATTACCTAAAACTAGCGCAAACCTTTTGCTTTGTAAAAGTTCAGCAATATTTAATTTGGCATAAGCATTGGGTTGCCAGTTGTTGCTGCGAACGGGCAGTTTGAGGGTGAAGTGTATGTCAAACTACTAGTAGTGTGTCATAATTAACTAAGTGGTCACTATGCGAACTATATTATCCATAGCCCTTGTTTGGGGACTATTCATATCCGGATTCGCTCAGGTTGCTGATAATGTTCAAGAAGCGACCAGATATCGAGTTAATCAGGATAATATAACTACCTTAGCTGAAAACCACGCGATTCAGTCACTTGAAGCAACTCAGACCGAATTAAAATTCCTTGAGAGCAGATCAAGTTCACAACTTGAAGAACTCGGCGGTAAGTACGGTTGGGTCAGATCAGCTTCACAGCTAGAAGAACTCGGCGGTAAGTACGGTTGGGTCAGATCAGCTTCACAGCTAGAAGAACTCGGCGGTAAGTACGGTTGGGTCAGATCAGCTTCACAGCTAGAAGAACTCGGCGGTAAGTACGGTTGGGTCAGATCAGCTTCACAGCTAGAAGAACTCGGCGGTAAGTACGGCTGGGTCAGATCAGCTTCACAGCTAGAAGAACTCGGCGGTAAGTACGGCTGGGTCAGATCAGCTTCACAGCTAGAAGAACTCGGCGGTAAGTACGGTTGGGTCAGATCAGCTTCACAGCTAGAAGAACTCGGCGGTAAGTACGGTTGGGTCAGATCAGCTTCACAGCTAGAAGAACTCGGCGGTAGGTACGGTTGGGTCAGATCAGCTTCACAGCTAGAAGAACTCGGCGGTAAGTACGGTTGGGTCAGATCAGCTTCACAGCTAGAAGAACTCGGCGGTAAGTACGGTTGGGTCAGATCAGCTTCACAGCTAGAAGAACTCGGCGGTAAGTACGGCTGGGTCAGATCAGCTTCACAGCTAGAAGAACTCGGCGGTAAATACGGCTGGGTAAGGTAGAATGAATTAGTTCTCCAAAGTATACTTTGTTAAGCCTTCAATCTTTATTGAAGGCTTTTTTATTATTAAGGGGAAGTGTTTATTTTTCTGATATAATTTGTAGATGGTGATTAGTGTTTCCCGGCATTTTCTTAGAAAGGTAATTTAACTTCTTAATTTTAAAAATTCCTGTGCTTTCTGTTTAATATGCTAAGAATATCTCTCCTGTTAATCTTTCTGTCGGCCATGGTGTCTGCACAGGAAATCTCCCGGATTACTTTGATTGAAGATGAGAGCAGTCAGTCTGTCCCATCTTATAATTATCAGGGGACAATCTACGTTTCTTTAAAACATTTCGCTGATGGTTTAAATGCAAGCAATAATATATCAGATTTTGGGAATGCCATTGAGATAGCTTTTAAAAGAAGTTGTACTTCGATTCACATCCAAAAATCCATATGTATTAGTTAGTTCAAAGGAATCTGGAGAATCAATTATTCATCAGCTTCCAAGATCAGCGCATTTTATTAGTAACTTTATTTTTGTGCCGTTAATTGAAACGGTAGAGCTTTTTAATAAATATTCTGATAAATCGCTAGCAGTAATTAGTCCAGGCAAAGTAATCGTCCTTGCAAAGGATCAACAAAACATGGGCATAATTGAAAGTATAACTCTAGATCATAGTAAAAAGGGAACCTATATTCATATAAAGAGCAACATTTTATTCGCTTCTCAATTGACTCACGATGATAATGATTCTTGTATTCTGACATTGAAAAATGTTTCAACTTTTGGAAATAGTTTCAAAAACCTTGTTCCCACTGGGTTTGTAAAACATATCGGAGTATCAAGTGTTAATAGTAATGTTGAGATAAGGATAAAGAAAAAAAGTCAGAATATTGCTATCGAATATTTTGATGCAGGTGATAATAAGGAATTGGTTGTGCATCTTTTTGAGCGAGAAGATTCACCCTGGCTGGAGAGGGAAAGTGAACATTTCAAAGTTATTTATAAGGAATATCATTCGCATCTAATTAATCATATTCTGATTAGTGCAGAAAAAGCATTTAAACCTCTTTCGGAACTATTTAATTACGTTCCTGCTGAAAAAATAATTATTAATACTTATGATGTCAGTGACTACGGTTTTGCAGCAACTAGTACAACTCCTCAAAATTTTATCAGGCTTGAGATTGAACCAATGGAACCGGGTTATGAAGTAGTTCCTTACAACGAAAGAATCCAGTGGCTAATAAGCCATGAGCTAGTTCACGTTATTGTAAATGATGCTGAAGTTGGATTTGAGTCATTTTGCAGATCAATTTTTGGAAAAGTGCCTCCGGAAAAAACTCAACCACTTTCTGTTTTTTATAGCCTTCTCACAAATTATAACCGCTATTCACCTCGTTGGCATCAGGAAGGGATTGCAGTGTTTTTTGAAACCTGGTTAAGTGGTGGATATGGGAGAGTGCTGGGCAGCTTTGATGAAATGTACTTTCGAAGCCTTGTGCATGAAGGAAAAGACTTTTCATCGCAGTTAGATTTAGAGACGCTATTGAGTCATAATTCAATTCTACTTGAAAATATTCACTACATCTACGGCGGAAGATTTGTAGCATATTTATCAATAGTTTATGGAACAGAGAAAGTCCTTAACTGGTTTAAAACGAAAGAAGGTGATACCTACAGTGGCTTCGAAGGAAAATTCAGAAAAGTATTTAATAAAGATTTTTATGAAGCCTGGGATGATTTTATTTCTAATGAAATAAAATTTCAAGAAGAAAATATTAAAATTTTAGAGCAAGCAGAGCAGACGAAACTCAAAATAGATAAACTCGGAAAATTTTGGCTGGGTGTCACGTCCATATTATGACAGCCCTACAAACTCAATAATATATGTTTACCACAGACCTCACGAACTAACTTCACTGCAATCTCTTGATTTAGCTTCAGGCGTTTCTAAGAAACTTATTTCCATAGCTACACCAAGTATGACACAAGTTTCTTCCATTGCGCTGGATGAAGTTAATGGTTTACTATTTTATACTACAAACAACAATCAATTATTCAGAGATATCTGGGTTTATCATTTAGAATCGGGTGATGAAAAATTGCTTTTTGAAAATGCAAGGGTCGGTGATTTAGCTGTTTCACCGGTAACTCACGATTTATGGGGAATACAACATGATGCTGGTTTTGCTACAATAGTTTATTCACCATATCCTTACAAAGAAATTATTCGCTTGGTAACTCTTAATCTTGGGGAGGAAATATTTAATCTTTCAATTGATGACTCGGGTAAAAAGTTAGCTGTAACTTTAAAGAAATCCAGTGGACAGCAGTCTATCATTGCATTTAATGCTGAAAATGTTATTGCTGATTCCTCGTTTCATTTCGAAGTAATTTCAAGCAGCGGTTCTCCCGAAAATTCTTCATGGAGCAGAGATGGAAAAATTTTGTATTGGAACGCTTACACTAACGGAGTTTCAAATATCTATCGATATGATTTCGATGATAGCTCTTTAAAAGCAATATCGCATTGCATCACAGGTTTATTCAGACCAATAGAAATATCGCCTGACTCGGTTTTTGCCTTTGAATTTTCTTCAGATGGATTTAGACCAGTAATTTTCGAAAACAGATCAGCGAGCTTCTTACCTGCTATTAATTATTATGGTCAAATGGTTATTGAAGCAAATCCGAAATTGCAGAGTTTGAATTTAAGTAGTGACTCCACTAAAATTAATCCTATTGACTTTTCGATGGAGTCAGGTTTTAATGGATTAGAGAACTTACATATACACTCAATAATTCCCGTAGTCAGCGGGTTTCAGAATCAAGTTGTCTTTGGTTTATTTACAAGAATTTCTGACCCACTTTTAATTCACGATTTTTATATGGAAGCAGGAGTATCACCGCTTAAGTGAAACACCAAGTTATCCTCTTTGGCATCTTAGATTCAAGTATGATTATAAGCAGCTATTTCTATATTGATGTTCTTTATAATGGAGGAGACTTTTTTGATTTGTTCAATGATAGAAAAAGAGGGACTATAGGAACACAATTTAAACTTGGTCATACATTTTTCTGGAAGTACGATAATCCAACAAAAATAAAGCAATCAACAAACTTAACATTTTATCGAGACGTTAAATTTATTAATGATAACCTCATTCCAGTTTCTCAGCCAGATTTTGCAGTTCTGGCAACAAACTTAAACTTCAAGAACCTTCGAAAAAGTATTGGAAGTTCAGATTATGAATTTGGAGATGAATTTAACTGGACATTAGGCGTATACGGTACAAATTTTGACCAACCAGAAGTTGCACTTAATTCTTACATTGAATTAAGTGATTTCTCGACATGGTTGTGGAATCATAATGTTTTACACGTAAAAATTGCAGGTGGATATAACTACGAGAACGAAAATCTTGTTCAAAGTTTGTTTTACATTGGTGGATTTGGTAATAGAGGAGTAGATAATGACGAAATTAAGCAATTTAGAAGGATTTTTAGGTTTCCTGGAATCCCGATTTATAATCTTGTTACTAGCAAATTTGGAAAAATCATTTTAGAGAACGCATTTCCACCAATTAGGACTTCAGGATGGTTGCTAATGGACCAGTTTGTCAATCACTTTGATTTTGCAATTTATTCACAAGGATTGATTACTCAGTCAGAAATTGGAAATTATCTGATTGATATTGGAGCTCAGATGGATATTAAATTTAAACACTGGTATAATCTTGAGTCAACATTTTCTGCCGGGATTGCAAAAGCTTGGTCGTGGTCTGGTTTCAATGATTGGGAATGGTTTTTATCAATTAAATTATTAAAAGATTAGGTTAAAAATATTTTAAAAATATGAAATTCTCTGAATTTAAAAAAAATATAGACGACAGAGTCAAGAATGCAATTGATGAGGACGATTCATCTGAAAGATTAAAAAATCTTGATGTAATTCTGAACATAGTAAACACCATAAATAGGTCTTTGATTTTAGATGATGTTCTTGAACTTGTTCTCAAAAATGCAATACGACTAACGAATTCCGAAAGAGGGTTTATTGTTCTTCAAAACAATTCGGGTGATTTAGAATTTAAGCTGGGGTTGAATGATCACAATGAAAACCTGCCAAAGCAGCTTTTTGAAGTTAGTAATACTGTTGTTGAAGATGTCTTTCAAAATGGACAATCAGTTTTTATTGAAGGTGCACAGAGCGATGCCGCTTATGATCCTTCACGAAGTATTTTAAAACTTGATTTGCAAACAATTCTCTGCTCTCCATTAATTACTGATGGAAAGAAAATTGGAGTGGTTTATGTTGACAGTAAGCATCTGCATAAAATTAAAGTAAGAGAAATAACCGGGACGTTCGAAATTCTTGCAGGTCAGGCAGCTATTGCTATCAGAAATGCGCAATTATATGATGGACAAATAAACGCTTACAATGCACTCCAGGAAGCCAATGCTCAGCTTATTCAGGCAGAACGCAGAGTATTAAAATCTGGTATTGATTCCGAGATCGGTCAGGCATTACAGGGGTTAGTGCATCTTGCCCTTTTAGAAACAGAAAGTCTTTTACGGACTATTGAAAAATCCCAAACAGAATTTGAAAGCAACAGCCAGGTTGATGATTTACTTTTTGATAGATTAAAATTAAAGTCCAAGGTTGCTGCGGATAGTATTCGAAATATTCAAAAGTATGCTCAGGTACTTCTTGAAACTTCAGTTACTGATTTGAATAAAGATAACAACGATTTAAACAGGACTATTCAGTCAGTGATTAAATATCTTTCACCACTTAAAAAATTTAGTTCAGTTACATTTAAAACAGAATTAAATCCTCTTCCGCTGTGTGATTTTGATCCGGAACAAATACAGCATCTCCTGGTTCATTTAATAACTAACGCGGTTGATGCTCATAAAAATGCCACAATTACAATTCGCTCATTCATAGTAAGCAAGAGAAATTGCGTAGAAATTCAGGATGACGGACCTGGTTTTCCGGAAAAAGTTAAAGCAAACCCATCAATCGTTTTTAATTTATCTAACGGTGGCTATGGTTTATTCCTTTGCAAGAATATTATGGATAAACATAAAGGGGAAATTAAAATACTCAATAGCGATAAAGGTGCACTGATTCATTTTTCATTACCTGTTAATTAAGCTTGGACTCATTCAATATAAAATATTTCGAACTCTGCTACGAACTCCTACCGTTTCCGGTTGAAGTCTTCGATGAAAAAGGCTTTGTGGTTTATATTAATAGTGCTTTCACCAGGAGATGGGGTTATTCCCTAACTGAGCTTAGCGGATATTCCTATGCTACCGATAAAGAACTTCAGAAGCGGGAAATAGTTCAGAAAATCAGGTACTGTTTTACAGAAGAAAAAACCCATACAACTTCAAAATTATGTTGATACAAGATTACTCGGTGCTGATAGAGCAGTACCTTTTTAAAGACAACAATTTTTCCAATTAATCTAAGTAATAAAACTTATGTTGTGCTTTTTCATGAAGATCAAACAGATGTACTCCTGGCAGAAGAAGAGGTAAGAAAAGCACGAGATGCAAGCAAGGAAGCTGACAGGCTGAAAAGTACTTTCCTGAATGTACTTTCTCATGAACTTAGAACTCCACTTAATATCATTCTCGGATACTCTACGATTATTAAAGAAAATCTCCGGGATAAAATCGGTAACGAAGACAAAATCTACCTTGATAACCTTCACACAGGAAGCGAAAGATTATTCAAAAGTATAACTCAGATGCTGGAGTTCGCACAGATAGAAGCGGGCAATTACAAAATGAATATTGAAACTTTAAACCTTACTCACGTTATTAAGAATTGCTTAGAGCCATTTAAAATTAAGGCAGCAGAAAAAAAACTTGACTTTTCTTTGAGGATTGGACAAGATAATATTTTTGTGGATGTAGATATCCAATGTCTTGAAGCAATTATCAACAACCTAATTGATAATGCTATTAAGTTTACCAGACAGGGATACATTGAATTTGAAGTTGAAACCTTTAATGAAAGAGATCTGGCAGTTTGTAAGATTAAAGATACCGGAGTTGGTATTTCAACCGAATATCTTGATCATCTTTACAGACCTTTCAGTCAGGAAGATTTGGATATCGGAAGAAATTTTGAAGGAAATGGTTTAGGTTTAGCGATTTCAAAAAGATATATTGAAAAGATGGGCGGTTCTCTGATTGTTGATAGCATTAAGGGAGTTGGCAGCACTTTTACATTTACTCTTCCACTGGCTAAAGTTGGAGCGGTTGACCATTTTAAAAAAGCTATTGAAAAAAGCAATGGAGTTTCGAAGATATTAATGCTGGATGACAGCGGGGATTCATATCCTCTTATCAAAGCGTTTTTAAAAGATAACTATGAAGTAAACCTTATACCTTCTCAGGATTTTAGTCCCGGGCTGATGACAGATGAAAAATTCAGCGCTATAATTTTCGATGTTACAATAAATTATTGGAATAGAGGTCTTGAAATTGTCAGGAAAGTAAGAAAAAACAAGAGTAAAAAAATCCCGATTGTAATTTTATCAAGTGAGTTTCTGCAGGAGAAAATTCAAGAGTTTCGTAAAGCAGGCGCGGACGAATTTTTAGTAAAGCCATTCGCAAAGGGTGAACTTGTTTCTCTCATCAATAAAATTACAACACATTAGATCTAACTTACTTCACGAATAATACATTCCTGTTTCTGCGACCTTTTAAAATTATTAACTATTTTTCAGTTATCAAATTATTCAATACTTTTTAATCGAGATAATCTGCCTATATGAGTATTAGACTTGCTGAACTACAAAAAAAAATAAAAGTACTTGGAACTCCTGAGATTTCAAAAACAATGCAGTGGTTCTTTAAAACCGGTAAAGGTGAATATGGGGAAGGAGATATTTTCGCTGGTCTAAAAGTTCCTACACAAAGAAAATTAGCACGTGAGTTCAGGGATTTATCTTTAACTGATTTAAAAATATTATTAAATTCACCTGTCCACGAAGAAAGATTGATTTCTCTTTTTATTTTAGTTGATAAATATGCAATAAGTGACGAGCAGGGGAAAGAATCCATCTTTTCATTTTATCTGAAAAACAGAAGAGGCATTAATAACTGGGATCTGGTTGATCTATCGGCTCCTAAAATCATAGGGAAGCATTTGCTGAACAAAGATAAAAGTTTATTATTTAAATTTGCATTATCAAAAAATCTTTGGGAACGCAGAATTGCAATCTTGTCTACTTATGAATTCATCAGGAATGATAACTTTTATACCACATTCAAGACAGCAGAGATTTTACTTCAGGACAATCACGATTTAATACACAAAGCTGTTGGTTGGATGCTGAGAGAAGTTGGTAAAAGAGATTTGCAGGCTGAAGAAAACTTTTTGAAAATTTATTATAAGAAAATGCCGAGAACAATGCTTCGTTATGCAATAGAAAAGTTCCCCGAAACAAAGCGAAAAAAATATCTTCAAGGAAAAATTTAGAGGTTAATATGGAAAAACGGATTAGTATACCGAGCGGTACGATCTGGGAAAACAAAATAGGTTATTCACGGGCGGTTAGAATTGGCAGATTGATTGAAGTTTCAGGAACATCCGCAATTGATCGCGACAGAATAGTTGCACCCGGTGATCCATACCAGCAAACAAGATTCATCATCCAGAAAATTGAAAAAGCTTTGAATGATGCTGGTGGCTCTTTAAGCGATGTCATTCGTACAAGGATTTATGTTACCAATATAAAAGATTGGGATTCTGTTGGAAGAGCTCACGGTGAGTTCTTCAGAGATATTAAACCAGTAACAACAATGGTTGAAGTAAAGTCACTGATTGACCCAAATTTTGTTGTAGAGCTGGAAGCTACGGCGTATTTACAGCAAGAATAAATTGCAAAAGATTTTTACGAAGAGCTTCGTTTACATATAATCTTCTCTTGTTCAGTAATTTATAACTGACAATTCAATAATTGAAACAAATAATGATAATATTATCATTTTGTTAAGAAGACAACCAATCTTAAATTTACGCCCGAATTTTCATTAATAGACATTTGAAAGCGTAATGGATAATAAATCAGAAACAACATTGAACGGCAAACCATCCATTTTTTTCACCGATAAAGAAACTCCTTCATCATATTCTCTTTCCAATCAGTTCGCTGAAAATTTAGAGTTCCGATTAATAAAGGATCGAGTAACTGCTACTGGATCCGATGCTTATTTTGCTTTATCTCTTGCTATAAGAGATCGTCTCGTTCGTAAATGGCTAAGAACGCAGCATCAGTATTTTCAAAAGGACGTGAAGAGAGTCTACTATCTTTCATTAGAGTATTTAATGGGAAGACTTCTTGGTAATTCACTGATAAACATGGATTACTATGATGAATGCTATAGTATTTTGAAAGAAGATGGTTACAGTCTGGAAGAAATTAGAGAGATTGAACACGATATGGGCTTGGGTAATGGAGGTCTGGGAAGGTTAGCAGCTTGTTATCTTGATTCAATGGCAACACTTGAACTGCCTGCATTCGGTTACGGAATTAGGTATGAGTATGGAATATTCAATCAGGCAATTGAAAAAGGTTACCAGGTTGAGTACCCAGACAGTTGGCTTCAGAATGGAAATCCATGGGATATATTCAGAAGAGATTTGGAATACCGTGTTAAGTTTTATGGCAAAGCTGTAAAAGTTCAAAGTAAGGATGGAACTTACCGGTTCGATTGGACAGATACAGAAGATGTTCTTGCGGTTGGTTATGATATTCCTGTGCCGGGATATAAAAATAATACGGTAAATAATTTAAGACTTTGGCAGGCAAAAGCGTGCGCTGATTTCAGCTTTAAAGATTTTAATGCCGGAGATTATGTTGCTGCTGTAGCTTCGAAAACGGGTTCTGAAACTATTTCTAAAGTTTTATATCCAAATGATTCTTATGTCGAAGGGAAATTCTTAAGACTTAAGCAGCAGTACTTTTTTGTTTCAGCTACGCTACAAGATATAATTAGAAAATACAAGATCAATCATAAGACTTTTGATAAATTCTCTGAGAAAAATGCTATTCAATTAAACGATACACACCCTGTAATTGCTATTCCGGAACTGATGAGAATTTTAATTGATCAGGAAGGATTAAGCTGGGTCAAAGCCTGGGGCATTACAAGCAAAACTTTTGCATACACTAATCACACAGTTGTTCCGGAGGCATTGGAGGAGTGGTCTCTGCCTCTCTTTGAAGAATTGCTTCCGCGTCATATCCAGATTATCTATGAAATTAACCGGAGATTTATTGAAGATACCAAGAAAAATTATACAACTGATCCGGTTATTTTATCAGCGATGTCTATAATTAATGAAGCTAATGGCAGATCGGTTCGTATGGCAAACCTGGCGATTGTTGGGAGTTTTGCAGTTAATGGTGTTGCTGCTTTGCATACTGAAATTTTGAAAACGAAAATCTTTTCTCATTTTCATAAAATGTATCCAGGGAAGTTTATCAACATAACTAATGGTATTACTCCAAGAAGATGGTTAAAGACAGCAAATCCGTTCCTTTCGAAAATTATTAGTGATAGAATAGGTGAGAACTGGCTTTATGATCTTTATGACCTTCGTAAGCTCGAAAAATATGTTGATAATCCTGATTTCAGGGAAGAATTCAGAAATGCAAAATGGCTTAATAAGAAATTGTTGATTTCTCTGATTGAAGAAAATAACGGGATAAAAATTAATCCCGACTCAATGTTTGATGTGCAGATAAAAAGATTTCACGAATATAAGCGCCAGCTTCTGAATGTTCTTCATATCATAACACTTTACAACAGGATTAAAGATAATCCGAAGCTTGAAATGGTTCCTCGCACGATAATCTTTGCAGGTAAAGCTGCACCGGCTTACTTTATGGCAAAGACTATAATCAAGCTAATAAATTCAGTTGCTGAAATAGTCAATAACGATTCAGATGTTGGCGATAAGTTGAAAGTAGTTTTCATCCCGAATTACTCTGTGACACTCGCAGAAAAAATAATTCCTGCCGCTGATCTTTCAGAACAAATCTCAATGGCAGGTTTGGAAGCATCCGGTACTGGAAATATGAAGTTCACTTTAAATGGTGCTTTAACAATTGGCACAATGGATGGAGCAAATATTGAAATCCGCGAAGAAGTCGGTGAGGAAAATATTTTCATCTTCGGTTTGCTTGCCGATGAGGTCGTTAAACTTAAGAGCAGCGGATATAATCCAAGAACTTATTATGAAACAAACCCTGCATTGAAAAAAGTAATAGATATGATTGCATCTGATTACTTTAGTAAAGAAGAACCCGGGATATTCAAATCAATTGTTGATGGTCTTTTAGGAGTTGACTATTACTGTTTGCTTGCTGATTACCAGGCATACATTGATGCGCAGGATAAAGTCAGCAAGTTGTACCTGAATATTGATGAATGGACAAAGATGGCCATTCTGAATGTTGCAAGAGTAGGTAAGTTTTCAAGTGACCGGTCAATAAAAGAATATGCAGAAAAAATCTGGAAAGTTGAACCGGTTAAAATCAACCAAACATAAAATAGAAATAAAAACTGATGAGCTACGAAATACATCCTAAAACAAGAATAGGACACATCCATTTAACTGTTGGAAATCTTGAAAGAGCGGTTAAGTTTTATACTGAGATGCTTGGTTTTTCAGTAACTGCAAGGTTCGGAGATTCAGCAATCTTTTTATCTTCCGGAAATTATCATCATCATATCGGATTGAATACGTGGGCTGGTGAAAATGCAGTTGCGCCGCCTTCGGGACATACAGGCCTGTATCACTTTGCCATCCTTTACCCGAGCAGGGAAGAGCTGGCAAAAGCTTTTAAAGTTTTGTGGGAAAATAAATACCACATTGATGGCGCATCCGATCACGGTGTTTCCGAATCAATATATCTTAAAGATCCTGATGGAAATGGAATTGAACTTTACTGCGACAGACCTCAGGAGGAATGGCCTGTCGATGAAGAAGGAAATGTTGTGATGGTTACAAAAGCTCTTGATCTTCCCAGCTTGCTTTCGGAATTAAATAACCAATAATTAAGTTTTAATAATGTTTGAATATTTAAGAAAAGTTCTATCGCCGGAACAAGACAAACAAATTTCAAAAGAAGTAGAAACTTCTTCCCAAAAAACAATTTCGAAAAAATACCAGGTTGCGACTGCTGCCCTCTTTATTGAAATAGCAAAAGCTGACGGTGACTTTTCTGATGATGAAAGTAAAAGAATAATTGAACTAATGAAAAATGATTATGAGCTAGATGATGAATGTGTAAATGAATTGTTTGCACTTTCAAAACAAAAAGTTAAAGACAGTATAAGTATTTATGAATTTTCTTCAATTATAAATGAGAGTTTTACTCAACATGAAAAATTAGGTCTGATTAAAAACCTCTGGCGGATAATTTATGAAGATGGGAAGCTTGATAGCCACGAAGATCGGCTCATTAAAATTATCGGCAGCACAATGAACATTGAGCATAAGGATATTATTGCTGCAAAACTTTTTGTAAAAAAGGAGATGGTGAAGTAGCGAGCAACCTTCGAGGTTAGGACTATGAATTATAGGCTTTAACCTCGAAGGTTCAAACCCATTTACTTGTTCAACTCTCTTTCAATCGCAGAAATTATCTCTTCACTTGTTGGCTCAACTTTGGTTCGGAATCTTTTGACAATTTTTCCATCTTTTGAAATAAGAAACTTTTCAAAATTCCACTTTACATCACCTTTTTCAGTAACGCTGTTGTTGGTAAGCCTTTCATAAAGAGGGGATTTGTCTTTCCCGAGCACTTTAATTTTATCGAACAATCTAAATGTCACATTATATTTTGAGCTGCAGAAATTTTGTATCTGTTCATTTGTGCCGGGTTCCTGACCTCCAAAATCATTGCACGGGAAAGCAAGTATCTCAAATCCCTTTGGATTATACTCCTTATAAATCTCCTCTAATCCTTTGTACTGCGGAGTAGAACCGCACTCACTTGCAACGTTAACGATCATTAAAACTTTTCCATTGTAATCGGAAAGCTTAACTTCTTTATTGTTCATATCGAGAACTGTAATATCGTTTATGTTATCCATCGAACCTGTATCCTTTTTGTTGTTAGTAGAATTGTCCTGTGCAATTAACTGTGAGACAGTTAGAAGCATAATGACGAAAATAATTTTGTTTAGCATATTACTCCTTTCATAATAATCTCTAACAGATAAAATCTAAAAAAAGTTCAATTTATTTTTCATAATTATTCCTTATTCTTACCAGATCCATTATAAGGCAGGATGTAAGTGGTACAGCATCCTTAAGTTTTCGTAAAGAATAAATTTTTGAACCCGAAATCTGACCCAGAAAAAATGCGGGAACAGTAAAAAAGAAAGTTGACAGCTCAAATCCGCTTCCTGATAAAATTCTGAATAAAATTATTAACACTATAGGAATATGTATTGCCAGTAAAAACTGAAATGAAAATCTGGTGACATTCGCCCGCCAATAACCGAAAGGGGATATTTATTATGAAAACGAAAAGAGTTAGGAGAATAATGTTCATTATTGATTAAGAATTTTGTGAGAGAACTTAGGAAAAAGTTTCTGTTGAGAAAAATACAAAAACGAGTAGTATAAAAAGGTTTATTATATGTCATTCCTGCGGAAGCAGGAATCCACTTTGTCTTGGCTCATATCAAATAATGGATTCCCACTTTCGTGGGAATGAGAGATGACAAAATATCTAACTCATCAAAGCTGCTATAGCCGTTGTATTTGCAATATCATCAACACTGCAGCCCCGGCTTAAATCGAAGAATGGCTTTTTCAATCCTTGAACCATTGGTCCAACTGCTTCAGCTTTGCCCCAGCGTTGTGCAATTTTGTAACCGATATTTCCGGAATTCAAGTCAGGGAAAATCAAAACGTTTGCTTTTCCTGCAACATTGCTTCCGGGTGCTTTCTTCTTTCCGATTGATTCTATCACAGCAGCATCAAACTGCAATTCGCCATCAACATTCAGATCTGGTCTCTTTTGAGCGAATGATTGCAGTTGCATTCAAAACTTTATCAACGGCTTCGTGCTTTGCACTTCCTTTTGTTGAGAAGGAAAGCATTGCTATAAACGGTTCTTCGCCGGTTAATTTTCTGTGGTTATCTGCAGTTGAGATTGCGATATCTGCTAATTGTTTTTCATCAGGATCGGGAACGACAGCACTATCAGCAAAAGAATAATTCTTATCCGGGAAAAGCATAAGGAAGAAACTTGATACTATTGATATTCCTTCCGGCATTCCGATGCACTGAATCCCTGCTCGCATTACATCCGCAGTTGCAGAAGCAGAACCGGCAACACTTCCGTCAGCCATATTTTCTTTTACCATCATAGCAGCAAAAAACAAATCCTGCTGAACTGTGCTTCTTGCCTGCTCGATTGTTACACCTTTATGCTTGCGAAGGTTGAAGAAAATATTTGTAAAATCGCTCAGCTTGTCTGATGTGGTTGGATTGATCATTCTAACTCCTGTAAGATCAACATCCAGCTTTTTTGCATCTTTGTGAATTCGGTCCTCATCACCAAGAGTAATAACTGAAACAGTCTTTTCTTTGGTTAATTTCTCGGCTGCTTTGAGGACTCGTTCATCGTGGGATTCGGGAAGGACTATTGTCTTTCTTGCTTTTAATGCCTTTTCTTTGATCTCATTTAACAATTTAATTTCCATATTCACTCCGTATAATTGAAAAAATGACATTCAAAGTTACGAAAACAGGAAATCATTTTTTGTGAGTAAGTGAACAGAGCAGAAATTTTAACATTACGATAAAGACTGAATTGGACTTAATTAGTAATCATCAACTATAAAAAATTAATCCTTAATTTTTCTTCGATTCAGATTGATTTTTGATGCCGAATAATATACATTCACAGCCTTAATTTTTTTATGATAGCAGAAAATATTAAGCATCTAAGGGAAAGAATAGCTGCAAAATGTGCAGAATTTAAGCAATATCCGCAGGAAATAAGACTGATTGCAGTTTCGAAGTTCTTCGGTGTAGATGCCATAAGTGAAGCAAATAGACTAGGTATAACTGACTTTGGTGAAAACAAAGCTCAGGAACTTAGAGATAAGTATGAAATTCTTGGTGATAAAGTAACCTGGCATTTTATAGGGACTCTTCAGAGGAATAAAGTGAAGTATGCGGTTAATACTGCATCATTCATTCATTCTGTGGATTCATTGATGCTTGCTGATGAAATAAATAATCAAGCACAAAAATTAAACAAGGTTCAAAAGATTTTGTTGGAAGTCAAGACATCATTCGAAGATACAAAGTCAGGATTGAATAGTAGCACTGAAGTTTTAGAATTGGCAAAACATTGTTCAACTCTAAGTAATGTTGAATTGGTTGGTTTGATGACAATGGCGCCGTTCACTAATGATGAAAGTATAATCAGGAAAAGTTTCTCTGATTTACGTAAATTAAAAGATGAAATTAATAAAAATGGGTTTGACCTTAGCGAGCTTTCAATGGGAATGACAAGCGATTATGAAATTGCAATTGAAGAAGGAGCAACAATGCTAAGAATTGGTTCAGCAATCTTTGGTCAACGAAACACTTTAAAAGACTGGAGGCAGTCATGAAACTTTCGCCGCTCTTTATTAAGAAGCAGGAATTCGAAAAATCTATGAGGGGATATAATGTTGATGAAGTTCAAGCCTTCCTCGATAAAATATCTTCTGATATGGAAGAACTGATTAATGAAAATGAAGCGCTTGAACAGGAAGTTGCAGCTCTAAACCATAAGGTTGAAGAATTTCAGAAAATTGAAAAGAACCTCCAGGATACTCTCATTAGGACTCAGGAAACTTCGGCTCAGGCACTTGAATCGGCAAAGAAACAATCTGCGTTAATAGTAAAGGAAGCTGAAATTAAAGCCAATCAGATTATTCAAAATGCAGAAGATATTGCAAATGAAATGCGAAATGCTGTTATAGTGTTACGAGAAGAAAAGGATTTGATCATTGCAAGGCTGAAAGCAATAGTGAGTACTCAGTCAAATCTGCTTGAAGGCAAAGTTAAAGAGGCAGGTGAAGAACCTAAGAAACCAAAAGTGCAGGATGAACCGGAAAAACTTGATATTGATGTCGATGGAATTGTTGACAAACTTTTATAAAGATGAGCAAGCTGATTTCAAATATAAAAGGGACCCTCGAGGTAATTAGAAAACATACTAATGAAAAGTATCCGATTGGAATAATTCTCGGCACTGGTCTGGGAGGATTGGTTAAGGAGATAGAAGTAAAACATCAAATCAATTACGAAGACCTTCCGCATTTTCCTATTTCAACAGTTGAATCTCATCGTGGCAAGCTGATATTCGGAACAATCAACGGAAAAAATGTAGTTGCAATGCAGGGCAGATTTCATTTTTACGAGGGCTACTCGATGCAGCAGATTACCTATCCTGTTCGAGTTATGAAATTTCTTGGTGTGGAAACTTTGCTTGTTTCAAATGCCTGTGGAGGAATGAATCCTCATTACAGAAAAGGCGATGTGATGATAATGGTTGATCATATTAATATGCTGGGTGATAATCCGCTCATCGGAAAAAATGAAGATGAACTCGGACCAAGATTTCCTGATATGAGCGAACCATATAATTATGAGTTGATTGAACTCGCAGAAAAAATCGCTCTCGAAAATCAGATAAAAGTTCAAAAAGGAGTTTATGTTGCTGTGCCGGGGCCGAATCTCGAAACAAGAGCAGAGTATAAATTTCTCAGAGCAACAGGTGCAGATGTTGTTGGAATGTCAACAATCCCCGAAAATATTGTTGCAAATCATATGGGCATAAAAGTACTGGGGATAAGCATCGTGACAGATGAATGTTTCCCGGATTCACTTAAGCCTGTTAACGTCGAAGAAATAATAGCAACGGCTATGGAGGCAGAACCTAAAATGACTTTAATAATGAAAGAATTAATCAAGAGGCTGAAATGAAAAAGTTTTTTGCATCATACAGTGTACCCTTTCTTTTAGGGTTATTAATCTTTGCCTCGAATTTTCTTAATACTTCGCTTTTTAATTTTGGAGACCGGAATTTTGCTGTATGGTTTGTTCTTTCAATTTTATCTTTTACCTGCGGCTGGTATGTAAATAGATCACTTGGCTGGCAGTACAGGCGGCAAAGTAGTTTTTGCCGTAATTGTTGCAGTAACAATTATAAGTATCGCCATCATCATTTTCTTTAATGAATATTTTGGAACTTTCGAGCTTCTCACAGAAAACCTGATACTTTTCAGCTTACGTAACATTACTCTTGGCGCGATGGGAATTTTTGGAATGGCTGTACAGGAAATTCTCAGTGGTGAGAAAGAGGCTTTGATTTTAAGAGAGAAAGTTAAAGTTCTGGAAGCAACTGCAGCCGACTCTAAAAAAGAAGCCGAACTATTATTAAGAGAAGCTCAGTTAAAAGCCGAAATAATTATTAATGATTCTGAAGCCTCGGCAAAAAACATAACGCTCAAAAAAGAACGCATCGAACAGGAGCTTAAAGAATTTATTCAGACTGAAAGAGAATTATTAAAAAGATATGAAGAGCTAAAGTAAGTTATTGCTATGTATAAGCAGGGTTTAGAAAAAATAAAATATCCGGAGACTGAGCAGAACATTCTGAAATTCTGGTCAGAACGAAAAATTTTTGAAAAGAGCGTTCAGTTTCGTTCACCGGATAAACCATTTACTTTTTATGAAGGCCCTCCAACCGCAAACGGCAAACCTGGAATCCATCACGTGATGGCACGTACATTAAAGGATATAGTTTGCAGATATAAAACGATGCGTGGTTACAGAGTAGAAAGAAAAGCCGGTTGGGACACTCACGGACTTCCAGTTGAAATTGAAGTTGAAAAAGCCCTGGGTATAAAAAATAAAAGTGAAGTCGCAACTTTTGGTGTAGAAAAGTACAACAAAGCCTGCCGTGAATCTGTCTTCACTTATCTTGACCTTTGGGAAAAGATGACGGAACGGATGGGCTACTGGATTGATTTAAAGTCAGCTTATATAACGTTAACAAATGAATACATTGAATCAGTCTGGTGGGCACTAAAAACTCTTTATGAAAAAGATCTAATTTATAAAGATTATAAAATTGTTCCGCAGGATCCCAAATCTGAAACCGTTCTTTCAATGGCAGAGCTTGCTCTTGGTTATCGAGAAACGAAAGATCCTTCTGTTTATGTTCTCTTTAAATTAAAAGATAGAGATGAATACTTCCTTGTTTGGACTACAACTCCATGGACATTGATTTCAAATGTTGCTCTTGCTGTTGGCTCCGATGTTGATTATGTGAAGGTTCTGAATAAAGAAAAGAAAATATTTTTAGCGAAGGAATTGCTTTCAACTCTCGATGGTGAATATGAAATTTTAGCAGAGATGAAAGGAAGTGATCTTGAAGGAGTTGAATTTGAGCAGCTACTTCCTTATGTGAAGCCTAACAAGAAGGCATTCTTTGTCTGTCTTGGTGAGTTTGTCAGCACAGATACGGGTTCCGGTATTGTTCATATCGCTCCTGCTTTTGGTGCTGATGACTATGATCTTTCAAAAAAATACAATCTGCCGATGCTTCAGCCGGTTGACAGAGGTGGAAGATTCACTTCTGAAATTTCTGATTATGCAGGACAATTTGTAAAAGATGCAGATAAAGAAATTATTGCCAAATTAAAAGCTGAAGGCAAGCTTTATAAAAAGGAAACAATTACTCATACTTATCCTTTTAGCTGGCGGAATCAGGATGTGCCGGTTATTTATTATGCCCGTGAGTCATGGTTCATTAGAACAACCAGTGTTGCCAAACGAATGATGGAGCTTAATAAAACAATTAATTGGCATCCTCCGGAGGTTGGTTCAGGCAGGTTTGGTAATTGGCTTGAAGAAAATAAAGACTGGGCTTTATCACGCGACAGGTTCTGGGCAACTCCGCTTCCTTTATGGGTTAGTGAAGATGGCGACGTTATACCTGTTGGCAGCATTGAAGAATTGAAAAAAGGTTTTATCGTTGAAAATGATAAGAGAATTCCTGTTAGTGAATTAGAAGACATTGACCTTCATAAACCTTTTGTTGACAAAGTTCTGTTTGAAAAGAATGGCAAGATTTATACAAGAACTCCTGAGTTAATTGACGTCTGGTTCGATTCAGGGGCAATGCCGTTTGCGCAATATCATTATCCGTTTGAAAATAAAGAGTGGTTTGAGACAAAAGCTTTTCCTGCTGATTTTATTTGTGAAGGGATTGATCAAACACGAGGATGGTTTTATACAATGCATGCCATTGCAACAATGTTGTTCGATAGTGTTGCTTATAAGAATTTGATTGTGAATGAACTGATACTCGATAAGAATGGAATGAAGATGTCCAAGTCCAAAGGCAATACAGTTGATCCTTTTGTTCTGTTTGAAAAATATGGAGCTGATGCAACAAGATGGTATCTGGTAACAAACAGTCCTCCCTGGCGGCCAACTCTTTTTGATGAAGATGGCATACTAGAAGTTCAACGGAAGTTTTTCGGGACGCTGCTGAATACCTATTCTTTCTTTGCTCTTTATGCCAACATAGATGGATTTGAAAACAAGCAAGCGTCTGTTCCTCTTTCAAAAAGAGAAGAGATTGACAGATGGATTCTCTCAAAGCTTAATTCGCTGGTTGAAAATAATATTAAGCTGATGGATGAATATGAAGTGACAAAAGCTGCAAGAGCCATTTCTGATTTCACAATTGATCATCTTTCAAACTGGTATGTGAGAAGATGCAGAAGAAGATTCTGGAAATCCGAAATGAATGAAAACAAGCTGGCTGCTTATCAAACACTTTATGAATGTCTTGTTACCGTATCAAAGCTCATTGCACCTTTCACACCATTCCTCGCTGAGGAGTTGTTCCAGAATTTAAACTCTGTTACGAAGAGCGAGAATATTGAATCAGTTCATTTAACTAATTTACCTGAAAAAGGTGAGACTGATAAAGAACTCGAACAGAAAATGGATGTTGCTCAGCATGTAGTTTATCTAGTCAGGGCAATACGAGCAAAATCAAATCTTAAAGTCAGGCAGCCGTTAAAGAAATTAATAGTTGTTGTTGATAAGAATATGAAAGATGCTCTGTCAAAGATGAAAGATGTAATTCTTGAAGAAGTAAATATTAAGGCGCTTGAAATATTGGAAGATGATTCAACTTTGGTTCATAAATCTGCAAAAGCAAACTTCAAAACCATTGGACCTAAATTTGGTAACAAAGTAAAACCGGTTGCAGAAAGAATTAGCAATTTGACTGCTTCTGAAATCAATACACTTGAAAAGGAAAACCTGGTAACTGTTAATATTGATGGTGCGGATTTAAATATTGCAGTTGAAGATGTTGTAATAATTTCTGAGCAGATTACAGGGTGGATTGTTGAAAGTGAAAATGGTGTGACTGTAGCCGTTGATACGCAGCTCAGTAAAGAACTCATCTCTGAAGGATTAGCAAGAGAGTTTGTAAACAGGATTCAGAATATGAGAAAGGATGCGGGATTTCAGGTAACTGATAAAATCAACATAGCCTTTTCAGGAAGTTCCGATTTTATATTTGCAATTAATTCTTTTACAAATTACATTTCTATTGAAACCCTCGCGGAAAAAATAGAAAATAAAAATGAGTTTAATGGTGGATTTTCGCAGGATTGGAAAATCGGCGGAGATGACATTAAAATTAAAATTGAAAAAGTAAGTATTTAATTAAAGGAGTAAACCAAAAATGGCAAAAAAAGTCGTAAAGAAATCAGTCAAAAAGACGGCGAAGAAAAAACCTTCAGCTAAAAAGACAGCACCTAAAAAAACGCAAAAGAAAGTCGCTGCTAAAAAACCCGTAAAGAAAGCTTTGGCTCCTAAGAAGTCAACTGCTAAGAGCAGTCTTATTAAGAAAGAAGCCAAACCCTTAAGGAAAGCTGTTAAAGCATTTTCAGCAAAAAGGGCTAAGGTTACAAAGGTACATGTTGAGGTGAAATTCGAGGACTTAGTTGAATCCCGAAATAAAGCTATACAGAAAATAAAAGGGTACAGCAAGAGAGACCTGGAACATTTTAAGCAAATTATACTTGATAAAAGAGATGAGATAATTGAGCAGCTTCAGAACCTTAAAGAGCAGATGCTTGATCCTACAACTGGTGAGTATATTAACGAAAATTCACCTTACTCTTTGCATATGGCTGAACAGGGAACAGATGCAATGGAAAGGGAGAAAACTTTTCTTTATGCACAGAGAGAAAATAAATTTCTAGGCTATCTTGAAGATGCGCTGAAGAGAATTGAAGCAGGCACTTACGGAATTTGTGTTGAGTGTATTGATGAGCCACAGCATCTTTGTGAGACCTGTCCTTTAATTCCAAAGGAAAGACTTGAAGCTGTACCGCATAGCCAGCATTGCTTGCCGATAAAGCAAAGACAGGAAAAGAAGTAATTATCTTTTGGTAAGTAAAAAAGCACAACACTATATTGAAAATTCTTTTTCTCTCTTTAATTCTTTTTCTGATTGATCAGATAAGCAAAGTTTTGGTAAGAGGATTCAGCTTGCCCTGGTTTAATATTAATCATCACGGATTGTACCCGGGTGAAAGCAAACCAGTAATACATAATATATTACATTTAAGTCTCGTTGAAAATCCCGGTATTGCTTTTGGGATCGATCCGGGTGAATCCTTAAAAGATTTGATTTTAATTATTACGATACTGACTTGCATTGGTTTTCTTTCTTATCTGATATTCGCAAAAAATGCTGATAACAAAGTGAGAATTTCAGTTGCTCTGATTCTCGGGGGTGCAGCAGGAAATTTATTTGACAGAATTTTCTATGGTTTCTTTTATAATTACGCGCCATTGTTTCAGGGCAATGTAGTGGATTTTCTTGATGTGAGGTTTTTCAGACTTTTTATTTTTGATAACATACACGGCAACTATGTGTTTAATTTTGCAGATGTAAGTATTCTTTCGGGTGTTTCTATTTTGATTTACCTGATATTAAGTATGAAAAGAAAGAAAGATGAGAAAAACTTAGTTCCACAATTAGTTGAAGACAGAGAGGATATTAATTGAGAGTATTATACCTGACTCTTGCAGTAATTGTAGCTGATCAGATTTCAAAGTTTTATATAAAAGGAATTTCCATTCCGGCTTTTAATTTAAAGTTTGACGGGATGCATCTTGGTGAATCTATCCCGGTAATAAATGACTTTTTCAAAATAACATTTACTGAAAATCCGGGAATGGCATTCGGTTTTGACCCGGGTTCAGACTTTAAACTTTTCATTTCTGTTTTTTCTCTGGTAGCAAGTGTCGGTTTATTAGTATATCTTTTTACTGTTCGGAATAAATCGCTCAGTCTGAAAATAGCAATTGCATTAATTCTGGGTGGCGCAGTGGGAAATGTTATTGATAGAATGTTTTATGGATTATTTTATGATTACGCACCTTTGTTTTATGGAAAGGTTGTTGATTTTTTTGATTTTGATTTCTTCAACTTTTCAATTTTTGGAAGAAGCTATGATAGATGGCCAATCTTCAACATTGCCGATGCTGCTGTTTCAATTGGAGTTTTAATTCTTTTGTTTTTCTACAAGCATCATGAAGCAGAAGATAAGAAGAGCAGGGAAACCGCCGAAGAATTAGATAAACAAAGACAATGCAGAAAATATTAATTTCTGAAAACGAACCGTCTTCGAAAAATATAAATGGTGGATTGAGTGATGGTGAAGCTGATAAAGGAAAAGAAATATCGGTTTGAAGTTCCAGAGGGGAAAAAGAAAGAACGTTTAGATCTCTTTCTCACACATGCAATAGAAAACGCAACCCGCTCTAAAGTCCAAAAACTTATTGATGCTGACCTTGTAACCGTTAATGGAACTATAGTAAAAGCTAATTACCAGGTTAAACCTTCTGACATAATCGAAGCTACTCATCCAATATCGCCACGACCCGAAGATGCAGAACCTGAAGATATTCCACTCGATATTATTTATGAAGATGATTATCTTATAATTATAAACAAGCCTGCCGGAATGGTTGCACACCCGGCTTATGCAAATTATACGGGAACACTCGTTAACGCTCTTCTTCATCACACAAAAAAACTAAGTGATTTAAATGAACCGGGAAGACCGGGAATTATCCATCGGCTGGATAAAGATACAAGCGGACTTCTGGTTGTTGCCAAAGATGATTTCACTCACGCAAAGATTGCGGAACAGTTCAGCAAGCGAACTGTTGAACGTGAATACCACGCCGTATGCTGGGGAAAATTTAAAGAGCGGAAAGGTGAAATAGCATTTAACATCGTCCGCAGTAAAAAAGATAGAAAAAAATTCTCAATCAGCGAGAATGAAGGAAGAACAGCTCTTACATTGTATGAAGTCCTCGAAGAGTTTGAGTTTACTTCATATCTGAAAATAAATTTGAAGACAGGAAGAACTCACCAGATCAGGGTTCATTTATCTGGAATTGGAAAACCGGTTTTTGGTGATCCGACCTATGGAGGCAGACAAATAATTTACGGTTCAGAACAACCTAAAATTAAAGCACGAGTTCAGAATCTTCTTGATATTATGCCGAGACAAGCCTTACATGCAAAAACTGTTGGATTCTATCATCCCGAGAAAAAGAAAAAGATGTTTTTTGATTCCGAGCTTCCAGATGATATGAAGTTATTACTAGAAAAGCTGAGAACTTCAGTAGACTAAAATTTATTTTCGATTTGGTTATATTTATAACAGATTTTAATTCTATATTAAAAAGTCAATGCTGAAATTATACAACACACTAACAAAGCAAGTTGAGGAGTTTGTTCCGCTCAATCCGCCGAATGTTGGTATGTACATTTGCGGACCTACCGTTTATGATTACTTCCACATTGGCAATGCACGAACTTTCATAATGGCAGATATTATTCGAAGATATCTTGAGTATAAAGGTTATAATGTGAAGTTCGTTATGAACCTTACTGATATTGATGATAAGATTATAAAGAAATCCATCGAAGAAAAAATTCCTGCAAGTGAGGTAGCTAAAAAATATTCAGAAGCATTTTTTGAAGACATTAAAAGATTAAGGATTAAACCGGCGACGATCTATCCAAGAGCAACTGAGAATATTGCTGAAATTCTTTCGATGATAAAATCACTTATTGAAAATGGTGTTAGCTTATAATGTTGATGGGAATGTTTTTTATAATGTTGGAGCATTCAAACCATACGGCAAGTTAAGCGGAAAAAAGATTGATGAGCTTGAAGTAGGTGCAAGAGTTGAAGTGATGGAAGAAAAACAAAATCCGCTTGATTTTGCTTTATGGAAAAAGTCAAAAGAAGGCGAACCATTCTGGAAAAGCGAGTGGGGAAATGGACGACCCGGCTGGCACATTGAATGTTCAGCAATGAGCTGCAAACATCTTGGGGAAACTTTTGATATTCACGCAGGAGGTAATGATTTGATTTTTCCGCATCACGAAAATGAAATTGCACAAAGTGAAGCAGCAACAAAGAAACCTTTCGTTAAGTACTGGCTTCATTTTGGGTTTCTTAATATCAACAAAGAAAAAATGTCGAAGTCTCTTGGCAACTTTTTCACTGCGAGAGAAGTGCTGGCAAAATATTCTGCTGAATCAATACGACTCTTCTTTGCGCAAGCTCATTACAGAGGTCCGGTTGATTTCACAAGCGAATTGCTTGATGCTGCTGAAAAAGGATTGGAAAAACTGAAAAATCTTCGTTCGACAATTGAATCAGCTTTGAATAAAAATAAACCCGGTGGTGTTAATCCTGAATTTGATTTCCAGGGCTTCGAGAAGCGTTTCTCGGAAGCACTAGATGACGATTTTAACACACCTCAGGCAGTTGCGGTCATTTTTGATTTTGTAAAGGAAGCTAATAGAACTATTGCTGAGAAGGAAAGTATTCATTATAATTTTTATATTACTGTTAAGAATTTTTTAAGCAAAACAGCCGACGATGTATTGGGAATTATTTCACTTTGAGGAAAAGGAAGTGAAACAGGATTCATTACTTGAAAATGAACTTATAAAAATATTAATCGATATCAGGCTCAAGGCTAAGAACGAAAAGAATTTCCAATTAGCTGATGATATAAGAAAAAAACTAGAAAACCTTGGTATTACTTTGAAAGATACAAAGGAGGGAACGGATTTTTTTAAACGCGATTAGCATAAATAGTTAATTTATCTGTTTAAGGAGAACGTGATGCAAAAAGAAACAGGTGTATTATCTTCATTACTTTATATTGAAGACGATAGTTCCAACCGCGCAAATAGTTAGTATGTTTTTGAAAGACTATTTTTTGGTTGATACTGCTTCTGAATCTTCAGAAGCACTTAAGAAAATTAATAGGAATAGCTATGCAATTATTTTATTAGACATTAGTCTCTGCAAAGGGCTTGACGGATTAGAGCTTGCCAGTGAGATTAAGAAACTAAGAAAATATAAAGACGTTCCTGTTATTGCCGTGACTGCATATGCGTTTAGAGAAGACGAAAACCGAATACTTAAAAGCGGATTTACACATTATATATCTAAACCTTTTACGAAGAACTCTCTGCTTGATATAATTAAGAAAGCCCTATCGGAGTAATTAGTTTTCTGTTTTGAAAATATTTCCGCTGCCTAAAATCAGATTGGGGTCCAGAGTTTGTTTTATCCTCCACATTTCACTCATTACTTTCTCATCGTACATTTCATAAAGCAATGCCTTTTTATTCTTACCAACTCCGTGCTCTGCTGCAAATGTTCCGCCTGATTTGATTGCAGATAAGCACATATTGTTATAAAGTTTTTTTGCTGTCTCAAATTCTTCGGGATTCTTTGGCAGCATATTTAAATGAATATGTGAGTTGCCGAAATGACCGTAAATAACGTAGTCCAATCCTGCTTTGCTTACATCATTCTTTAGCTGATAATAAAAATTTCTTTAACTCTTTATCGGGCACGGCAAAATCAGTCCCCAGCTTTCTGAAGTTACGCGATGAAATAAACTCATTAACTTTTGCGGAAATTCTATGTCGGAATTCTACAAATTTCATTTTATCTTTTTCATTCATTGCAATCCAGGAATGGCTAAGATCGCCGTTGTGTTTTTCAATGATAGCTAATCCATAAGTCAGTTATTTCATTGCTTGATTCTTCATTGATTTCCTGCTCAAACCATACTGCTGATTTTGCATCTGGAGGAATATTTGGAAAATCGTCCCTCAAAAATTCAAGCGCAAATTTGTCGAAGAACTCTAATTGCAAGAGCATCAATTGAAAACCGGCAATTTATTTTTCTTGTTTTGTAAGACTCACTTCTTGATTCTTCAATGAAATTCAGTCCATCTTCTTCAGAATTGAAAAATATTACAGCAGAAAGAACCATTTCAGGAGCAATCAACAATTTTAGCTTGAGCTTTGTTATTATCTCCCAAAGTTCCTTCCGAACCGATGAATAAATCAATTGCATCCATATTTTCTTTACAGAAATATCCGGCAGTGTTTTTTGTAGGAAGAGATTTTACAAATGGAATGTGAAATTCTTTTTTCGCCCCGTTTTCAGTCAGAATAGTTAAGTCAAATTTCTTTGAGAAGTTTTTTCCTCTCTCCAAAACAAGAATTTCGCCGGTTGGCAAAACTATTTCCATTCCAATAACAAAATCCCTAGTGGGACCGTATTTGAATGTCTTAGAACCTGATGCATTTGTTGCGACCGTTCCACCCAAAAAACAATTAAGCTCGGTTGGATCAGGAGGATAGTAAAGATTTTTGGATTTAAGTTCCTTCAAAAAGTCAGAGAGAAGAACTCCAGGTTCAACGATAGCAAATTTATCTACTTCATTAATTTCTAAAATTTTATTCATCTTTTCCGTTGAAAGTACAACCCCTCCTGTTGGTACACTTCCACCAGATAGCCCTGTTCTGTTACCGCAAATTGTCACTTTTGTTTTTTCTGCATTTGCTCGCTTGAGTATTGAGACCACATCATTGGTATTTTCCGGATAAACTACGGCGTCGCAATAACCTTTTGTGTTGGAGGCATCTTTAAGGTAATCCTGAATCTCGTTCTGTTCTGTTTTAGTAATCATTCGTGCTGTGTTTTATAAAGTGTGTGTTCGAGTAATTTTAATTCAGATAAATAAAATGTATACAAACTATCAACGCTATTCGTTTCATTTTTCGAATCAAAATTAACAGAATGTTGAACAACTTTAAATAACTTTTCAATACCTGAATCTATATCAACCATCGGGAAAGAATTATCCCGTAAATGATGCATCAACTTCAGTGTTTCGAATGCATCAAACCAGTTCTTTCTCTGGTAGTCAAGCTGCTTAATTGATTTGCTGTTCTCAAGAATTTTTTTCCAATCACTTCTGAATCCCCTGATTTCAAGAAATCTGCAAAGTTCCGGATGGATATTTTTTCAGCTTCTTTATAATATCATATCTAGGGTTTAGTGACAGTATCAGAATTAAATAATTGCAACCATTCCTTAAGAATAACATACACATCCGGATCGAAAATCAAAATGTCTTTTTTGTTTGATGAAAAATCACTCATACTTTTTCCGGTACCGAATGGCACCCGCCACGATTCTCTTGCTGAAGGTTTCACTTTTGTTGAAGATATTTTATATATCCCGTAATGCTTTGCTAATTTCTGAAGAAAGTAAAAATCCTCTGCGGCTTTTTTTGTATTCATTCCGCCAACTTTGATGTAAGCTTCGTGATCACAAATAACAGTTGAACCAACCGTATGAAAAGCATAAGGGGATTCTGCAAAAAGAAGTCCTGCAACATAATGCCTTAAAAAGATTTCGTAAGAAATTATGCCAAGCCTGTTAATTCCATCTTCTGAAAGATTATGTTGGAAGTTAACAGTAGCCGCAAAAGCATTTTGATTCTTGAAAAATAAACTTATTTCAGAAAGGTAATTATCTTCAACAAGACAATCTGCATCCAGAGATATGATTAATTTTTTACCCGGGCTTGAGTAGTCAAAAACCTGCAAAGCTGAGTCCATCCCAATTTTTCTTGCCAGACCAACTCCTGCAATTGCATCATCAAATTCTTTTCCTTCAGAAGCTGTATCAATCAATCCAATCCTAATTCCAGATTGTATAATTTGAATTGAAAGCTGGTCAGAAGGATTTCCAATCATCAATGCTCTTAGAAACTTTAAGCTGGCTTTATTATCATCTTTTACTTCTTGCTGAGACGAAATAGAATTATTTATAACAAAAATTATGAGTGACTTTTGTAAACAAGATTTATCATTCTGAGCAAGCGATATTAAAACTCTTTTAATATTCTCAAATTCACAAATAGCAGGAATGACAATAGCAATTTCTATCCCTGGAAGTATTCTACCCACTCAAGATTCCATCGCTTGAAGGATTTCTTCTCAATGTATACGACAACATTTTCAGGATATGCTTTTTGCATTACTTAAATGTGAAGTTACGAAGTTTTTTATAGCAGTGTAATCGGGCGGGAACCAATTTATTTCAACACCTTCTCGTTCCATTTTTCTAAACCAGGTCATCTGTCTTTTTGCAAAATTATGAATCGCACTATTCAACTTTTGGAACATATCATTGTAATTTAACTTTCCATCAATGTATTGAGAAACAAATTTATACTCCAATCCGAAGTAATTAAGTTTCTCTAATGAAATTCCCTTTCGCATCAGCTTTTCAACTTCCTCAATCATTCCTGCCGTTAATCTTTGTTTTAATCTTTCGGTGATTCTTCTTTTTGTTTCCTCACGTTCTGAACTGATCCCAATATTCAATGATTGCCGGTCAGATTAGAAGATGGATTTACTTTTTCTCTTGTCCTTTTCAACTCAATATTGCTTTTATAAGACTGATCCTTGCTTTTAAGGTCAGTGACATTATGAAGTTTAGGTTTTAGTTCTATTAAAGTTTCATTCAATTGGGCAAAGGTTAAGCGACTTAACTTCTTTAACTCATTATCATCATCAATTTCAGGCAGATAGTATGATTGGAGAATTGCACTGATGTACATTCCTGTTCCTCCAACCAATGATCGGTAATTTGCCTTTGCTTTTTATTGACTCGAATGCAGATTGAAAGTCCTTTGTGAAACGGAATAGATTATATTCTTCGGATGGTTCAGCGATATCAATCAGGTGATATTTAACATTATTTTTTTGAAATTCGATCAAGTCCTTACCAGTTCCGATATCCATACCTTTATAAACCTGTCTTGAATCGGCCGAGATTATTTCGCATTAAAATCCTTTGCAAGTTTTGCAGCAATGCTTGTTTTACCTGATGCGGTTGGACCGAGGACAGTAATTAAATCAAGCGGCATTTATCAAGTTAAATTGCTTATTTGGCAAGAGGTAAGGAAATACGAAAAGTAGAGCCAACTCCCTTAACACTTTCAATCTCAACGCTCCCAGAATGTGCGTCAATAATTTTTTTAGCGAGTAGTAAATGAACCTCATCCTCCTTTATTTTTTCTTTGTAGTAAAAATAATCGAGAATTTCTCCTTCCGGGAAAACTATGGCGCCCTTACCTTCATTTTGGATAGAAATAGAAATAGTCTTACCAACAAGCTCAGTACTGAAATAAATCTTCCCTGCTTTCCTGCAGTCAGCAACGGAAGTTTTAATAAACTGGAAAATTGCAGTGTAAAGTTTTGATCGGTCTATATCTACAACTGCTCCATCACCGATTTTCTTAAATAACTTGATTTCCTTTGTTTCACAATATTCAGAAAGAAGCTCCAGAACATCATCAATGAATTCGTTAAAATGTATTTTATAATTCTCAAGTAAAATTTCATCAACAAGAACCTTCAGCATACTATCCGTGAGATCAATGACTGATGCAGCCTGTTTTTGAAGCATTCTTATAATGTCATCAGTATCTGGCGGAAGGTTTTTTGAGCTTAAAATTTTTGTGTAGCTTTCTATAATCTCAACAGGAATCTGAATTTCTTTGGTTATAATTTCCCTTAATTTTTTTGCTGAGTTTAGCTTCTCCTTATTCAGTAGTGACTCGAGAGTTTTAGTTCGGGAAATTGCTGTTTCCATCTGTTTACTTATCATCGTAAGATATGAAACTTCATCTTCACTAAACCTTTTATTGTCTCTTGCAGTTTGAATAACAGCAATAGTTTCCCCTACATCGCTTATTACGGGGAAATAGAGAATTCTCTTCATTCTTGAAGGACCGGGATAATCTACTTTTGGATTGAATCGATTATCTTCAGTAGGTCTATCAAAATTAATTGGTGTTTTCTGAATTGCGCAGCTTCCTGTTAATCCTTCATTAAGCTGGAAATATTCATTTTTAGTTTTTCCATCCTGCGATATAAGCCTGTACATAGATGAATGCTTTTCGTCAACAAAGATTAAGTCAGCACTCTCGGAACTAGTAAGATCTTTTATGGCACGCTTGGTGTTTTTAACAAGTTCTGTTATACTGATACTACTGTAAATTCTATTTAAGGCAAGAAATATTCTCCTTACTATTTCCCGGTTTATTCCTGTCTCAATTAGTTGAGGTTGTATTTCTTCTTCCGGTTTAATTCTGGCGGCTCGCTTCTTTTTTTCTTTTGATTCATCCGGTAATTCAATTTGTGCCTGAACTGTTACAATTGTTTCCTCTTTTACTTCAGGAGGTGATTCAATAATCTCCGGTGTTTCTTGAAGTGTTATTTCGTTCAATTCCTCAAGTGCTTGCTCAAGTTCAATACTATCCTCAGTCACAATGCTTTCTTCTTCAAGGGATTTTTCTATCGACTCAAGATCAGGAAGAAGTTGCTGAGTAAGCACAGGAATAGGTTCTTTTTCCGGTTTCTCATCTTCTTCCCATTTGTTACCTTTTGAAAAAGCTCTGAAGCTGATGGGTTTATCCCTATTGGCGATATTAATTTTTCGATCGGCATCAAGTGATGCTTCAGGCAATTTGAATTCGCCAAACTTTTTCAGGTTTTCGTCAATGGCTGGATTTTTGTTGATGAGGTTTTGAAGAGAAGATTTTTCAATTCTGTAATATATCAGCTTACTGAATGCCATAGCCGAAGATATTCGTTTTGTATCCTCTACAAATTCTTTCTCACCAAAAAAGTCATTATGTATTTTATTAGCAACATAACTATTTGTTGTAAACTTGACTCTTACTTCACCTTTGATAATCAAGTACAATTCATTGCTTTGGTCACCTGTCTTATATATAATTTCTCCCTCTCTGGCCTCTCTGATTTCCTTTTGATCGAAAAAAATATTTAAGGCAGATTCTTTTACACCAGTGAAGAGCTTGTTGTTTTTAATATCTCTTATTGTTCTACTGAGTTGCATTTTACTTCTTGTTCACATCGAATAATTAATCTAACATAAAATTAGCTATAGCTAAATAAATGTGCAAAAATTAGACCATTTAATTGCTTTTAGTAATAAGTAACAGAACTTCAAATTCACTAAATTTGAATCCAAAATTACTTAAAATCATCTTACCGATGGAAGAAAAAGCACTTATTGAAAAAGCACAATCCGGTGATAAGCAGGCTCTGGCAGAGTTAGTAAAAAAGTATGAGCAGACTATTTACAATTTTGCCTTTAAAATTTGCCGGGATAAAAATTATGCTGAACATATAATGCAGGAAACATTTTACAGCATGGTTAAATCGTTATATCAGTTTGATCACAATTCAAAATTATCTACCTGGCTTTACAGGATAGTTGCAAACCATTGTCTTATGATGGCTCGCAAAGCCAAAAGCCGGTCGTTTGTTTCATTCGATGATGAAGAAAATCTCTTTGAAGAAAAATATGCTGCTGATTGGAATTCAATCCCTTATAAAGATACAGAGAATGAGGAATTAAAAAGAATTCTCGATATGGCAATACAAAACCTTTCTCCTGATTACAGAATGGTCTTTTTGCTGCGTGATGTGGAAGGACTTTCTACTGAAGAGACTGCACAGGTTACAGAGCTATCAATTCCAGCAGTAAAATCCAGACTCCACCGTGCAAGGGCATTCCTAAGAAAAGAAATTAATGAGGCATTCAGCAGATGAAAAAAGAAAAAATATCCTGTAAAGAAGTGATGAAGCACGTTTGCGAAAGCCTGGGTGAAAACCTCAACGATGAAAAGTGCCAGGAAGTTAGAAATCATCTTGATTCCTGTCAACATTGCAAAGAATATTTTAAGTCAGTTGAAATTACGATAGAATGTTATCGGAAGTACAATGTTGAAGTTCCTGAAGAGGCTCATGGCCGCTTAATGAAAATGCTTGGTTTGGAGGAGTAGCTTATGCCCATTTATGAATACAAATGTTCCGAGTGTAATACTAAATTCGAAGTTCTATATAGATCAGCTTCAAACCCGGAGTATGTCCATTGCCCTGCTTGCAATTCAATCAATAAATAAAAAATTATTCTCATCATTCAGCTCCATCATCAATAATGATGTAAATCTTTCTGCGGCAGCTGCGAACATGGTAGCTGCGGACTTTCCGATAATGGATGCTCATCTGGTTTATGTGGCTTGAATTAGAACTGCATCAGGATTGAACCAGCTTCATCAAGGTATATATCCAAAAATATGTATCTTATAACTTTAATTTGCTGATAGTAAAAAATCATATTAATATTGCATGTGTTTTATACTGTTATTTGTACAATAAGAAAGTTATAATTTAAATTTTGAACTAAACTTGGAGTATCTGTCAGGAAATCTTTACTGCAATTCAATAAATTATTATCCATTTTAGTTTAATCCATCCTTTTAGTGAAGCTATCCTCATCCTGATGGTATGGATTACTTTAAATATTATCTGCAGTCAGGATACGATCTCGAAATAGTTTTTTCAGTTGCTCAAAATAAATTCCCGGTACCTACTCTAATTTAAGTGATAGATACTAACACTTTAAAGTATTATTAACTGGCTTTGTCCGGCTTTTCGCAAGAATGTTATAAAGGAGCATCTTATGAAAATACTCTCTCAGATTTTTCTCTGTCTAATGATATTGTCTCACCAAATTATTTTTGCCGGTACAACTGGAAGACTTGCCGGAAGAGTTACCGATACAGCGACCGGCGAACCGCTTCCCTTTGTCAACGTAGTGATTATGGGAACCACCCTGGGAGCTGCAACTGATATTGATGGCTATTATTCAATCATTAATGTTCCACCTGGAAATTACGTAGTAAAAGCATCTGCTATCGGATATAACAGCGTATCATTTCAGGATGTAAAAGTTTCGATTGATTTAACTACCACAATAGACTTTCAGTTAGCTGAAGCCTCGGTTGAATTAAGCGAAGAAGTAATTGTTATCGCTACAAAACCTCTTGTTAGAATGGATTTAACCTCAAGCACAGCAATTGTTGGTGATGATATAATTTCTCAATTACCGGTAGCTGAAGTGCAGGATGTTCTCAGACTTCAGGCTGGTGTTGTTATATCAGCCGGCGGAGATATTCATATCAGAGGTGGAAGAGCCAATCAGATTGCCTATCAGATTGATGGTGTTCCCGTAACAGATGTATATGATGGAAGCAGCTCCATTAGTGTTAACCAAAATGCGATTCAGGAATTACAAGTAATAAGTGGTGCATTTAATGCTGAGTATGGTCAGGCGCAATCTGGTGTTGTAAACCTGGTTACAAAAGATGGCAGCAATGATTTTGCTGGTAATATACAAGCTTATTCAGGTGATTATGCATCTGATAAGACGGATGTATTTACTAATATAAATGATGTAAGTCCGGTTGGTATTAGAAACATAGAAGGCAGTCTCAGTGGTCCGATATTAAAAGATGAATTGTTCTTCTATGTTAATGGAAGATATTATTTTAATTCGGGATCACTTTATGGTCAAAGGTATTATCTGATTAGTGATAGGGCTTTTGAAGATCCTCAAACACAGCAACTCACTGTTCAGCAAAGTGGCGATGAGGAATATGTTTCGATGAACGAAAGTGAAACAGTCTATGGACAGGGTAAGATAACATACCGATTATTCCAGGGATTGAAGCTAAGCTATAATTACCTGCTTGAACAGAGAGACTATCAGGATTACGATCATTTTAATAAGCAAACACCAGATAATAATCTTCTGAGATTCAATAAATCACACACAAATATTTTTGCGATTAATCACGCTTTATCGGCAAGCAGTTTTTATACTCTAAACCTAAGTTATTCGTTCAAAGATTATCGTCAATATCTTTTTGAGGATATTTATACTGGCAATCCGGCTAAGCCTACTAATTATGAGGACAATAGGTCTGTTGTAACACCGCCTTACAGCTTTGGTGTCGGCGGTACCAATCCTAACCGTTTCACAAGAAATACAGGCAGTTACGGAGCCAAGTTAGACTGGACAACTCAGCTCAACCAGGAAATAAATTTACAGTTTGGCGGTGATTACAGATATAACCAATTATATTTCGAAAATATTAATCTGGTACCGATGGTTAATGTTGAAACTTTTAATGTTGAAATCCCTTCCATTGAATCTACAGACTATAATACTTATCAGCACAACCCGAACGAAATTTCTGGATATGTTCAGTCAAAGTTCGAGGCATTCAATCTGATTTTTAACCTGGGATTAAGAGTGGATCATTTTCAACCTGATGGTGTTGTGCTTAACGATGACCTGTCAGATGGAGGTATCAGATATACAGTTGACGATCCTAATATTTATAATCCGCTCAAACCAAATAACAGGTTTAATGATTTAAATGGAAATGGAATTCAGGATGAAGGTGAAATTGCCAAGACACTTCAGGATAGGGAAGCATACTATTATAAAGATGCATCTTCTAAAACGCAGGTCAGTCCCCGTGTTGGTTTAGCATTCCCGATTTCCGCTAACGGGGTTGTTCATTTTTCTTATGGTCACTTTTTGCAGTTGCCTCGTTATGAATATCTATATGACAATCCAAGATTCAAGCTGGAAGTTAATTCAGGAAACGCCGGGTTGTTTGGTAATTCAGATCTCGAACCTCAAAAAACGGTTAAAGGTGAAATAGGTATACAACAGCAAATTGGTGAGGATATGTCAGTGGATGCAACAGTTTTCTTTGAAGATTTTAGAAATCTCGCCGGAACACAAACACAGGATATTGTTGTATTTGGTGGTGCTCAAACATACAGCCAATACATTAATTCAGATTTTGGTTCTGCGAGAGGTTTTGTGTTAAAGTTTTCTAAAAGATTTTCAGGCGGGTTATCAGCCTATATTGACTATACTTTCTCTGATACTAAAGGTAATTCCTCCAATCCAGCCGATTCAAGAAATGCCGCACTGGGTGGCGCATTACCAGAAACTATTATCTCTCCGCTAGACTGGGACCAAACACATTCTCTTAACGTATCCGTTGCATACACACAACCAAGAGACTGGGGATTTTCAGTAATTGGTAATTTCTTTTCCGGTCAGCCATATACGCCTGCTGTAAATAAAAACACCAGAGTAACTCAAAATGCTTTTCCAAGAAACAGTGACAATAAACCGACTGTTATTAATGTGGACTTAAGAGTATATAAAGATTTTGAAATTTCGAGCACGGTGTTAACTGTATTCCTTAGAGTATTTAATTTGCTTGATTTTGACAATCCAGTAAACCTCTACACAGATACTGGCGATCCGTTCTTTACATTCGCAAAGCTGGAAGCAGAAAGGAATGTTCCTCCTGAGTACTTTGACGATACTATTAACAATGACTTAGATCAGTTTTACACTAACCCAACCTACTTTTCTGAACCCAGGAGAGTAGAATTAGGATTAGGCTTTAACTTTTAATTTTTTGTAAAGGTAATTATGAAGAAGATATATATCCTTTTAATCCTATTATCTGGATTTAACATATATGCACAACGCAGTAGTGATCCATCATTACTAACAATTGGCTATCATACGGGCAACAGAGCCGCAATAACTTATTATAATGATGGTCAGATAGCAGGTATTAATACTGGTATTGATATCAGGGGCGAATGGCCTCTCGGTTCTGGTGAGAATTATATTGGTGATTGTATCCCTCTTATTGGAGTAGAATTCATAAACACTCTCAATGATACTCTTCAGTCAGTTGTTATTTCCCGCGGACCACGGAGAGGTCAATTTGATGAGAAACACCCAAGCGGCTATTTCTGGGGCTGGAATCCAGTACCCAGGATTCAGGAATCCAAATGTAAAAGGTGTTGCAATGAGTAACCTTCCTGAAACCTGGCCCCTTGAAGGATGGAATGATCCTATAGCAAGATTTTGGAAAGATGAAAATGGAAACACTCAGTGGTTTGGATATTTTGGGAGAGGTATTCAGAATGCCGATCAGGAATCTTTTTTTGAGGCCGATGATGATTGGGATGATGAGTTTAATGGCAACTTCAGACCTGATACTACAAATCTCTCAAGAAATGGTATGGCTTTACGGATGAGACAAAGAGGTTTTCAATGGTCAAGCTTTTTAGCTGAGGATGCAATTTTCTGGTTGTATGAAATAAACAACGATGGAACAACTCTTTACCGCAAAGCAAATTTCGGAACTGTTGTTGGTACACTTGCAGGAGGAGATGGCGATAGTCAGGATGACCTCGGATTTTTCGATGTAAAAGACTGGATTACTTATTCGTGGGATAGTGATGGAATTGGTAATCGCGGTCAAAAAGTTGGTTATGTTGGTTATGCATTCCTTGAATCTCCGGGTAACCCATTTGATGGAATTGATAACGATAACGATTCTAAGTTGTCTTCACCAAGATTTGTTGCATCTGATTTTAATGCTGTAATCTATAATGCCGGTGATCAGGTTGTTTTAATTAAAGATACAGTAGATGCTCTTGGGCTAAGAATCTACAAGCGCAGCCTTCATACAGTAAAGGCTACTACGGATACTGTTTTTTCATTAGGGACGAGATTCATTATTGAACCAGGTGTTACGCAATTCAGAGAAGGCAACGCTACACTATACAATTATTAACGGTCAGGAAGTTTGGATCCCGGATCCTTCAGCTAATGATGCTATTGATAATGATCTGGATGGATTAGTGGATGAAAACCAGGCAACACATTATGAAACAAGAATCAGAAGATCCCTCCTTTGCCGGATTATCATATATAAATTTTGTAACAGGTGCGGGAGTAAACGACCTGTTGATTGATGAAAAACGTGATAATGACATTGATGAAGATGGGGATTGGGATCCGCTGTTTGATGATTTAGGACAAGATGGATTAGGGCCGGATGATGATGGCTACCCGGGTCCTGATGCAGGTGAGGGAGATGGAATCACCTACACAGGGAGAACCAAACTTTGGTAAAACAGATCCTGATGAGTCAGATCAAATTGGTCTTACCGGATTCAACTTCTTTGAACTTCAAAGCGCACCTGATCTTAGCATTGATTCGTCCCTTATGGAATAGAATGACACCGGGTAGGTTCGACGTAGTTCCGCCAACACCTCAGGATGGTGATTTTATATATAGCTCGGGATTCTTTCCTCTGTCTCCGGGAACACCTGAAAGGTTTTCAGTCTCACTTCTTTTTGGTGAGGATCTTGATGATATTGTTAAAAATAAAAAGATAGTTCAACAGATTTATAACGCTGGCTATGCTTTCCCTCAAGCGCCTAAAAAACCAGTAATTACAATCACACAAAATGATGGGAAAGTGGTTATTTATTGGGATGGTGAGGATACTGAGAACTCCAGGGACTTTGTAACCAAGCAACAAGATTTTGAAGGCTATAAAATTTACAGAGCTACCGATGCAAACTTCAGAGATGCAAGAACAATTACCAACGCTCTTGGTGTGCTTACTTTCGATAAACCAATTGCCCAATATGATCTTGCTAATGAATATAATGGCTTCTTCATTCCGAGTGCTGAGCTGTTGGAAGCTTTTGGTGGAACAACATTTTATTTTGGTGAAAACAATGGTATTGTAAATCGCTTTGTCGATTCAACAGTTACTCCGGGAATTACTTATTACTATGCAGTCTGTGCTTATGACCATGGAGATGGAACACCCAATATATTCCCAGAAGAAAACTCCAAATTTATTTTCCGTTCAAATACTGGTGAAGTTATACTCGATGATAACACTGCACTTATTACTCCGGGAAGAAGACCTGCAGGATACTCAAACGCGTTTCTTGATGATCTCACAAAATCAGATCCATTTTTTGGAACAGGTTATGCAGCGGTTGAGATCATAGATGAATCTCAGGTTAGAGAATGGATTTAATTATCAGGTTGTTTTTGAAGATACCGGATTAACTGATCATTACTGCTAACTGGTCACTTCTCGATCTGCAGACTCCTGATACTGTCTTTGTACCTTTAGCAAACCAAACCTATATCGTTAATCCAAATGACTCGATTCCATTGCCGGCTGGTACTGATACGGTTATTGTGAATGGTTCTAAAGTTGCCGTAACTGGTCATGAGTATTATAAGGCAGATTATCAAGATACTCATTAGATAATTACGAACTGTTTGCCGGAGAAACACCTGTTCGTCACGGTTTCAGGATGCAGTTGTATAATGATGCTATTCAATTAGATACTGCATACGCTTTCAAGATATTCCATCAGATTCCGCCGCCAACATTTGAAGTATTTACGTTTACAGCAAACAATCCTAAATATAATGGTTATAATGTTCCTAATGACTATGTAATTGAATTTTACGATGCAATAGTTGATACTTCAGTTGTTGATACAGTCGGTTAGGTCCAAGTAATATAGTCCCTGCAAGGGAAGTCAATTTCAAAGTTAAGAATCTTACAAAAGATATTTATGTAGATGTTGTCTACTTGAATACTGGTACATTAAGTACTACTTACAGTATTTGGTTTAAAGAATATATTCAGGGAAGATATGTAAGAACATGGCGGGTAAATATTCGATTTAGAATTCCCTTGATGCTCCGCTTGAAACTGCTGGCACATTTAATATACTTACATTAAAACCGTTCAATCAGAATGACAGCTTCTTTTTCACAATGCAAGGAGCCAGAATTGATAACGATCTTGCAAAAGAACAGCTTGATAAAATAAAAGTTGTGCCAAATCCTTATGTTGTTACTCACGCGGGTGAGCAGAGGCTGCTTAGTACACAAACGAGCGGCAGAGGTGAAAGGGAGATAAGATTTACATATGTGCCCCCAGGATCTAAAATTTCAATATTTACAGTTCGAGGTGAGTTAGTTAGAACTCTCTTCACAGAAAGCCTATATGTTGGTGATGTTTACTGGAATTTAAGAAGCGAAGAAAATATTGATGTGGCGTTTGGTATATATGTGTTTGTTATAGATGCACCGAATATTGGCACCAAGATTGGCAAATTTGCCTTAATTAAATAATGGAGAATGTAATTATGAAAAAGATTTTAATAGTTTTTCTACTCTCTGTTGCTTGTGTGTTTGGTCAATCCAAAGTAGGCTCGACGTCAGCACCATTTCTTAACATTGGTATTGGTCCACGTGCAATTTCAATGGGTGGAGCTTTCGTTGCTACTGCAAGTGATGTAAGTTCGTTATACTGGAACCCTGCTGGCGCATCCAGAAGTGACATCAACGAAGCTATGTTCTCGCACTCAAGCTGGTTTGCAGATATAAATTACAATTGGGCTGGTGTTATGCTGAAGCTGGGTGATGCCGGTACTGTTGGTCTTAACCTTACCTATCTGGACTATGGCGACATGGAAATAACAACCTTAGCTGAACAGGATGGCACAGGACAGTTCTTCTCAGCACACGATCTCTCAATGGGCTTAACTTATGCATATAATTTAACTGACAGATTTTCATTGGGTGGAACAGTAAAATATATCCAGCAAAAAATATGGAATACATCTGCAAGTGCTTTTGCAATGGATCTTGGAGTTCTCTTTCATTCTGATATTAATGGTTTAAGAATTGGTGCCACTATAACAAACTTCGGAACAACTATGAAGATGGATGGAAAGGATTTGCTTGTTCAGCATGATATAGATCCTAATAATTACGGCAATAATGATCAGATTCTTGCGACTCTCCAGACCGATGAATTTCCGCTTCCATTAACTTTCAGGATAGGTTTGGCGATGGATGTATTAAACAATGATGAACACCGTGTTACATTAGCTGCAGATGCCTTACACCCAAATGATAACGATGAATCCCTTAATGTTGGCGCAGAATATATGTTTAATAACTTAATCGCATTCAGAGTAGGTTATAAATCATTGTTTTTAACAAATTCTGAAGAAGGATTAACTGCCGGTGTTGGGCTAAATTACAATTTTACCAGTGATTTTGGTGTAAGGGTAGATTACGCTTACCAGGACTTTGGCGCACTGGATTATACACAGCATTTTTCATTAGGTATTAAATTTTGACCTTAAACAGGGTTATTTTGATTGAAAATATTTTTATATTTCATCTAACTAATAGTAATACTTATACATAACTACATTAAACATTCATTAATACAAGGAGAACCATATGAATAAAATTCTTTACGTTTCATTCTTATTCTTGCTGGCGGGAATCACTTTTGCTCAACCAAAAGAAATTCTACTTAACTGGGAATGCAATATGGAAATTGAAATTCTCTCTGGAAGATTTAATACTGCAGATACTGTTGCGGCAAGAGGAACATTTAATGGTTGGGGCAGATATAATCTTGTTCCAAGCACCTTAGACCCCAATTTCTATGTGAGTGAAAATCCTTTTGTTGATACTCTCAGTCTTGGTGATACAATTAAAAGGTTACAAATTTTACTATACACCCAATAGCTGGGAAGGTGGATCTGATAGACTTTACATCATAACTCAAGAAGATTACGATAATGGTGAAGCCTTGATATCTCGTGCTTTCAATGATGGCACTCTGGAAACTGTTACAAATCAAGAAACTGTTGTTCTTTTCCAGGTTGATGTTGATGGAGCGCTTGTTAATGGTGTTAGTTGTACTAATGGTCAGCCATTCACTGTTATTAATACTGTTCATATGGCTGGTGGTACACCACCATTGCAGTGGCCAGATTTAGGTTGGCCGGACAATCAAATAGACAGAATGATCCAATTATACGATGATGGTACAAATGGCGATAAGACCGCTGGGGATCTAATCTTCTCACGAGAAGTAACATTCCCAGCATATACCATTTTTGGAATCTCGTATAAGTTTGGGATAAATTATGGATTAGGTTCTGCTCTTAACTGGTTGTGTGGATAATTTTAACGATAATGAACAAGCAATTGGTGACAATCATATGATTAACTTGTTTGCCCTTGCTCAGTTTTGTGAAACTCTTGATACTTTCGGAGTTATGGGATTAAAGGATTTTGTAGCGGATGTAAATGAAATCCCTGGTGATGTTCCAAGTACATATGCTCTTGAGCAGAACTTCCCGAACCCATTCAACCCGACTACTAACTATCAATTTCAGTATTCCGGTTGAAGGTTTTGTAATACTTGATGTTTATAACTCAATTGGACAAAAAGTTGCTACTTTAGTTAACGAAACAAAAACTGCTGGAACTTATGCAGTTGATTTCGATGCTTCAGATCTTACAAGTGGAATTTATTTCTACAAGATTAGCTCAGGTAACTTTAGCGAAACAAAGAAGATGATTTTATTGAAGTAATCCTTCAGGATTGTTTCAACTAAAAGTTAAAGCCCCGTTCTGCGGGGCTTTTTTATTGTGCTAATATTTTTGATTTTCATTCCGGTCGATCCGCAACTGCCGGAGAAACCGGAATCTATCAAATCATTATTACTCTTAATTCTGTGTCTCGCAAGCAGATGCACTTGCGAAGAGGGGAATGAGAATATTAATTCTGTTTGAATACAACTAACTTAGATGGTGCTCATTTACTGTGATGAAATTTCGTTGAGTTGGATTTTCAGGCTTTGTGCATTTGGAAAATCAGGTCTTATACTCAGGCATTTCTCAATTGATTGAAGTGCGTTTTTGAATTCTTTATTCTGAATATAAGCCCCTGCTAAGTTATAAAAAGCCTGAGCATCGTTATTATCGTACTTAGTGCTTGCCGATAAATATTTTATCGCCTCATCAACCCTCCCCTTATTTAGATTTATATTTCCAAGCCATTTTGCTGAGAAAGCATCGGGTGTTTCTTTGAACCGTTTGAGCAGAATATTATAAGCAAGATCATATTCCTTTACATTGATTAGCTGTGAAGCTGCATAATCGTAATCATTTAGCTTGAATGGGTATTGCGAAACAATAACCTGAAACTCCTTTGCGAAGTTTAGATAATCCCTTTTTGATAGATACCATTCCGCAGCTGCCCTGTGACCTTTTTCCCAATTCATATTTTCAACGGCGATTTTATAGGCTATAGAATCTATTCTGTCATTTAACTTTAATTTTTTAATGAAAGAAAAATCCGGGCTTTCAACAAATGGCCAATCATTTAACAAGCCAATTAGCCTGATATTTGAAATGCTTGAGTCAAGTCTCGAGAAAGCAAAATTATGCACAACTACACTGTCCTGCTGACCACCTGGAATTTGTAGTCGTCCATCATCTGGAAGGAAACCATTTCTTTCCATTGCTTCAAAATATATTTTACCCATTAAAAGATAACCGCTAAGTGATGGATGTAAATGATCGACTATAAGGTTGTTGCCAACAATCCCATCAGGACTGTTTGCATTAAATATCGAATCAGCATTTATTAAGCTATAATTAAATTTTTCAGCAAGTCTTTTGATAATCTCATTTATCTCTTCAGGAGCTCTGAATCTTAATGCATCAAGATCTTTCACAAACCGGAAGAGTGAATCTGCTGAGTGCATATTTCCAAGTCTAAGCTGATGACGTGCTTGCAAATAAACTGTATCAGCATTCTCATTACTATCACTTCCAACTGATATGAATGGCTTTTGATCTTTCAAGTTGCTAACAAGTGTACCAATCACAACCGGAACTCCCGCGTCCTTAGTCATTTGAAGAATATCTTCAAAATTTCCTTCGAGTTGTTCTATCCCAATGTTGTACGATTCTGAATTAAAAGGTATCAACTGTTCCTTTACAATTCTTGCCATTAGAGTTCCACCATGATGTGTTTCTTGTTCGGTATCACTGCTGAATAAGGTCATAACAGCGGCAACAACATTTCTTATCAGCTCAACAGATTTGAACTTGTTTAGCCAGATGAGAAAATTTACAAGCTTTCTTGAGTTGCCAATGTTTTCAGTTGATCCAACACCGAATGCGCCGTAGTATTCATTATGTCCGGTATAGATTAAAATTAGGTCCGGCTTCTGCTCAATCACTCCTGGAATTAAGTCTCTGATTGTGTATGAGTTCGTTGCGGTTATGCCGAGGTTAATTACTTCTATGTATTCATCAGAATAAATTAAATCAAGACGATCACGGATATACCTTGAAAAAGTTCCGTTAGGCGAAAAGGGAAATCCTTGAGCGCTGCTTTCTCCCATCACAAAAATCCTGAAAGCATTTTCTCTTTTTATAATATCAAATGCATCGTTGTTTGATTGTGGCAAATCCTTTGTGTTGAAGAAATACCTTCCGGCAACGTCCGGATTAAGCATCTGCTTTGTTTCAGTTATTTTAATCCATTGATCATCATTTCTGCCGTAGTTGATAACTATCAGGAATATTTCAAGTAAGATGAAGAAAAGAATGGGAATGAGAATTAATATCAGGTAAAACCAGAATGGAGATTTGGCTCTATTGCTGTTTTTCTTTTTTTTAGAATTATTCAACAGAATTCTTTTGTTTGATTATCTCTTGAAGCTGCTGGCGAATTTGTTCCGCTCGCTGGAAGTCCGGATTTATCTGTAAACATTTGTTGATTGACTCAAGTGCTTTATTAAATTCTTTTTTCTGAGCATAAGCCCCGGTAATATTGAAATAGGTTTGAGCGTCTTTTTTATCAAACTTTAAACTTGTTTCAAGATAGGTAATTGCATCATCAACAAAGCCCTGGGATAGATCAATAATTCCAAGCCATTTGGAGTTAAAAGCATCCGGTTTTTTATCATATCCTCTTTTCAGAAAATAGTATGCCCGGGCAAATTTTCCGGCCGAAATTAATTCTCTAGCTGCATTGTTATAATATTTATAAAGAAATGGAAACTCATCTATCAGTGCAGCCATCTCTGTTGCATAGTCATCAAACTGATTTTGTTTAAGATAACTCGTAGCTACCTTCAACCTTGCCCCTTCTCTCGATATTCTTCCATCAATTACTTCTATTGAAAGACTATCTATCAGGTTGTTCAGTCTGATCAAGCGATTTCTCGGTAGTTGGTTTGCAGGATTGATATAAGGCCAATCATTTTTTAAAATTTTTATTCTGAAGTCTGCAATTGTAGAATCAAGCGGAGTAAAATTATAGTATGCATAAACAAGGCTATCTGCGGTGTCTTCATCCAGGTCAGAAGGTTCATTTGTTGGGAGATATCCATTTTTCTTCATCGAATTATAAAACAGATTTCCAATTAACTGATAGCCTCTAACATTTGGATGAAGATGATCGGTCATCAGATTATTCCCCACAATTCCATCCTGACTAAAAGAATTAAGAAGTGAATCGCTTCTTACAAAAGGATAATTAAACTCTTTGCATAACCGAATTATTGTTTTGTTAATTTCTTCCGGCGCACGGAATCTTAATGCATCCAGCTCTTTGGCATAAATGAATAATCCTTTTGCCGAGTCAATTTCACCTGCTTGTAATTTATTTCCAGCATCTGAAAATATTTGGTCAGCCGGGGGATATTTAGAATCATTTACTGACACAAAAGGCTTTTGATCTTTTAAATTGCTTGCAACCGTGCTCGCAATGACGGGAACATTTGCATCTTTACACATTGATAGTATGTCACGAAGATTTCCTTCAAACTGTTGGATTCCATCCCAATAAATTTCAGAATTGTATTCAATCAATTTATCTTTTGCCAATTGTGCCATCATCGTTCCGCCTGAGACTTCACTTCCTGAAGAAAACATTCCTGATAATGCTTTAACGATATTTCTTAGCAGCTCAATTGTTTTAAATTTATTCAGCCACAAGGTAGTATTGACAATAAACCTTGATGAACCTAGTGATTCCAGAGAGCCGACTCCGAGTGCGCCGTAATATTCATTGTGTCCAAGATAAATTAAGATTAGATCTGGCTGCTTTTTCAGAAGATCAGGCATCAAATCCCGTATTGTGTAAGAGTTAATGGCAGACATACTAAAATTTGAGACTTCAATTACTTTTTGTGGATAAAGAATCTCTAACTTTTTTCTAATGAATTTGCTGAACGAAGCACTTGATAAATAAGGATAACCCGCAGCAGAACTAGCACCTACGACAAATACTCTAAAGCTGTTTCCCTTTTTTTCTTTGTAGATGAAAGATTCAACAGAGAATGGTAAATTCTTTGTTGTAAAAAAGTATCGGTAACCAATCTCAGGATTTAATATTTGCATATCCTGAGAAATATCAACCCAGATATGAGCATCATTTCCATAATTAAATAATCTTAAACCGGTTTCTAACAAAACAAAAAAGAGAACCGGAATAATTATTAATAAAATATAAAACCATTTTGGGATAGGAGTTTTAATTCCCTTTACAAAAGAAGTGACTTCTTCAGCAGGAACGTTCAGCTGCTTAGCCATCTCTTTAACAGATAGGACTTTATAATTCTTTTGAATAAACTGTATTTGCTTTTCGGATAAAGGCAAAATCTTGTTCCTTACCTACTTGATCTTGTTACATTTATTAATTGCTGCTGAAGATCTTTAGCCATCGAATAATTTGGTTCAATCTGAAGGCAGCGGTTAATCATTTGTAAAGCTGTCTGATAATCTTTTTTAATTGAATAGGCTCCTGCAAGGTTATAGTAAACCTGTGCATCTGATGAATTATAATTTATACTTTTTGAAAGATAGCCGATCGCAGAATCCACTTTGTTGTTTAGTAAATCAATTATCCCCAGCCATTTCGTTGAATAAGCGCCGGACTTAAGCTCATTAAGTTTCTGTAGATAATAATAAGCCTCATCAAACCTTTTCAGATTAACAAGAAGTTGAGCTGCAAATTCATAAGGATAGGGATCAAATTGATATTCATCTGTGGCGGCGCTAATTTCTTTTTGGAATGATTCCAAATCACCCTCGGATATTTTTCTTTGTGCTAATTTCAGATGTGCTGCTTCCCACTCTAAATCACCTTTACCAACCTGAAAGGCAAGAGTATCAGTATACGTCTGCATATTTAATAATTCAAGCTTCTGCTTATCAGATTTTTTCTCTTTTGTGTATGGCCAATCGCTTTTTAAGATTATAATCTGATAGAGTGCTATTGTTGAATCTAGTTTAGTGAATTCATAACGGCTTAAGGTAATACTATCCTGAGCGCCAATTGAAAATTCCTTTTTGTAATCTTGCGGCAAAATTCTCGACTCAAGTCCCTTGTTAATCATTTCCCGACCTATTATCTGAAAACCTCTAAGATTCGGATGAAGATGATCGGTAATCAAATCGTCACCCACAACACCGAAGACAGATTCAGCATTAAAAACTGAATCTAATTTTACCACAGGATAGCTAAACTCTTTGCCGAGGTCTTCAATTATTTGATTTACCTTTTCAGGGGCTCTCCATCTTAATGGATCGAGATCCTTTGCAAGTCGAAATAATGAGTCTGCACTGCTCAATCTGCCGGAATTTAATTCATCGTGAGCTAATATAAATATTTCATCTGCAGTAGGAAAACCGCCATCCTTAAAAGATTCAAAAGGCTTTTGGTCTTTGAGATTGCTGACTAGTCTTCCAAGAATTACAGGCACATTTTTATCTTTTGCAATTTCAAGCATATCACGCAGGTTTCCTTCATACTGGTTTAAGCCTGAAAAATATTTCTCTGAGTTGAAAGGAATTAATTGTCGCTGAGACATTCGTGCCATCAATGTTCCATCAGATTTAATTGGTGTTGAGAACCAACCCGAAACTGATTTCACAACATCACGAAGCAATTCAAAGGTCTTGAATCTATTAAGCCAAATAACCGTGTTCACAATAAATCGTGTTTCACCCAGTGTTTCTACTGAACCTACGCCGAGAGCACCGTAATATTCGTTATGTCCTGCATAAATAATTATCAGATTTGGTTGCTTCTCTAATACTCCCGGTAGCATATCCTTTAAAGCGTAAGAATTAATTGCAGACATTGCAATATTAACAACTTCAATCTTCCTTTCCGGGTAGAGCAGTTCAAGTCGTTTTCGAATGTACCTCGAGAAGGCACCATTCGGAGAGTACGGAAATCCGGCAGCACTACTTTCGCCCATTACAAAAACACGAAAGGAATTTTCCTTTTTAATTTCATCAAAATAATTATGATTTGCAGAAGGGACTCTCTCTGTATTATAAAAATATCTGAATCCTATTTCCGGATTTAATGTTAATTTACCTTCTCCTGCAGGAATCCATTGGTCATAAGTTCGTCCGTAATTAAAAAGTCTCAAACTGAGTTCTAAAAAAAGGACAATGACAACAGGTAGTAATATTAAAACAAGATAGAACCAGCGCGGAGTCTTTTTCTTAGAATTACCAATAAACTCTTCAACGAGCTTTTCATCAATTTTCAGCTCGTTAGAGATATCTTGTACTGATTGCTTGTTCTTTTTTATGTCTATCAGTCTTTTTTGTTTATCAGAGAGTGGCAATCAAATACCTTATTTTAATTCAAGTGAAGTTCGGTTACTAAATCAAATATGTGTTAAAAATCTCATCAGAAAAATATAAATCAATTACTTAAAATTAGGGTAAACATAGTTTAAAAATTGGGATTTATTAAATAGTAAATACTGTTTTAACAACCATTTTGACTTACCTGATTTAGGATAATATCGCTATTTTAACGGCGATTTAATCGCTGATTTATGAAATTAACTTGTGAGTTTAAAAGTCAGTCATCTGGTATACCAGCTTCAGTTTTTCAACATGTAATATCAAATTAATGTATAAAATATTTTTACTATTAATACTTTTAATCTTACCTCAAACTGTCCGGAGTCAGGCAAATGAGGAGAAAATAATTGCTAAAATAGGCAGTGAAGTAATTACCGAAAGCGAATTCATTGAAAGATATGAACTTACTCCTCAGATTTAATGCAGGGATGATAGGTGCCGAAGATGCTCTGAAAAAAGAAGTATTGTATTCCATAATAGCTGAAAAACTATGGGCGCTCGAGGCTGAATCAATGGGCTTAGATAATTCTGAACTGATCAAATCAACTTATAAAGCTATTGAAAAAATGTATGTCCGCGATGCACTTTATAGGCAGGAAATTCTGAGTAAAGTAAAATTGTCGAATGAGTATTTAATTGAAGCCTTTCGAAGAAACAACTTGTTACTTGATATGAATTATATCTTCTCTGAAGATGAAGCAGAGATTAATGATTTGTATGCACAGTTTAAGAATGGAGTTGATTTTTATTCTATATTTCTTAAACGACCTGAAAGCAGTCTGCAAGAGACTCCTTATGTGGTTAGTTATGGACAGATGGATAAAAATGTTGAGGATATTTTATACAACCTTAAGCTGGGAGAATTTACGAGACCGATTAAAGCTCCGAACGGCTGGTACATTTTCAGATTAATTTCAACTGAAGAAAGAGTTATTGAAAATGCTCAGCAGGCGGAAGAGCAGAAAAAGTATGTGCTGAAAGTTGCGGAAAAAACAATAACGGACAGTATCTATAAAGATTTTTATTCAAAATTTTTTAAAGATGCGGTTGCGGAAACGAACAAGGAATTATTTCTAAAAATATCTGACCTGGTTGAGGAGACTTTGAAAACGAGAAGTGAAAAGGAAAAAATTCCTGCGGGAGAAAAAGTTTATATTGTACCAGAAGACTTATATAAAATTGAAACTGAACTGGGTCCGGAAATACTGAATGCCGAGTTTATAAAACTGAATAATCAGCCTGTAACCATTAATGATTTTCTTCAGGAACTATCAATTGAAAAATTTTATGTTGATTCTCTCGATAGTTATCATATAAAGGGCAGATTGAATTATGCTGTTAAAATATTTATTGAACATGAGCTCCTGTCGCGTGAAGGATACAAAAGAGGGTTTCAGAACTTACCTGAGGTTCAGCGGTACCTAAAAATGTGGCGAGCATATTATTTAACTGAAACATTACGAAAAGAAATTACTCAGAGTATTCAAATTACAGATGAAGAGGCTTATGAATATTTTCTTGAAAAGAACAGGGATACAACTTTGGTTCTGGAAGTAAAAATTATTGAAGTTCTAACAGAAGACCTTGATGTTATTCGAACAGTTCTGGATGAATTAAATGCTGGCAAGGATTTCAGAGAACTTGCTGTCAAATATACTATCAGGGAAGGCGCTAAAAATAATAATGGTGAACTGGGATTTTTTTCTGTTGATGAGTACGGCGAGATAGGTAAGAAATCTGCTATTATGAAAGTCGGCGAAATGTATGGGCCGGTTAAAGTCTCCGAAGGGTATTCTCTTTTTGAGCTTATTGACAGAAAGGAAGAGAAAAATATATCGGTTGGGGATTTTACCACAGAAAAAGAAAATATTAAAGTTGAGCTCAGACATAAAAAGTATAGCGATGCTTTAATTAATAAAACGGTCGAACTGGCAAATAAGTATGATGTTCAGCTTAATGATGAAGCATTAAGCTCAATAAAAGTTTTAAATACAACAACCGTAGTTTATCGTTATTTCGGTTTTGGAGGAAGATTGCTTGCAGTTCCAATGACGGCACCAAATTACCTTTGGGTCAAACCCTGGCAGGAACAAAAAGCACTAACACCTTAGTTTAATCAACAGAAATTAATTCGTGAACAGGAAAAATATTTACATACTCGGCATCTCAGCTTACTACCACGATAGTGCAGCATGCATTGTTAAAGATGGTAAGATTTTAGCTGCAGCTCAGGAAGAACGATTCTCCCGCAAGAAACATGATCATCGTTTCCCCGAGGGTGCAATTAAATTTTGTCTTGACTATGCTGGTATCAAAGCTTCCGATCTTGATCTCGTTGCCTTTTATGATAAGCCTTTCTTGAAATTCGAGCGTCTGCTTGAAACATATCTTAGTTTTGCTCCTGTTGGAATTAAGTCATTTATAAAAGCAATGCCCTTATGGATTAAAGAGAAGCTATGGATGAAAGAATTAATCGGTAAAGAACTTGGTTACGAAGGTAAAATTATTTTCCCTGAACATCACGAATCCCACGCTGCATCGGCTTTCTTTCCTTCACCATTTAAAGAAGCTGCTATTCTGACAATGGATGGAGTGGGTGAGTGGACAACTAGCAGTTATGGTGTTGGTAAAAGAAACTCAATTGAGCTTTGGGCTGATATAAAATTTCCTCACTCACTCGGTCTTCTTTACTCTGCATTTACTTATTATACTGGGTTTAAAGTGAACTCAGGCGAATACAAAGTGATGGGACTTGCACCATACGGCGAACCGAAGTACAAAAAAATAATTTATGATCATCTGATTGATGTTAAGGATGATGGTTCATTCCGTATGAATATGGATTACTTTAATTACTGTGCCGGGCTGACGATGACCAATAGTAAGTTCGACAAACTTTTTGGCGGACCACCGCGAGTTCCTGAAACAAAGCTTACACAAAAGGATATGGATCTTGCTTGCTCTCTTCAGGAAGTAACAGAAGAGATCGTTTTGAAAATGGGCAATCACGTTTACAAAGAAACAGGTTTTAAGAATCTAGCACTGGCAGGCGGAGTTGCATTAAACTGTGTTGCTAATGGTAAACTTTTAAGGGAAGGTCCTTTTGAAAACATCTGGATTCAGCCGGCGGCTGGAGATGCAGGTGGGGCTTTGGGTGCAGCTCTTGTTGGATGGTATTGCTATCTGGAAAATCCCCGCTTAGCAGATGGTAAAACAGATTCACAGGCTGGTTCTTATCTTGGTCCCGATTTTAATGATGATGAAATTGATTCATTCATTAAAAAGCATAATTATCCTGCTAAGAAATTAGTTGAGGATGAGCTGATTCGAACAGTCTCAAAACTTATTGCTAAAGAAAAAGTAATCGGTTGGTTTGATGGCAGAATGGAATTCGGACCTCGTGCTTTGGGTGCTCGTACAATAATTGGGGATGCACGATCACCTAAAATGCAGGCTTTGATGAATATAAAGATAAAATTCCGGGAAGGTTTCAGACCATTTGCACCATCTGTTTTGTATGAAAAAGTTGGAGAATATTTTGAGATTGAGAAAGAAAGTCCGTATATGTTATTGGTTGCCGATGTGAAAAAAGAAAGAAGAATTAAGATGACGGATAAAGAGGAAAGTCTTTGGGGAATTGAAAAACTCAATGTTGTTCGTTCTGATATACCAGCAATTACTCACGTTGATTATTCTGCACGGCTTCAAACTGTTCACAAGGAAACAAATCCAAGATATCATAAATTAATTTCGCAGTTTGAAAAGGATACTGGCTGTGCTGTAATTATTAACACTTCATTTAATGTTAGAGGAGAGCCAATTGTCTGCACACTTGAAGATGCCTATAAATGTTTTATGCGAACTAATATTGATTACCTTGTCCTTGGTAATTATTTGCTTTCAAAAGAAGATCAAAAGCCGCTGGAAAAAGATGTTGATTGGAAAAAAGAATTTGTACTTGATTAACTATGCTTAAAGAAGAATTCAAGCATATAAAAGAAACAAAAAAAGACCTTCGCAAATTTGGAATAACTGTCGGAGGTGTTTTGGCAGCGATAGCTGCCTTGCTATTTTATTTTGAAAAACCTTCATCGATTTATTTTGCTGTCATTGGAGGATTACTTTTTATTAGTGGATTAGTTATTCCTCAAATACTTAAACCCCTTAACAAGATCTGGATGGGACTGGCTGTTGTTCTTGGATTTTTTATGTCACGATTGATTCTAACAATTTTATTTTATTTTGTTCTTACCCCAATCTCTTTTTTAGCAAAAATTGTTGGCAAAAAGTTTATGACTCTGAAATATGATAAATCAGCAAAAACTTATTGGGAAAAGCGTACAATTATTCATAAAAAACAAATAGATTACGACAGACAATTTTGAAAATCTATGCTGAACTCGTTTCTCCGAAGGAGTCCTTTGGACAGCATCTTATTACGTTGATGAATTTTTAGATTTTATATGATTACCAAAAAGATTCCGAAATAAATTCGGAATAAATCATTAAGGAATATTATGAGCAAACTTTCAATAGTATCTGAACTCTGGGATTTTCTTAAAGTAAGAAAAAAATGGTGGCTTGCACCGATTCTGATTTTACTTTTACTTCTTGGTGGACTTATTATTTTAACACAGGGTTCTGCACTGGCACCCTTTATTTATGCTATATTCTAGAAAGCTCCACCAACCTCCCCTTAAGGAAGGCTTAAAACAATAGTTGAAAGATTTATATTTAATAATATAGAAATTCTCTTTTAGAAAATATCTGTAAACTACAAGCCCTCTCCTTTGGTGAGGGTTTGGGAGAGGCTGATGAAAATTATAATAAAGAAGAAATAGAAACGCATTCCTGTACCCAAAAAACCACCCAAGGTAGAAAAGGATAAAAAGTCTTACGACAGAAAATCTGAAAAGAAAAAGGCGAAAAAAAGTATAGAAGATGAAACTCCACCTGAATAAATCTGGATAATTGTAATATTCATTCCTGAAATACCCATTTTTAAACTTACTCGTGTGATTATTTATATCCTCGATAAACCAACCTAAAATCTGAAAGTGGTACGATATTAGTTAAGCATAACTAGTATAAATTCTAAATAATAATCTAAAATCTTCAAAATATCTTAAATAAAAAAGGAAATATGGTGATTATTCCTTATTTAATTTGGATAGTATGTATCATAACTATATTTTTACGGTCAATTATATCAGAATAAAACACGGTAACTATGCTAGACGACTCAGACATTCAAATTCTTAAAACCCTTCAGATAAATGGAAGAACTAAACGCAACGAACTTGCTGAACAGGTAGGTTTGTCTGTCCCTTCGGTCAGCGAGAGATTAAAAAAATTGGAAGATAATAAAATTATTGAAGGATATCATGCAAAAGTTAGCAAGCAAGCTTTTGGACTTGATATAGTTGCTTTTATTCTTGTGATAATGGATTCCTCAAAGCATTATAAAGATTTGATTAAACACGTTGATAAGCATCCGAGCATATTGGAATGTCACTCGGTTTTGGGCGAAGGTTCTCATTTACTTAAAGTAGTAGTAAAAAACACTGAAGCACTTGAGAAACTTCTTAGCGAAATCCAAACCTGGCTGGGTGTTACAAGCACCAAAACAACTTATGTTCTTTCTACATTAAAAGAGACAACAGCAATTAATATTTAATAAATAAAAAAGGAATACAATATGGCAAAATCTCCCAGTGCAATCGATGAAGTGCTAAGCTTTGTCAAAACCAAAAAAATTAAATTCATTGATTTAAAATTTATGGACTTCCCCGGACAGTGGCAGCATTTTACTGTCCCGGTTTCTCAGTTTGACGCTGATTCTTTTGTCGATGGGTATGGATTTGACGGTTCATCGATAAGAGGATGGAAGGCAATCAACGAAAGCGATATGTTAATCATCCCAGATCCTGATACTCTGTTTTTTGATCCATTCATTGAATCACCAACTGCAAGCTTAATCTGTGATGTTTACGAACCGGCAACCAAAGAAAAATATTCCCGCTGCCCGAGAAACATTGCTCAGAAGGCAGAGGCTCATCTCAAAGCAACAGGTATAGCAGATACTGTTTTTTTTGGACCGGAAGCTGAGTTTTTCATTTTTGATGATGTGAGATTCGACTCAAAACCAAACGGCAGTTTTTATATGGTAGATTCCATTGAAGGAAGATGGAATTCAGGTAGGGAAGAAAATCCAAACCTTGGTTACAAACCAAGATATAAAGAAGGTTATTTTCCGGTTCCACCGACCGATGCTTTAATGGATTTAAGAAACGCAATGGTAACTAATTTAATCGATTGTGGTATTGATGTGGAAGCACAGCATCACGAAGTTGCAAGCGGAGGTCAGTGCGAAATTGATTTACGTTTTGCTCCTCTAGTTAAATCTGCCGATCAGCTTTTGATGTTTAAATATATTGTAAAGAACACAGCCAAGAAGTGGAATAAAACTGTAACCTACATGCCTAAGCCAATTCAGGGTGATAACGGCAGCGGAATGCACGTTCACACGAGCTTATGGAAAAAAGGAAAACCTCTTTTTGCAGGACCAGGTTATGCAGGTTTGAGCGAAGACGCACTTTACTTCATCGGAGGATTATTGAAACACGCTGCATCGTTGTGTGCTTTTGCAAATCCTACAACTAACTCATACAAGAGATTAGTCCCCGGATTTGAAGCGCCGGTTAATCTTGCTTACTCACAAAGGAACAGAAGTGCAGCAGTAAGAATTCCAATGTATTCAACAAGTCCAAAATCAAAAAGAGTTGAGTTCCGTTGTCCTGATCCTTCTGCTAATCCATACCTCGCATTTTCTGCAATGCTGATGGCTGGATTAGATGGTATAATAAACAGAATTGATCCAGGTGAACCACTCGATAAAGATATTTACGATATGCCTCCCGAAGAATTAAAAAATGTTCCTTCAACTCCTGGTAGTTTGAATGAAGCGATAAAAGCTTTGGCAAATGATCACGAGTACTTATTAAAAGGTGATGTATTTACTGAGGATGTAATTGAAACCTGGATAAAGTATAAGATCGAAAAGGAAATCAAGCCAATGGCACTTCAACCTCATCCGTTTGAGTTTGGTTTGTATTATGATGTGTAATTATTAATACGTCACTGCGAATCCTGCTTTAGCAGGATGATGCAATCTGATTTAGCTACCGCAATCTAGAAGTAATCCGGATTGCGGTTTTTTATTTACCTGCCAATATGCTCCAATAATAAGTTTTTAAAAACGTTCTTTTCGCACACAATGTAAATCTTTATTCTGAAGTCTTGCATGAAGATTAATAATAAATTATTTTTCTGTATCACTCATCAACAAAAATAGGAGATGCTATGAAAACTTTCTATACTTTTCTTGTGTTCCTGCTTTTCTCAATCAATGTTATCGCTCAGGAAGCAATTGTGTATCATGTAGTTCCGCCCGATTATACAAGTACGCCTGGTAATGGGGGATTTACCAGTCAACTCTCAACAACAGCGCGTACATATCAGTTATTAATGCACGAAAGTTTGTTAACGAACCTGTTAAACAAGCAGCTTTTAGCTGTTAGTTGGCGGCTTCCTACTTCTGCTACGGCTGATTGGCCAGCTGCAGATATAACTGTTACTAATTATGATTTTTACTTAGGTCAGAGTGTTGATCCTGCCAATATGAGTCTTACAGATTTTTCGGCAAATTTTGTTGGACCTAAAAAGCAGGTTAGAGCGGGCAGCTTAACTATTCTGGCTAATACATATACTTTTGGAAGTACACCGAACAACTGGGGACCTGAAATGACATTTGCATTTGATAGTGTGTATGTTTACACAGGAGGACATTTATTAATTGAGCTTCGTCAAACAGGTTTCACCGGCACGTCGAGAAGTGTGGATGCTCTGACAACTTCAACTACCGGCTATGGAACTCTGTTTAGATCTTGCTGGGCAAGTGGATATACAGCTAACTCCGGATCACAGGGAAATTTCTCTATCGTTAGAATCACTGGAGATGATCCAGTACCAGTAGAGCTAACTTCATTTACAGCTTCTGTAACTGGTAATAATGTTTTGCTGCAGTGGACTACAGCAACCGAGCTAAATAATTATGGATTTGAAGTTGAATGCAAAACTGAAAATTCAAGCTACGAAGTAGTTGGTTTTGTCACGGGTTCAGGTTCTACTACTGAACCAAGAAGCTATATCTATACTGATGTCAAAGTCCCTGATGGCAAATATTTATACAGACTAAAACAAATGGATTTTAATGGCACCTTTAGTTTTAGTTACGATGTTGAAGTTGAGGTTAACTCTCCAACAGTTTATGCCTTAGAGCAGAATTACCCGAATCCATTTAATCCTTCAACTACAATCAATTACAGTATTGCTGAAGCTGGTATTGTAAAAATGGCAGTCTATAATTTATTAGGTCAGGAAGTTGCAGTATTAATAAACGAGTTCAAAGAAGCAGGTCCGCACACAATTACTTTCGATGCTTCAGAATTGACAAGTGGTGCATACTTCTACACAATTGAAACACCACAATTCAAACAAACGAGGAAAATGCTTTTAGCTAAATAAAATTTAACTTAATAAATTTTATTTCAATTAAGATTGAGCCGCCCTAAATTTATTTTAGGGCGGTTTTTTTATTTATGCCTCTTCTTGGCAAAATTTATTAACTCCTAAATGAAATCATTTTTTATCAATTTATTAATCATCTCATTTACTGACGGATAGTACTGCAAAGTACTTACTATGTCGTTTAATTCAGAAAGTGTCGCCAATAAAATGTCAACTCATTCATTTTTTTGGCAGATAAAGGGAATAAGTTGATGGTATTATTCTTGCAACTTTATTTATACAAAATTCAAGTCGGGATGAATGGATATCTGTGGTTGCAGACTCCTTCAAATAAATTATTTCAACAATTTAAAAATATGGTGGTTGTGTATGGCCTTAGCAACAGTGACATTCTGGGGGGATAACATAAGCTCTTATGGTGTCCCAAAAACTTTGTACACTTATCTGATAAGTGTTTCTGTGAACCAGGCGATTGGTGACAGGGATAAAATTGTAAAGATAGTTCCGTTGTCTGAAGGAACTCCAAAACCTGTCAGGGAACTTCCTTTTATTATTAAAAACTCTGACTGGAAGAAAGCTATATTCGAAGCATTTTTTGTTCTGGAGGGAATGGATTGTCTTAAAGGATTAAGAAATCATAAAAGCATAGTCGAACTTGAAAAACAGAACAGCTTGGTTGGTGCTTTAAGCGCCTGATTACAGTAAGATAATTTATTCTTAGTTGAAAATAACTCTGTAACTGAGTTAATAACTATTGAACTTTTTGACCTTTAATTCGGATGGTTTGAGTTCGGCTTGAACGAGGATATCTGCTCTTCAAACCAGCTTTGATAATAACGCCAGTCCCAAGTACAAAACCATTAAACCTTACAACATATTGTCCATGAGGAAGTTGAACATTATTTATCAGCGCTCCCATTAGGTACAATCTAAGTTCATCAAGACTCTGTATATCATAAATATTTTTTGAAATATGGTTCTGAAGAATTTGTGCTGCGAATGAATGAAGGACAATGTTTCCGTTTTTATCAATAATTCCGAATTTGCTGCCGACTCTATGAAATAAGCCAAGATTATCGTCACCCCATTCTTTGGAAGTAAAATATATATCGTTTCGCTTCAATAGAAATTTATAATTTGAAAAAACTTCTCTGTCGATTCCGAACTCCTCAGCGAGTGGTTTGAGTTTCTCTTGAATAACATTATCACTGTACTTGTGCATGGTCATCACAAAATGCTTCCTCCATTTTATTTGTTCCGTTGCATTTGTCTCACCCGTTTTTTTCAGCTTGATGAGGAAGAATCCATCCGAGTCAACTTCCCAGGGAAATATTCGGATAGCATTCTTTAGTCTTTTATCAAGCTTAACTCCTTGATATTCTGTCAATCCTTTATGATACTTTATTGGCATATCAACAGCTTCAACATCAACTGGGTATTTCTCCAGAATTCTGTTAATTATTAATTCATTTTCTTCCGGTGTAAGTGAGCAGGTTGAATAAACAAGCTCACCGCCAACTTTTAACATCTTAATTGCTGAGACTAAAAGCTTATTCTGAATTTCACATAGATTATTTACACGCTCAAGCGACCACCACTTATTTACTTCACTCTTTTTTTGGATGATGCCAAGTCCACTGCAGGGTGCATCAACGAGAATTTTGTCAAAGTAAGAATTGTAATATTTACTTAAAATTTCACCTCTCTGATTAACCACACCGTAATTGAGGAAGTTCATTTTATCAAGGTTGAATACTAACGCTTTTATCCTATCAATCTCTAATTCATTAACTACAAGCACTCCCTTATTGTCCATCAATTCAGCTATTTGAGTAGTTTTCGAACCTGGTGCCGAGCAAAGATCAAGAACCAAATCTTTTAATGATGGATTCAATACTAATGGCGGTAGCATTGATGTCAATGCCTGCATATAATAAAAACCAAAAGCTATCTCGAGTGTGCTTCCGGCATAGTCAAAACCATCTAGAATTTTCAATGCGTTTGCAGGATAAGAGATTACTTCAGTTTTTATCCCATAAGTTTCAAGCAGATGATTAGAAAGTGTCTCTCGTTTTATTTTTCTTTCATTGACTCGAATATATTTGGCAGGCTCCTCCCCAATAAAGTCACCGTAGTTTTTTGCAGTTTCTTCTCCGAATGTAGCAGTTAAGTATGAATAAATTCTATCTGATACTTTTGAATCTCTGCTCATAACCTGGCCAGGTTTAACTTCTTGAAAATTTCGTTTGAAACGGATGTTAAGTTTTTTTCGCTGCTGCATTTTTTTAGATAATCTTTTTTAATCTCCTGAAGTAACTCGTCCAGATATTTTTCATAATCTTCAACAGATTTTTTAATACTGCTTATTTCATTGGGAATATTAATTTTATTTTTTCTATGCTGGCTGGCATAGACAACATATTTTGCTTCGAATAGATTGTTAAATGTAAGAACAAAATCGCCGGCGGCTGAAGAAACCTCGTATGAACCGAAAAATTCTTTACCCAGAACTAATACCTTATCTGGAATTTGGATGGCATTTAAACTTTTTGAAACTATAAAATCTATTGGGAAACTTTTTAATCCGGATAAGGATAACTCTTTACTTTTACTGAAGATGAAATCTTTCTCGTTCAACTTTTAGCCAGACTTATGTAAATAAGTTTTAATTATGCTTTGCAATTCATTAACATCGCCGTACTTTTGAATGGTTAACAGGGGGGAATCACACCCGGAAAGCATTGACGAAATTTTTCGAGCATGCGAAATGTGAAGCGCAAGAACTGCAACTTTTCTTTGGAATAAAGCATAGCCTATTTCAATCCCTATTTCTACATCAGCGTTAGAAATTTCAGCAATTACAAGCTTGCTTCCATCTATCCATTTAAGATTTCTTTTATAAGTTTGGTTCTCTGTAAGAGGTATAATTCTGTTGAATTTACTGCTTAGCTCAGTTAGCACAGTATGCCCCAGACTTTCGGTAAATTCAATTATATTTGTAAGAAGTTTCTGATGAGCCTGGTCGCCTTTTTTTATCCCCGTACAGTATACTATCATAACTAACTTTTCAAAATCTGTTCATAATATTCTTCATAGAGTGGGACTACTATTGATTTATCAAATTTGTTAACTGCTCTCTGCCTCGAATTTTCAGAAAAGAGTTTGTACTTCTTATCATTACTGAGCAGTTCAAGTGCATACTTTGCCATTCGGTCAACATCACCAATCTCAGCAATAAAACCGGTTTCATTGTGCTTAACTAATTCAGGAAGTCCGCCAACACTTGAACTTACAACCGGTAAGCCACAAGCCATTGCTTCAAGAGCAGCAAGCCCAAAGCTTTCAGATTGCGATGGAATCAGAAAAAGATCAGATGATGATAATATTTCAACAAGTCCTTCCTGCTTACCGAGGAATTTTACGGTATCACACAAATCTAACTGTCTGGATAGTCTTTCACACTCTGATCTATCGGGACCATCACCAACAAGAATTAATTTGGATGGGATTTCTTTCTGAACTTTTTCAAAAATTCTGATTGTATCCGGGACCCGTTTTACCGGCCTAAAATTGGAAGTATGGACGAGTATTTTTTCGCCATTAGGTGCAATTGCTTTTCTGAATTCACCATTACTTTCAGGTTTGAAAAGATCAGTATCAACAAAATTTGGAATTACCCTGATATCTGCCTCAATGGAATAATTAGTGATTGTTTTCTCTTTTAAAAAACGAGATACGGTAGTTACGCCGTCGCTTTTTTCAATGCTGAATTTTACAAGAGGAAGAAAGGATGGTTCTAAACCGACAAGTGTTATGTCTGTTCCATGCAGAGTTGTAAATATTTTCAGATCTCTGTTTTTACTCATCATCTCTTTTGCCAGGTAAGCACTTGTTGCATGAGGAATAGCATAATGCACATGTAGCAAATCAAGTTTTTCAAATTCAGCAACTTCAACCATTTTGCTGGCAAGAGAAAGAGAATAAAGAGGAAATTCAAATAAAGGATAAGTGCTTATCTCAACTTCATGAAAAACAATATTTTCTACGTAATGTGAAAGTCTGAATGGAAGTGCATAACTAATGAAATGAACTTCGTGTCCGCGGAGTGCTAATTCTTTTCCTAATTCTGTAGCTATTACTCCACTGCCGCCGTAAGTTGGATAGCAAGTAATTCCTATTTTCATTTACTAATTCCGGAGGTATTGGTTATCATAAACAAGAACAAATATAACCTAAATTTAACGAAGTATGAAGCCCCATTTATTTCAATTGAAGCTGTAACGAATCTATATTTACAAAAAAAATTAAAATGAATATTCTAATTGTTGGTCAATCAGTTGTCGATAAAATAATTGACGAAGAAAGCGTGTCGGTAAAGCCGGGAGGAATATTTTACGCTGTTGTTTCGATGTTAAGTCAGGCAGTTACAGAGGATAATATATATCTCTGTTCGAGTATTGATAAGCAAAATGATAAGTTATTTAAGCCTGCTTATAGTAAGATAAAAAATGATTTTCTTGTTTATGTTGATTCGATCCCTCAGGTTGAACTTAAGGTTGATGGTATTTGTGAACGTAAAGAAACTTATTCCCGGATCGCTGCAAATCTCCCATTACCAAAAGAAAACCTGAATCAGTTCGATGGCATTTTGATAAATATGATTTCTGGATTCGATATTTCTTTAAATCAGCTTGAACAGCTCAAAAAAAATTACAGCGGACTGGTTTATTTTGACGTTCATACTTTCAGCCGTGGTGTTGATAAAAACCTGAACAGAATTTTCAGGCGGATAGCAGATTTTAATGAATGGGCTGAGTGTATTGATATTCTTCAGGCAAATGAATCAGAATTGTTAACGCTTTCAGATAAGAAAGAAGAAGCTGCAATAGTTGATGAATTATTTTCTTATGGAATCAAACAAATCATAATAACCAGAGCTGAAAAAGGTGCGACAGTTTTTTTTAGGGAACAAAACTCGTTTAAAAAAATTCACAAGGATGCTTTGAAAACAAATGTTGTTAATAAAGTTGGCTGCGGTGATGTATTTGGGGCAGTTTATTTCTATAATTACATAAAAAATAAAAACGTACTTTTAGCTCTGGAACAAGCAAACTTATTTGCTGGAGTTGCTACAACTTATTCTGAAGCAAATGACTTATTAAATCTTAATAGAGATGCAAACGAACGGATTAGTAAAAAATAGAATTTTAATCACCGGATCAAATGGGATGCTTGGACAGCGGGCAGTTCAATTTTATTCTTCTAAAGATAACATTGAATTACTCGCAACATCGGTTGAAGATGAATCGGTTGTTGATTCTGTAGAATATATTTCTTCTGATATTAAAAACAGAGACAGCATTAAAAAAGTTATTCACGACTATTACCCCGATTTTATTATTCACACAGCAGCATTTACGAATGTTGATCTCAGTGAAAAGCTTCGTGAGGATGCCTGGAAAATAAACGTTAAAGGAATCGAGTACATTGCAGAAGCAGCGAGAGCGATTGACGCTCATATCATTCACATTTCTACGGATTATATTTTTGATGGGAAGAATGGTCCTTATGATGAGAACGCGACTCCTGATCCGGTAGGATATTATGGAAGAACAAAGCTTGCGAGTGAAAATACGCTGAGGATAAGTGGTACTTTCTTTGCCATCCTAAGGACAAATGTTTTGTATGGAATTGCACCTAACAGCAGACCTGATTTTGTTCGCTGGGTTGTAAACTCACTAAGAAATAATGAGCAGATCAGAATTGTTAAAGATCAGATAAACAACCCAACTTTTATCGATGACCTTGTTCAGGGAATAAACAAAATTATTGAATTCAGAAAAACCGGAGTTTACAATATTGGCGGGAAGGAATTTTTATCACGTTATAATTTCACATTGAGAATCGCTGATTTTTTTAACCTTAATAAAAGTTTAATCTCACCAATTACAACTGAAGAGCTAAAACAGCCGGCACGAAGACCATTGAAATCTGGCTTATTAATACTCAAAGCAGAAACCGAATTGGGTTACAAGCCCCACACAATTACCGAATCTCTGGCAGCAATGAAGAAAGAATTAGATCTTTGAGCCTTTCTGAGAAATATGACTATTTTATTTTTGATCTTGATGGAACAATCTACCGTGGTGAACACCTCATTCCTCGTGCGGATGAAGTTATCAATCATCTGAAGTCTGTTGGAAAGAAAATCGTTTTCGTTTCAAACAAAACCACAGGTACTGCAAAAGATTATCATAGGCTTCTAAAGAACTGGGGTTTGAATGTTGAGGAAGAAGAGATTATCAATTCAACAATCGTGGTTACGAATTACTTAAAACAAAATTTTAATAGTGATAAGTTCTTTGCAATAGGTGAAGATTCATTTATAAATGAAATTGAAAAATCCGGTTTGAAGTATTCAACGATTCAGGAAGAGATAAATTTGATTCTCATCACACTTGACCGGACACTTAATTACAGTAAACTTGAAATTGCTGCTCGTGCGCTTGAGAATGGTGCAAGATTTTTTGCCGCAAATATTGATGATACCTGTCCTGTTGATAATGGAGAGGTTATTGATGCAGGCTCAACAATTTCAGCACTTGAAAAAAGAACTCACAGAAAACTGGAACTCCATTTCGGGAAGCCATCTGAGTTTATGTTCAATGAAATAAAAAGCCGTCTTCAATTCATTCCCTCAAAAACACTCTTAATTGGTGACCGACTTGAGACTGATATAAGGATGGGAAACGCTTTTGGGATAGATACTGTACTAGTCCATACAGGCGTAAAATATTTCCAGAACGGAACAGAAAACATAGTTCCAACCTACCAACTGGATTCGGTTTTTGACTTATTGAATCATAAAACCTAATTTTAATCCGTAAAACAACACAACCTTTTCTAAATCACCAGAGTCTAATTCATTAGTTATGGAAAGGACTAAATGCAATTAACGGACACAGACTTGATAGTTCAGGCTCAAAAGGGCGACCAGAATGCCTTTGAGGAGCTTGTATACCGCTACGACCGCAGTGTTCTTTCCATCGCATTAAAGTATTCAAATAATGAAGATGATGCTAAAGATTTGTACCAGGAAGTCTTTATTCGGGTTTACCGCAGCATTAAAGGCTTTCGTTTCCAGAGTGAGTTTTCAACCTGGCTTTTTAGAATAACGACAAATGTCTGCCTTACTTATAAAAGCAGAAGCAAAGAGCACTTGAAAGTTTCAATTGATAAAGAATATGATGATGAAGAAAATGAATTCAGCACAAAAAAAGAGTTGGTTTACGATGGATTATCGCCAGAAGAAATTTCCTCAGGTGCAAATCTCAGAGAAATTGTGAATGCAGCTGTAGAATCTCTTTCACCAAAACAGAAAATGACATTTGTACTTAAACACTATGAAGGATATAAGATCAGAGAAATTGCG
>CAVOPS010000011.1:0-19622 GCA_963698155.1 uncultured Ignavibacteriaceae bacterium | reverse complement strand
CAACTATTTTTTCCCAATCCACCAATCTTCTGTTAAAAATAGCTGACCGGTGATATTTAGGATAATAAGCAGTTAAAAAAAGCAGTCAGTTTTTTTACAAATAGTCAGACTTCTTTCTATTCAGCCCGATTTTGATTACTTTCACAAAAAAAAATCCCAATTTTATTCATTAATCAGCTTTTTTAATTGAATGCCAATTCCCGACGAAATAATTCAGGCAGCGATTCACAGTGACATCCTGAAATTGCTAATCCAGATTTCAGTTTTGCTGGTGACAGCCCGGCTTTTTGGTGAACTTTCCCAAAAACTTGGGCAACCTGCGGTCCTCGGAGAAATTATTGCCGGAATTGTTTTAGGTCCGTCTCTGCTTGGCAATATATTCCCATTTATTTATGGCTGGATTATTCCGGTTACTGAAGTTCAAATAAATTTGCTTGAAGTCATTACACTTATAGGCGCATTATTTTTATTGTTGATTACCGGACTTGAGACTGATCTGGTGCTCATCAAGCATCACTCCAAGAAAGCTGCAGCAACTGCATTGGGAGGATTAATTATTCCTTTTACAGCAGGTTACATTTTCAGTTTGTATATCCCCGATCAACTGCTTGTAGATCCCACACAACGATTAATATTTGGTTTATTTCTTGCCACAGCAATGTCTCTTTCAGCAATTCCTGTTATTGCAAAAGTGTTAATTGATTTAAAATTGATTAGAAGAGACATCGGACAGATTACAATTGCTGCCGGAATGATTGATGATACAGCAGCGTGGATTATATTGTCAATTGTTTTAGGATTAATTGGCGGCGAAGCAGTAACTACAGGTACCATAGTTTATTCTTTCGGTAAAGTTATTTTATTTGTCGGACTCAGTTTTTTCCTTGGAAAGCTGATTGTAAAATATTTGGTTTCATTCACTCTAAACAAAATATCCTCGCGCGATAAAATTTTAACACTGATTGTTGTATTTACATTTGCTCTTGGAGCAATTGCGCAAGCGATACAGCTTGAAGCAGTACTTGGCGCATTTATCGCGGGAATTATTTTTGCTCAGCTGCCGTCAATTCCAAAAGAGTCAATTGAAAAAGTTGAGAGCACTGCTTTCGGAATTTTTGCGCCGATATTTTTTGCTGGTGCCGGATTAAAAGTAAATCTTCTTGATCTTTTCAGAACTGATCTACTTTTAATTGGGGCTGCGTTAATTATAGTAGCTGTACTAAGCAAGATTATTGGGGCTTATCTTGGCTCAAGGTTATTGACAAAAACTGATCACTGGACCGCACTAAGTTTTGGTGCCGGATTAAACGCCAGAGGAGCAATTCAAATCATTGTTGCGACTATAGGTTTATCGTTTGGAATTCTATCCCAGGAAATTTATTCCTTAATTATTATAACTGCTGTTGTTACTTCCTTAATGGCTCCTGTAATGCTAAGATGGACGCTCAGTCATGTTAAACCGGAAGCTCAGGAAATAAAAAGACTTCAGCAGGAAGAGCTTCTTAAAGATAATATTCTCGTCAGGGTCCATCGTGTTCTTCTACCTGTAAGAAAAAGAGATATCAGCCAGGCAAGCCTTTCAAAAATGATTGAGGCAAGAATACTCGAGAGAATCGGAAGAAAAACTGATCTTAGTGTTACTCTACTTACTATTTCTGGTGAGAATGAGAAATCCGAAAGTCAGCAATTCCTGAATACGCTTGCCGGCTTTTTCACAAAGTTTCCTGTAAATAAAAAAATAGCTGAAAGTAAAAACACTCTTGAAAGCATTCTTGATGAAGTAAGAAAAAACTACGACTTACTAATTGTTGGTGCAACTGATAGAGAAAAAAAATCCGATACTCTTTTTAATCCGATTGTAGATAATCTTATCAGACTTTCACCCTGTCCAAGTATTGTTGTGCAGAGCAGCGATGTTTCAGAAGATTGGAGACCAAGTAGAATTCTTGTACCGACAAACGGAAGTTTAGCCTCAAAGAGGGCTGCTGAAGTTGCTTTTGGAATTGCATACCACGATCACGACGAGGTTCATATTCTTAATGTTATTGAAAGCAAAGATAGCTTTGCTTCGCTGGATATTGAAGGAAACTCTAAAGAACGCAGATTAACTTTTGCTCATCAAACAGTAGACGAACTAAAAAGACTTGGTGAGTCACTTAATGTTAACACGTTTACCGAGATTGAAATTGGTGAAGAGCCTTCCAAGGTAATTTTAAAGATGTCGAAAGAAAAGAATTTTGATTTAATAATTTTAGGAACCGACATCCGACCGGGAACGGATAAACTATACCTCGGTCCAAGAGTTGAAAGAATATTGAATAATTGCACCTGCCCTGTACTTAGTTGTTAACGGAGCTTAAACAGTTAGCTTTGATAAAGACCCAAAAACATTTTTTCCCAAATCAATCGTCAGAACTTTTCTTTTATTATCAATCAATGCCTGTCTGTCACCCAACGCCTGTGCTTTAATCAATGTTCCAAATGATATTGAAGATTCATTCTTTCCTGCATCATCAGGAATTGAACATCATTTTGAATATCAGAAATAAATTGGATAAAAAATCCATTTCCTGAATCTCCTTTATGTAGCTGACCGGTGGAATGAAGAAACCTTGGGCCATAACCAAGTGTTGTGGCAACTTTATACTTCTGCAATATTTTCAATCTTAAAAGTTGAAGCTGCTGCCAGGTTTTTTCATCTGGTTTTAAAAAAGCCTGAATTGTAATATAGCTTTTTCCTTTTTCACATTTGGAAAGAAATGATGCGATAGCCTCATTCAAATTATCAGCTTTGATATCACCAAAAACTTTTATCCCTTCTGATTCTAATGCAGGCTTTAAGTTCAGGAAGCTTTCCTTTTTCCTGATATTCTTTCATCATTGCACGTGCTGCAATTTTAGCAGACTCAACATTCGGCTGATCGAATGGCTGAACATCCATTACAAATCCTGCAATTGCTGTTGCAAATTCCCATCTAAAAAATTCAGCCCCGAGCTGATAGATATTTTTCATTTCAATTTCAATTAGTGGAAATCCAGCAGCTTTTATTTCACTAACTTTTTTATCGAAGAAATTATCTCCGGAAAGTTTGATATAAACGAACACTCTATCTTTGCCATATTCAGTTACTTCAATTGACGGTTCAAGATCAACGGGAAGAATTCCCTTTCCATCTTTGCCGGTGCTTTCGGCAATCAATTGTTCCAGCCAGCCGCCGAGATATTTTAGCTGAGGCGAAATGATCAAGGAGAGTTTGTCCACTCCTTCTTTCGCCAATGAGCCAATTATCCCGCCAAGCTTTGCGCCACTGTTATCAAGTACTTCTTTATGCTTGCATTCATTTATCATCTTCGAGGTTTCATCAAATAATTTTTCAATATCAATTCCTATCAAAGCAGCAGGAACAATTCCGAAAAGCGAAAGAGCAGAAAATCTTCCTCCAATATCAGGATCATTCAAAAATATTTTTCTGAAGTTGAGTTTCTTTGCCGTCTCTTCCAATCCACTTCCCGGATCGGTAATAGCAATAAAATGTTTTGATGCTTTCTCCTTGCCAATTTTCTTTGATACACTTGTAAAAAAGTATTTCATAAAAGACATTGTCTCGACTGTGCCGCCTGATTTTGTAGAGACAATGTATAATGTCTTGGATGGGTCAAGTTTCTTTTCATATTCCAATATTGCTTCAGGATGAGTGCTGTCAAGAACGTGCAAATCCAGATAACCTTTCTTAACACCGAATGTTAAACGAAAAACTTCGGGAGCCAAACTCGAACCGCCCATTCCCATCAAAAGTGCATCTGTAAAACCTTCTTTTCTAATCTCTTCAACAAATAAATTTATTTCTGTAAAAGATTTTTTTGTCACTTCAACACAATCCAGCCAGCCAAGACGATTAGAAATTTCTGTTGGATCTTTTCTCCAAACTGTGTGATCTTTCTGCCAGATTCTTGCAATAACTCTTTCCCTGCTTATGTGATTAAGTGATTTTTCTACTGCCGTCTGATATTTACCGAATGATACATTCATATTTATTCTGTCTTTTAAATTGATATTTTTGAATAGAAGAAAGTTTCTATCACTAAACTAAGCAAAAAAAGAAAATCAGATAATGAAAAAAAATGGACTTCTTGGTATTTCTTGTTTCAATCTGGATAATCCTTGCAGTGATTTTTGGTATTTATGATCTCGATATTTCGAAGACCATTGTAAATCCAAATTCCTCCTGGGCAAAATTTCTTGAAAACTATGGAATGATTCCGGGACTCTTTATCATCCTCAGCGGAATTTATATTTATTATTCATTCATCAAAACAAAATCAGATGTTTGGTCATACATTCAGAAAGTAGTTTTCTTTTTAGTAAGCAGCGGATTGATATTCTATCTATTTGATATACTTTTGAGCAATATTGCATCAGACCATTTTATTCTCTTCCTTATAATTTCTTTTTCTATCAACTTAATAATTTTTATTGTACTGCATAAAGCAAATCAGGTGCAAAGTGCTATCGCAATTAAATATGCGAAAGTTGTTGTGGGAATGGCTTTATTTGGATATGTAATATTTATTCAGGGAGTAAAATATTTTTGGGGAAGAGTCCGCTTCCGCGAGCTTGATGCTGCATTTTCACAATTTACTCCGTGGTATTTGCCTCAGGGAATCACCGGTTCCGATTCATTTCCATCCGGTCACGCAGCAATGGGCTGGATGCTTTTAGCTTTATTAATTCTTCTGGCAAATAAAAAACATGTGGGTGAAATATTCAGCGATTGTTTTAATTTTTTTGTGGGGGGTTACGTTAGCTTTAAGCAGAGTTGTTATCGGTGCCCACTATGCATCGGATGTTTTGTTTGGATCGTTCTTTATTATTATAACTTTTCTTTTATTTAATAAATACAATCTTAAATCCAAATAATTTTCTTAACAACTAAATTTATTTTACTAGCATCATTCCTATTTGTAATATTATCACCTGCTGTAACCAAGGTTAACTTACATTTCAATTGTCATTTTTGAAATCAAAATATTATTCTTGCTTTTGCGCATCAGTTATAGGTAACCTGTCCAAAATGTATTGTGCATTCGAGTAAAGGAATTTCCAGCCGTCAAAAGTTACAAAGCGCGGGTCTGCGTTGAGTGAATCTTTGTAAACAAAATCCACATTGTTCTGAAATGATTTTACCTGAATGGCACAAGCAACAGAGTCTCCCGATTGCAGGTTTGATTGAGCTGTTTGGAAGATTGATTGAAGTACATCTTTGTATTGTGAATCGCCGAGCCAGGAATAAAGTAGCAAGGTATCGCAAAGTGAATAAGCGTATTCCAAATATTCCATCACAGTATTAAGATTATATGGCGGTTTTGGCCAGAATAATTCCAGAGAAACTTCAATGTTGCTTCGTGCAATTTGGTTTTGTTCTACCTGTAAATAATTTTTTACTTAATTATAAATTAGCTGGCGTTCCAAAGGCTTTTAATAGAGTGTCTGCTAATACTATCCTTGCATAGCGGGATGTATCTGCGTAAATTCTTTCTATAATTAATTCATCTAAATCAGGGTAGTTATTTTTAAAGAGATGGTGGAGTGCACTCATTTTAATCCCTGCATCTTCATCATTAACTAATCTATCTACAATTAAGCCATTCATTTCACTGCCAAAGGCTTTATTTAGGTCAAACATCTCAAAAAGTCTCATTACTCGCTCGTAATTATTTTGTGCCATATATATTAGTTCGTTTTTAGCTTGTTCTGAAAATGACGTTACATTATTCAATATCAGTTCTAAAGCTTCTTCAATAAAATAGACGTAATGCTTTAAATTCTCCCTGTTATTATCAATATATTCTAAATATTTACTGTGAAGTATGTGTAGTCTCTATGTTCAAATAGTATTTCTGTTGCAAATAATTTGCTATCGATAATATTTATCTTTTCTTTCTTATCTTTTAAGAAGTACGGGCTATCAAGCGAATCAATAAATGCTTTTGCTGTTGGTAAAATGTTGCTTGAATTTAATTTAATCTAATGTTTCTAAACACAGTTTTACCAAGTAAAAATGTCGCTGTTTAAATACAGTTGTATCAAGGTATAGAACATATTCATCTAGTTTTTCGTGTTTTATTTTATAGATCGGTAGGTTCTCTTATACCATAGTCTATGCTATCGCTTTCAAGATCAATTATTAATGGTAATGATTCTGTTTGTGCTTTAATCACAGAGATACTGAATATTACGGTTAAAAATATTTTTATTATAGATTTCATTTGTAAAACTCCTCTTTTTAACTTCATTGATCGTAACTAAATGTATTCCAGGAATTTCTCACGGATTGAAGAGAATCACCTAAAACTTTAACTTATGTTTTTTTCTTTTCTCTATACTTCATAATTATATCAACAATCGCAAGTGTTACACCAATTCCAATCAGACTATAACCAATCAGCCTGTTTTCGCCAAAAATAATTCCTGCTATTACAAATCCGAAAGAAATTCCGGCCAATGGAGTCAATTTATAGCTTCCTTTTTTCCGGGAAATAAAAAATAAAGCTAAAGCAATGAGGGCTAAAGCTATAATAGCAACGGCAATGTAAATTTGTGATGGTTCCATAATTGTAATCCAATATTCAGTTTAAATTTTCAAGTTGTTTAATAAATAATGCAGAGCAGGTATCAGTCTCTTTTACTCTGCCAGTACTCACGGTACTTTTCCTGAGTTATCAATCCAATCGGTCCCTGGTAAATTCCTCCGTCAATAAATCCATCATAAACTCTCACTGCGATTGTATTTTCTTTTCCAGGCATGAAGAACATTATCCGGGATATAATAACCACGAATCGTTTCCCATTCATTATTTTGATTGAAGCTTTCGGGAACGATATCAAAATTCCAGTCGCCAACTGAACCAACTAAAGTTCCGTTCACAAATGTCTGATCAATATCATCTATCTTACCAAGCAAAAGAACCATCTTCTGGTTAGAATATTTTTCAGGCAGATTAAATTTCATTCTGTACCAGGCAAACCCATCATAATTTTTATATCCCTGAGCTTCCCAGAATGCAGGAACAAAAATTTCTTTCCAATCACTATCATCATAGTCTGAGTTTTTCCAATCAGGCAGATCACCAATATTAAATTTCCACATTCCTGTAAGATTTATATCAAGATCAAGATTAGAGATATAACGAACGTCAGGTTGAACAGGAGAAAGTCCAACCGCTCCTCTTGTAATTCCACCTTCAAGCTGAATATCGTAAACACGGATGGCTATTGTGTTTTTTCCTTCCTTCAATATGTCTTTAGAAATGTAATACTCACGGTGAGCATCATAAGCAGTTACAAACTGCGGCGGAAAACCTCCGGACATCCCAACGAGTTTTCCATTTACAAAAGTCTGGTCAACATCATCAATGAATCCGGCATTCAGAATAAAATTGCTGCCGATTAATTCTTTTGGGATTTCGAATGTCTTTCTGTACCAGGCATAACCATTATATCCATGGAATCCCTGATCTTCCCAGGTTGCAGGCACTCTGATTTTTTCCCAATTGTTGTCTTTAAAATCAGGTGAAGCCCAGGCAGTATCATCACCGATTGAGAATCTCCAATTACCTTCAAGGTCTAAAAAATTTTTATCATTGATGGCGGCGATTTCTTCCATCTCTTTGAAAAAGCCTTGAGTATCGAACTCTTTCTGCTCGTTGTTACCAGATTTACAGCCAGTAATAACTATTAAAAGAATCCCAAGACAGACAGATATTTTCAGCATTTGTTTATTCATTATTGATTTCAATATAACAAAGATTTTAATTTCAAACATAAAATACTACTCAGTAACGTATGCTGTGCTTCCTGCATCATTTACCAGATATTCATTGTAGATCTGGGTAGCCATTCTTCTTACTTTAGCATTTTCATCATTCTGCGAAAGATCTTTTACTTCGAGCAATCCTTCTTCACTACCCAATTCGTAAAGAACAAGTGCAATTAATATTCTGGTGCTTGGATCGTTTTCCTTTTTAAGCTGAGCTATAAGTGCATCTTCTGTTTCAACTATTTTATAATAACCAGCGAAGTATATTGAATTTCTTCTTACTCCGTCATTTTCTGAATGAATACCAGCTATAAGGTTTTCTAATGCATACTTATGAGCAGTGATATCTTTTATAGAATTTGACTGCGTATACCCCGAGCCTGTTAAAACTGCTGCCAGAAGAACTACGGTTAAGAATCCTTTGTAAGTTTTCATTTTATTTCCTCCTTGTCTCGGCGAGACGGAGTCTCGACGGACTTTTTTGATGGTTAATGTTTATTTAACTTCCACCAGAAAACTACTCTTTTGAAGTGCAACAGGGGTCATGGCAAAGTAAGGAATTGTAAAAAGTTGTCATGAAAGATTCCATCAATGGGGCTACAAAAGGAAAGAATTTGTTTCAGGGAACTCATACCTACCTTTCCCTGCCTTGACGTCAGGCAGGTCTAGAAAGAGAAAGGATTGTCGATTGCTATTACTTTATATTCATTATTTCGCCAGAATATCAAATTCTAGGTTTTATTGTGCACAAGTCTCTCCCTTTTTAAGGGAGAGATTAGAGAGAGTTCCATCTATTTAAGCTGAAATTATCACAACCCCTACTTTACTCTTTATTTAGTTTTGTTTAAGTTGAAACTAAATCAATAACACTATTATTAATTGGATTTCTTTTAAAATCGAAAATAATCTATTATACTCTCGTCGAAAAGTTATTATTGAATTAATAATATATACGAGTTGAAACATTAGAATTAAAAATTCTTTGGTATTATTTTCATCTTTAGTATTTATATTGAATTCTTGTGAAGAATCTCCAACAGAAAATCGAATTTAAATATCCACCAGACAATGAACAGAAAGTTACAATTTCACAAGGTGTATGGGGTAATGTTTGGTTTTGGGAAGGTGATTTTATGCCCTCAGTAGATCCAAATTATGGTACAATTACACCTGTTGTAAGAGATATTTATATATACGAAGCTACAAATGACAGTTTGGTTGTGCGTGCAAACGAGGGAGCCTTTTTCACAGAAATAAACTCAACTTTTATTACAACAATTCGTTCAGATAGATGTGGCTTTTTTAAAATTGCTTGCAACAGGCAATAGCAGTTTTTTTGTGAAGGAAGGTTCATTGTTTTATGCTAATGAATGGGATGGCGATGGTCATATTTTACTGCTACAGTCACTGAAAATAATGTGACTAATAGACAAATCGATATTACTTACAAAGCAACTTTTTAATTGTAAGCTCTTTAACTCACCAACTTATACCCAATCCCGTGAACAGTTAAAATAATTTGAGGGTGGTTGGGATCTTTTTCAATCCTGTTTCTCAGCTTCATAATAAAAAGGGTTGACATAATAAGCATTATAGACTATATTTGGTCTAAAAAAGGACCACGTAATGAGACTAAGCGAATCAGTGAAATCAATCAGCTATCTTAAAGCCAATGCTGCCAACCTGATAGAGGAAATAAATAAAGATCAAAAAACTTATGTCATTACTCAGAATGGCGAAGCAAAGGTAATTGTTCAGGATATAAAAGTCTATGAAAAAAACCAGGAAACAATGGCAATGCTTAAATTGCTGGCGATGACTCGTGATAAAAGTAAATCTGCCAAAGGCATTAAAGAAACGTTTTCAGAGCTGCGCAAAGAATTGAATTCAAAGCAGTGATGAAGAAATATAAAGTCATAATTGACCCTCAGGCTAAAACTGACCTGAAAGAGATATTTGTTTACGTTTTGGTTAATGATAGTCTTGAATCCGCGAACAAACTTTTAGACAGAATTGAAGAAACCTGCTTTAAGTTGGAAAAGTATCCTGAGAGAGGTCACATTCCACCAGAATTGAGGCAAACAGGAATAAAGAACTATTTGGAGATTCATTACAAGCCTTATCGTATCATCTATGAAATTGATGATAAACTTGTTTACATACATTCTGTGATTGACGGCAGGAGAAACATCCAGGAAATTCTAAGCAATAGAATTTTAAGATAGGAAATCTGCTTCTCAACTCACCAGCTTATACCCAATCCCGTGAACGGTTAAAATTATCTGCGGGTGGTTGGGATCTTTTTCAATCCTGTTTCTCAGCTTCACAATAAAATTATCTACTGTGCGTGTTGCTGGATTTTCATCATAACCCCAGATGTTGTTAAGCAATTCATCTCTGCTTACAGTCTGGTTTCTTTTCTTCCAGAGATAGTGAAGTATTTCAAATTCTTTGTGGGACATCTGCACGGGAATTCCCTCTTCATACGCCTGGTAACCAGTAAAATGAACTGTCAGTTTACCAATAACAGCTTCGGATGCATTTGTGTTGATAGATGTTTCCCCTCGTCGTAAAACAGCTTTTACTCTTGCAAGCAGTTCACGAAGGCTGAAAGGTTTTGTAACGTAATCATCGGCACCTAATTCAAGTCCGAGAACTTTATCAATTTCTTCACCTTTTGCTGTGAGAAGAATAACGGGAGTCTGCACTCCTTCTTTGCGTATTGTCTTGCAAACATCAAAGCCCGACATCTTCGGCATCATCACATCGAGAATGATAAGGTTGTATTGGTTTTCGCGAATCATCTTCAAACCTTTTTCACCGTCTTCAGCAACACTTACTTCGTATCCTTCAAACTCGAGGTTGTCACGCAAACCCATCCGCATATTTGGTTCGTCTTCGACGATTAGAATTTTAATCATAATTTATGTCAAAAATTATTTGGAATATAATATTTTAAAGAGCACGCTCTGTCATTCTGGCTTGTCCAGAATCTGAGCAGTAAGTATTAGATTCAGATTCCGGACTCCTCGCCTATTGGCGTGTCGCCGGAATGACATCTGATATCATTAACTCAATGGAAACAACAACCTAAACTTACTTCCTTTATTAACTTCACTGCTTAACTCAATTTTTCCTTTATGCGCATCAACGATATGCTTCACAATGCTTAATCCTATTCCCGATCCTTTTACGTTATGCACATTGCCTGCACTTACTCTGAAAAATTTTTCAAACACTTTTTTCTGATCTTTTTCAGGGATTCCAATTCCTTTGTCCTCGACTTCAACATAAGCAATATTGTTTTCCATTCCTGTACGAATTATTATTTCTTTATTAGTATTGCTGTATTTAACTGCATTATCAACAAGATTGACGATCGCTTCAGAAATTGCTTCTTCATCTATTTTAATAATCGGGATTGATTCGTCTTTAATAATATTAAAAGTAAATCCCTTCTGCTCGAGATGAAATTTGTACGAACGGTAAACATTTTCAGCAACATCGTTCAGGTAGCTGTCAACAAAATTATACTGTCTCTTCCCTGCTTCCATCTTTGAAAAGTTTAAGTATGGAATTGACAATCTTACTCAGCCTATTCGCTTCCTGGCTGATGATTGAATAATATTCCTTTTTCTTTTCTTCGGTTTTGATCCTGTCCATTTCAAGAGTTTCAGAAAACATGCTGATGAGTGACAACGGTGTTCTAAGTTCGTGAGAAACATTAGAAACGAAATCAGATTTTATCTGAGCGATCTCGACTTCCTTTTTAATATTCTCTGTAAACAATCCACACTCCCAGAATCAAAACAATTGTAAGCAAACCAATTAGTAAAATATTTGTAAGCGCTCTTTGCTGAACGAGGTCTTCAATTGTTTGCCCAACCAATGATATTCCGATTTTATAGTTTGGGAAAATCCAAAGTGGTTTGGATTGCTGAACATCCATTACCTTAAAATCCTCTGGAAGAATTAAACTGAAAATTTTCTGCTGGATTAAAAACGGAGATTAAAAACTCCTGCTGAGCAACTTCCTGTAATTTTGGAGAAAGTATTCTGTAAGTAAATTCCTTCGGATCAATCACCATCCCGGTTATCCTGATTGTTCCTTGCGGTGTTTCTTCAATAAATAAAAGAATTGAACCATCTTCTGTCGTATCGGTTTCAACCGGCTCCAGCTTTCTGTATCCCGCCTGCTTATAAGTGAAAAGTCTTTTAACAAGTCCTTGGTTTTTCACCAGCAGATTATTAATCCGTGTATTTAATTGTTTGTAATCAGCAGAAAGGAAATTACCATCTTCACTCCAGCCCGGAAGTTCAATCTGTTCATCGTTTATACTATCCGCTACAAATACCACAAACAGTGAAGGCATCTGACTATAAAAGCTATCTATAACTGCTGAGGTTTCGCTTGCTTTTAGTTTTGGTACTTCATCCAGAAACAAATCAATCCTGCTTGCCCAGCTGCTAACAACGTCCTCAGAGTATTGATTAACCGAATAGAGAATTGCATCAAGCTGGTTGGAATAGATTCTTCCGAGCACTTCTTCATTCTTGTTGAGGGAAACAAATTCATTAATAGTAAGAAATGCCGCTGGAAGCAGGATTAAGATTATAAGTATTACAACTATTCTCTTTACTGTTTTGTTCATCAGATAAGCAAGTTTGATCGAAACGATTAAAACATAGTAAAATATTTTCGCTCATTCAAAAATAATGAATTAGCGGATGGCTTTCTTTAATTAAGATTTATTGATTAAAATACGATATTCTTTTTGACAGACTTTTTAGGGAGACTAAAACTTGCAGAGAACTTTAATAATAATTGGAATAGTAATTTTAATTGCGGGATTGCTCTGGCCTTGGCTGATTAAGCTTCCAATAGGAAAGCTTCCGGGAGATATAATTATTGACAAGCCGAATTTTAAACTCTACATTCCCATCACAACGATGATCATCATCAGTCTGTTGTTGACATTGATATTCTGGCTGTTTAGAAAGTAAACTATCCAAATGTCATTCCTGTGAAAGCAGGAATCTATATCAGACTAATCCAGCAATATTAATAATGGATTCCCACTTTCGTGGGAATGACAGTATGAGCAATATTTAGAACCAATTGTATTTTAAGTCGCTTCAACAATCCAACATCAACCATACATTTTTTAATTCGTTCGAATGTTTTTTGGATGTTGTTATCTAATCCAATTGAGATTCTAACAAGTCCCTCACTAAGCCCCATTTTTAGCTGTTCTTCTTTCGGAATTTCAGATGAGGTGCTATGTCCCGGTGAACTGAATAAAGTTTTAAAGTAACCAAGACTAACAGCAAGGTAACCAACTTTTTCATCCTGCATTCTCTTCATAAACGCATCCGCGGTTTTTTCATCACCAGCATCAATCGCAAGCATACCACCAAATCCAAATCCATCGTTCATTAATTTCTTTATCAACTTATGACCCGCATGAGAAGCTAAACCAGGATAGTATACTTTAAGTCCAAGCTTTTCAAAATTCTCAGCGAGGTAAAGAGCATTTTTACTGTGCTTTTCTATTCTTATATGAAGTGAATGAAGATTTTTCAAAATACTTGCCGCTCTGTGGCTATCTAAAACAGGACCAAGCAGCATTGCAGTACCGGAATTTATATCCATCATCTGATTAATGAACTCTCTACTGCTGCAAACACAGCCAGCAACGCAATCGCTTGTGCCATTAATAAATTTTGTAAGGCTGTGGATTACTATGTGTGCCCCAAGATGTATAGGACTAATAAAAATCGGGCTGAAAGTATTGTCGACCATCAGCTTTATGTTGTGAGCATTTGCTAGTTCACTAAGCTTTGGAATGTCTGCAATCTCAAGAAGCGGATTGCTAACTGACTCACAATAAATAATTTTTGTTTTTTTTGTGATTGATTTTTTTACAGCATCCAGGTCCTGCGTGTTCACAAACTTTACATTAATGCCAAATCTCGGCAGAAGATTTTTAAAGAAAGCGTATGTCCCACCATAAATAGTTCTGCTTGAAATTATCTCATCACCAGCACTGCAAACTTGCAGAACAGAGCAGACGATTGCTGCCATTCCGGAACCTGTGACAATTGCTGCCTCGCTGTCTTCTAATCGGGCAAGTGCATCTGCTAAATATTTATTTGTCGGATTCCAATGACGTGAATATAGAAAGCAGCCTTCAACTTCGTGGTCAAAAAGCTCTTTCATTTTTTCCGGGCTTAAAAAAGTATATGTCGATGAATCGGTAATTGATGGATTAACATCTCCGTATTCTCCAAATACAAGGTAATCCTGAATTTCAGTGGATGGGTCAAAGTGGTGCATAATTATTCTCCTTTTAAAATTTGCTTGGTAAAAATAAATAAATGATTTTTCATTTGAACATTTTCACAATTTCCGGTTTAATTATGAACGAGAAAAAAATAGCCGCTGAATACTCAGTTAATTATATCGAAGACGGAATGATAGTAGGATTAGGTACCGGTTCTACGGTTGAATATATGATCCCTAAACTTTCAGAAAGAGTAAAAGCAGGTTTGAACATTACTGCTGTATCTACTTCAGCAGCCACTACAAAGCTGGCTTCATCAATGGGAATGAAGATTTCAAAGCTGAGTGAAGTTGAAGAAATAGATTTGACTATTGATGGTGCAGATGAGGTGGACGAGAATTTAAATGGAATAAAAGGCGGCGGCGGTGCTTTACTTTATGAAAAAATAATTGCTTCCAACTCAAAGAAAAATATCTGGATTGTCGATTCATCCAAGATTGTAAAAACACTTGGAAAGTTTCCATTACCGGTTGAGATAATTCAATTTGGCAGTCCTCATTTGTGTATCAAATTAGAAAATAAAGGCTTTAAGCCCACAATTAGAATGAAAGGCAACAGCCGGTTTATCACAGATAATAATAACTACATAATTGATCTAAGAATTGAAGAGATTTCAGATCCTGTTGGTCTTGATACTAAACTAAAAAGTTTTCCGGGAGTAGTTGAGACTGGTTTATTTTATGGTATTGCAGATACGGTTATAGCAGGTATAGGAAATAAGATTAAAATATTTAATAAAAAAAAGAGAGTTCAAAACCGATAGATTCCGAGCTCTCTTTTCCCCTTATTATTTGTTGTTACTATTTATCCGCGCCCATTCTTCTTAATTCTCTTGCTACTTTTTTTGAATTATTATAAGCTAAAAATCCAAGTAAAGCCAGGAATGCGATAACAATTAATTCCGTAAGTCCCATTTTATTTTTACTCCCTTTGATTTCTTGTTTTGATAAAAAAAGACAAGTATAATGCCACCTGAGTATTTCAAAATGAAACTACTTTCGATTGCATTTAGAACTAGTTATAATTCGATTGGATTTGTTGATGTAATTATTACAAAAAACGACAAAAGTGGCAGTAACTATTTACACTAAAAAAAATGGGCGTACATAATTACACCCATTTTATTGAGGAGGCTAGTTATTATATTACTTTATCAAAACAAGTTCTTTATCTCACTAAAAAAAATTAAACTATAAACTTTATCTACTTTAAATAACTGATTATTAGATTTACCCAACTTCAAATTTTATTTAGGTGTTTTGTATTTAATTTCAATCCGGGTCTTCAGATTTTTTTTGTAGTTGGGATCAACATAGACAAGATCATAATTATCCCCGCTTTCATCTCTTATCTTTACAGTAGGGATAAAACCTGTTAAAGCACCTTGATTTTCACCTTTTATAAAGGTTTTATATTCTTCACTATAATTCCAACCCTTATCTTTTGTAAGTGTTTTTTTATAGAAAGCAATCACGTTCGAAGGAGGATCGCTGGTTACCAGATTCACGAAAGGCAATATCTCTTTTTCATATTTAACAGTATCTACTTTTGGTGCAGAGACAGAACTTATTACAGCCCCGGGATAAGGTGTAATTCCAACCTCTTCCTTCGTAGGTACTGGATATTTTCTTTCATTAATCTCTTTTGGTGCATCCTTTGAAAGTTTTGCCCAGAGTGCAAAAGGTGATTGTGCAAAAGTGTGAAATAAAAAACCGGATATAAAGATCACCGTTATAAAATGAGAAATAATCCTATTCATCACAGACTCCTTTTTAGTTGTGAATAAACTAGTAATTGTTTTTAGTACTCCGGAGAGGATTCCTCCAAAGGTATTCTTTCAGGAGAACTTCTGTCCAATCATTTCGTGATTAATAAACGATGAAAGGAAATTTAATTTTGTACCCACGACGTGATTCGAACACGTGACCTACGGTTTAGGAAACCGTTGCTCTATCCAGCTGAGCTACGTGGGCAGATTTTAATGAATAATGTATAATGAAGAATTAAGAATTCTTTCTTTACAAAGGTAAGCAACTTTAGCGTTTTATTAAATGAAATGGATAATAAGCTAGAAGTTCAGCCAGTAGGTTACTTTGATCATAAAAATGTTGTCAGGTTCTGCGGCTACCATTTTTGTCATAGATTCTTCAAACTTAAAATCACCAATTTCCTCAGCTTCTTCCCTTGTTTGGGTCCAGACAAAATAGATTACACTACCCGGCAAGTATTCCCATCGTAAAACAGCATTGCCCCTTAAAGATTTTACATTAAAATCAGGATTACCTATTTCTATTGGTTGTGCCGGGCCTTCGCCATCCGGATCAGCGGTGATTGTTTCAGGATCGAAGGTAGATCCTTCTTCGCCATACTTCATAAAATCATAAGTGCCTGGGGCTTTAAGCTCTTTGTAACTTGTATAATCACCTGCAGAGATTAATGGCTGAACATAAAGCTGAAAACTTAAATTTGGTGTAAACGTCCAGTTCAATCGGATGCTTGATGATAAAGTTTTCTGGTCTAATTCTGCGAAAACATATCTGCTGCTATAAGTTTTTGCTGCAGTAACATCGCTGTAAGTATCAACATATTGTGCGTACTCAAATGTTCCTGAGTACTGTGGACTGATAATAAAGGAAATGTTAGGTAATAAACGAAGCTCCAGACTTGCTTCAGCAAACCAATCGTATGATGGATTAGCGCTATATCGTCCCCCTCCAATACTAACCACCCAATCTTTACGGCTGTCGGATGAAAGGAATAAAGTTGTTTGATAGCCTGCAGGATTTAGTGTTAAAGGTCCGCCTCTGGTTCTTGTATTGTTAAAAGTTTCAGTGTAATAAGCGGCATCCCAGCTTACTGAATAGTAATTGCGGAATTGCCATTCGCCAACATGAAAAATTCCCTCTCCCGTTTTATTTCCACCAAAGTCATAATTTTGAAATATAGCAGCAGCTAATTCCAGGTAACGGTAGATATCAGTTGGATCACTCCAATAATATCCTCCACCGACATGCCAGTTAATTATATCAGCTCTATACAAAAATCCAAGGTCATTTACATCAAAAGCAGGAGTGATAAATCCAAATGCTGAGTTAACAAAAGAGTTCCCTTTCTGCTTATTAAGCACTATTCGCCCAGCATAGCCAGTTAAGGAAGTTTTACTTGAATCTACATTTACATGACTTGCGTCAGGTCTTTGGAAATAATGTCTTGAACTTTGCTGTAAATCGATCATCCTTTGTTGATTTCCACCAACATAGCTGCCTCCAGCCCAGCCTGCAACTACCCAAGTTTTTGATTCATCCAGGAAAGTCCATCCATCAAGACCAAAAGTCAAAGCATTTTCATTAATTTCATCCCTGAGTCTTTCATCCTGAAAATCTCTGAAAGCTAAAGTAGAAATAAATCCCAGACCCTGCTGTCCTTCATCGAATTCGTTTTGAGCCCGAAAAATTCCATAATAGGCCAGCGGCTCAACTTCTGTTTCAGACTGAACACCATTGCTCGATATCCGGGCAAACTCTCTCTTAGTTATATTTTGAATTGTACCCACGTTCCAACTATTGCCTAATTTGCCAGTTAACTTTCCAGCTCCAATAATGTGAGTTCCGGTTGGATAATCATAATAGTCAACATTATCAGGCAGGCTGCCTTGCGGTTGTCTTCCTACTCTTCTGCTATAAAAGAAATCAGGACTTCCCCAGTTAAATCCCCAGTAATTTTCCGCACCACCGTAACCAAAATTAAAAATGCTGGATCCTTCTATAAAGAATGGTCTCTTCTCTTCAAAAAATGTTTCCACATCGCTCAAGTTGATAACTGCCGGATCAATTTCCACCTGACCGAAGTCGGGATTAATGGTTGCGTTGAGATTTAGATTTGAGCCAACTCCCATTTTAAGATCAGCTCCTATTCCCGGTTCATAATTGTTACCATCGTGGAAAGGATCACCTTCTTCATATTGCAAATATTCTGCTTTGCCTGTTATGTATGGTAATATTTCAAGCTGACCTCCGCCTGAAATATTTTCAAATCCCTTTAATTTTGCGAAGTGGGAAACAAACCCGCTTTCATTCTTTGGCACAAATACCAAATAAGCTTCTTCATTTTTTCGGGCAACAACTCTCCTGAAATTAATTCCCAGACCATACTGTCGGATTGATTAAATCTCATTTGAGAAAAAGGAATTCTCATTTCGGCAGTCCAGCCTTCCACATTTCTATAAACTTTACCTTCCCAAACACCATCCCAGGAATTGTCATCCCATGAATCATTATACAGCACACCATCCAATTGTGTCCCGGCTGCATTCAAACCAAAATAGTAACCGCTTCGCTTGTCATTATAAGGATCAAGACACAACACTATGTTATCAGCATCCACTTCTTCATCTCGTCTTGTTAATCTTGCCATAATCGAATCCGGGGCTGAATCATACATGATTGCACCGAGGTAGAGATATTTTTCATCGTAAGCTAATTTGATTACCGTTTTTTCACTGGCAGGTGCACCTTCGTTTGGATCTCTTTGAATAAAATTATCGAATCCGTTTCCGTTATTCCAGACCGGCTCATCTAATTTTCCATCGAGTTCAACTTGAGATATAAGCTTCTCAGCAAACAATACTGCATCGTTGTTTCTTATCTGGAGTGTGTCCCGGGAAGGAAATATAATCAAGGTTGGGACAAGAATTAAGATTAAAAGTAAAATTTTGTTCATCACTTATTTCTTTGATTCCGGATTTTTGTAAGTCAGTATCCGGAGTTGATAAACATGTATGCTATCATTAAAGATGCAGGAGATGATTAGTAACCTGCATCTTGTTTTAATTATCCACTGTCAAAATTGATGAATAATTTTCAAACACAATTCAGTATTTAAATGAACGGTCTTATCTGATGATATGATGTTATTTTAATTTTTTAATATTGATATTACCCATACCAACATTCAGCTCAATTCTACTCCCGCCGCCATTCAATTCATAAACAGCTTCGAATGTATTTCCTCTTCTGTTTTGAGAAATATTGTAGGATTCAAAGTCTGATTTAATGCTGTCTGAGTCTTTTGAAGATTCGCCCCATTTAAAATCATTAGCTGTTGCTGTTATGGTCGCTTTTGCTGATTCTGGGATGTAAATAGTTATGCTGCCAACACCTGAATTCAGATCGCTGTTACTTTTTCCATCCGGACTTAACTCTGCAATAATATTGCCTGCACCTGTATTAGCTTCAATTGACCCTTTAATATTTTTTAACTCGATATTTCCACCGCCGGTATTAGCTTCAACCTTACCTGTTGCACCATCAAGAATTATATTACCTCCACCCGATGATATTTCTGCACTTCCTGATACTGTTGACACTGTAACATTACCGCCAGCAGTTGATATTTCCGCACTGCCGCCAACTGTGCCAACATTCACGTTTCCACCGGCTGTGGAAATTTCCGCAGAGTTATT
>CAVOPS010000010.1:145000-185253 GCA_963698155.1 uncultured Ignavibacteriaceae bacterium | reverse complement strand
TAAAAATTTGCTTGATGTTGTGTCAAAGATGAAACAGGGTGAAATCAGCTTTCCAAAGAGAATAGACTATGGACAGGGAATTTACGGCTATCACATCGTTTATCTTCATTCGAGAGTTCCGCAGCATCCTGCCAGTCTTGAAGAAGATTATGCTGAATTAAAAAGACTTGCTGATGAATATAAAAAGCAGAAGCAGTACGAAACCTGGGTTGCTTCGCTAAGAAATAAGATCTATTGGGAAGTAAGGCTTTAGTTAAGATAAAAGATAAAAGTCAAAAGAAAAAAGTACGTCACGATTAGAATAATTGTGACGAGGTCTTGTTTGGCAAAGCGAAACGGAATTAAAGTTGCAAAGTAAATCGCAAAGTTTTAACTGGCAATTAGAATAAATCCAGTATCCTGAATCTAGTATCCAGTATCAAAAAATTAAGGAATAAAGTTTGAAAGAAAATCCCGCCGGAACAAAAGACGTTGAGCTTGTTGAAAAGCTTGCCGAAAAAGTTAAGAAAGTAAAATCGGAAATAGCAAAAGTTATTGTTGGTCAGGATGACATCATCGATCAGCTCTTAATTTCTCTTTTCTCACGAGGGCATTGTTTGCTTGTTGGAGTTCCGGGGCTAGCTAAAACACTTCTTATAAAAACCGTCTCGGAAGTTCTGGATTTGAAATTCAGCAGGATACAGTTCACTCCCGATCTGATGCCGAGCGATATTACCGGCACAGAAATAATTGAAGAGGACGCAGTAAGCAAGAAAAGAAATTTTAAATTTATATCCGGACCGATCTTTGCCAACATCATTCTTGCTGATGAAATAAACAGAACGCCTCCTAAAACACAAGCAGCACTTCTTGAAGCTATGCAGGAGAATAAAGTAACAGCCGCTGGAGTCACATATCAATTACCCCAGCCTTTCTTTGTTCTTGCAACGCAAAACCCAATTGAGCAGGAAGGAACTTATCCTTTACCTGAAGCACAGCTTGACAGGTTTATGTTCAACCTGTGGCTCGATTATCCTTCATTCAAAGAAGAGATAAGAATTGTTGAAACAACCACCAGCGAATACAAAGCAAAGCTTGATAAAGTATTGAATGCAAGTGAGATACTTGAATTTCAGGAGCTTGTACGTAAAGTACCGGTTGCTGACAATGTTGTCGAGTTCGCAGTTAAAGTTGCAAATATGACCCGCCCGACAAACGGAAACTCTCCTCAGTTTATTAAAGACTGGATTACGTGGGGTGCCGGACCGAGAGCGTCTCAATATATGATACTCGCTTCTAAAACCCGTGCGGTTACTCAGGGAAGATTCACACCCAACATCGATGATGTTAAGATTGCAATGCTTCCTGTTCTTCGTCACAGAATCATCACAAACTTCAGCGCTGAAGCCGATGGAATAAAAGCTATTGATGTAATCGATAGACTGAGTAAAGAAGTTTAAAATTTCCCCGTATTGATCAGTGCTGCCTAAAATAATCTTTAAATCTAAAATAAATTTACATTACGATGCAATTTCTTACTATTTGGCTTACCTTATAATTGCAACCCTATTTCGTCCCTGACGGGACTTCGATTTTTATGTGATTATTTTATTCTATAAATATTTTATCCCGATGGGACAATAAGCTTTTAATTGTTGATTTAACCTTTGCAATCCCATTAGGGATTGAATATTTATAGAAATATCAAAACCTGTATGAATTCAGAGTCCCGTCGGGGACGAAATAAAAAATTATTTTGGACAGATATGGTATTGAGTGCCAATCGCCAACCATAAGTTGCTTCTATCAATTAATATTTCTATAATACACTAACTTTTATTTTCAAACTAAGCGATGGGAGGTGAAATGAAAGAGTTTATAGAATTTATTGCCAAAAAACTTGTCGATCATCCTGATAAAGTTATCGTCGAGGAAAGTACTCCCGATGAAAACACGATAGCGCTCACTCTAAAAGTTGATAAAAGCGATATCGGTAAAGTGATCGGGAAAAAAGGAAATACTGTGAATGCTATGCGAGCTTTGCTTATTGCTCTGGGAGGGAAAGAACGCCACAGAGTCTCATTAGAAATAATCGCTCCTCTTAAGAAGGATGAAGCGTAACCTAGAGTTAATTTACAATTAGCAGCCAGATTAAAAAACAATTTTATCGAAGCTAGCAAGTTTAAAGATGACGAAGTGATTAATCTGAAAATATTAAACATCTATAACGGAAAGAACAAATGAACGACTTTGAAATGAAAATGCAAGAGAGTATTACAGTCGAGACAATATCAAAAACTATTCTTGATGAAACAGCAAAGTGGGGTTTCAAACCTTCGGATTACATTTCGCTTGTCAATGGTTTGCTGGACATGTCACTAACTAAACCCACTCAAAATGAATCAAAAGAAAAAACTGAAGAAAAGTCAAAACGAGGTAAACTTGATTTTCCTTTGCGAGGCAAGCAAATAAATGTCAGAATATTTGATAAGAATACTGATAACCAAATAGTACAGGATTGGTTAAAAGATGAAGCAGGAAGATGGTTCTTATTATCCCGGTCTTCTTCAAGCAGCAAAACTTTACAAGAGTTACTTGAAGATAAAAGAAACATATTTGGGATTATTTCATTGCCCGATTCAACATCCATCGGACTTATGGGTTTTTTAAATTATGATAAAATTAATCATAAAGCAGAAATGCGAAAATTAATCGGGGAAGAAATTCATCGTGGTAAAGGTCACGCAAAAGAAGCAACTATGTTATGGATTCAATATGGCATAAATAATTTAGGCTTAAAGAAAATTTACCTGAACACAATCGAAAATAATATCAGGAATCTTACGTTGAATAAGGAGCTTGGCTTTCAGATAGAAGGTATTCTCAGAAAAGAATTTGTGATTAATAATGAATATTATGACGTCATCAGGATGGGATATATAGTTGAGGATTAGAATGACCGTTTAGTTGTAAATGCTTTCAGCTCTTCCATACAGAATCATCACCAATTCAGAACGAGTGCTTTTTTATACTCTTGCAATCTTATAATTCTTTGTAGTGAAGTAAATCTCTTTTGTGAAGGTTTTAATTACCGTAGCAACCGGTACTACGAGCAGCATCCCGAATAATCCAAACAGTATTCCGCCGCTTATGATTAAAAGGATAATCACAATCGGATGCATATCAACACTCTTACCAAAAACATACGGCTGCACAAAACCGTTATCTAATGTGTACGTAATTAAAACTACCAGCAGTATGAGTGGAACTTGTGAAAAGTCTCCGTACTGAACTATCGAAACAATAATTGCAGGAATACCACCGATGACTGGACCGAAGTAAGGGATGAGATGTCCAAGTCCGGCAATGACGCCAAGCGGTAGAGCATTCGGTACCCCAATAAAATAAAACCCGAAACCGATCATCACTCCAACAAAAGTTGCGTCGAATATCCAGGCTCTGACAAATAAGCCAAGCCGCAAAGTCACTTTCTTCAAAATGTAATAAGACATTTCGAAATATTTGTTTGGGATTGTTTGAAGAAGTCCCTGCAAAATTCTTCTATTATCCTTAAGCAGGAAAAAAGTTATAAATGGAACAATTACCAGCAAAGCAATTACCGATACAATACTTGAAAGTAGAGAAGAAACACTGTCAAAAATGTTCAAGACTTGAGAATTGATAATTGATTCAACTCTGTGAGTGAGATCTCCGGCTTTCAGGAAGGGGACATAATGCATCAAAGTAATTTCCAGCGCCTTCAACTCTTCCGCAAATGAAAATCCCTCCAGCGCGCTTATTATTTGATCCATCTGAAATACGAATTTGGGAATTATGATGGATAAGCTGAAGTATATAATGAATCCAAATATCCCGAATATAATTAGTGTAGAAGTTGGCCGGTTAAAACCTCTGGCTTCAAGTAAAGAGACAAAAGGTGCGAAAATAAAAGCAAGCAGAATTGACAGTGCAAGTATGATCAGAATTTCGGTTAGCAAATAAACCAGGTAAAGAAAAATTATTGCGGCTGCGATCCACAAGAAAAGTTTAGTGACATTATTGTAAGTAGAATCTGCCATAAGTAAAAATAATTAATTTACAGCTTCAATTCTTTTGATTCCCGGCACCTGATTCATCAAGGCTCTTTCAATGCCGGCTCGCAGTGTTAATGTTGACATCGGGCAATTTTCGCAATCACCGGTCAGCTTTACTTTCACAATCCCGTCTTTGGTAACTTCAACCAGCTCAACATCTCCGTTGTCTGCCTGCAGGAAAGGTCTGATTGATTCAAGTGCTTTTAAGATTTCTTCTTTCATCGTTTTTACTAATTCACGTATGTAAATCTAATGAAAATTTTGAATTAGTTATTGTTATATCCCTGAACTTGTTTCAGGGTCTTTAGCTGTAACGAAAGATGCCGAAACAAGCCTGCCTGCTGGACAGGCAGGTTCGGCATTAGGAACTAATCATCATCCCCAAGTAAAATCTCAACTTTCCCCGGTGCATTTAGATTCCTGATGTTCACCCGTTCAGTCAGGCTTCGTGAAATATCCATAATAATATCAGCTTCATTTGAATCGGGAATGTCAAACACAATTGGTATTCCTTTATCGCCGCCTTCTCTTATTTGCGGATTTATAGGAATGCCTCCGAGAAAAGGAATATTCAATTCTTTTGAAACTCTTTCACCGCCGCCTGTTCCAAAAATATCATATCGCTTTTTTGTATCTGGTGCGATGAAGTAACTCATATTTTCAATTACACCAAGCACAGGAACATTCACACGCTCAAACATCTTCAAAGCTTTTCTTGCATCAATAAGTGAAACTTCCTGCGGCGTGGTAACAATAACAGCTCCTGTAAGTGGAATGGTCTGAACTAGAGTTAATTGAATATCACCTGTTCCCGGCGGCATATCGAACACAAGGTAATCTAATTCACCCCAGGCTACATCAGTCATAAATTGTTTGATAGCTCCGCTTGCCATTGGTCCGCGCCAGATAATTGGAGCGTTATCATCAACAAGCAACCCGATGGAAATCATCTTCAATCCAAAAGCTTCAAGTGGAATGAGTCTAACCTTATCATCATCCTGAACAACATTTGGTTTTTCTTTAACGCCGAGCATTAGTGGAATGCTGGGTCCGTAGATGTCAGCATCGATCAATCCAACCTTTGCCCCATCTTTAGCAAGTGCAACTGCAAGGTTAACAGCGACTGTACTTTTACCAACACCACCTTTACCGCTGGCAACAGCGATTGTGTTTTTAACTCCGGGAAGAATTGCTTCTTTCTTCGGGTCTTTGTGAGTAGTGATAGTTGAAACTCTTTCCTGAATATTTAAGTGAATTTCTTTAATCGTCGGGAATTCATTCTTTATTGCATCAGCTATAGTGTTATAGTCAAAGTTAGTTTCTTTATTGAGAGCAGGAACGGAGATATCAACAGTTAAAGAATCTCCTGATTGCTCAAGTTTTTTTATTGAATTAAGCGTTAAAGAGTTTTTATTGAAATTTTTATCTTCAATTTTTTTGATGGCGTTTAGAACTGAACTTTTTGTTATTTCGGTCATAATTTTGTCAGAATTTCATTAATGAATTATTAAAAAAGCGGTCGAAAGATAAACAATTAGGAGGAGAGAGGAAGTTCCTTTGCGAGTCTCCTTTTTAAGATTTTACCATCTGTCCTGAATGTTTTATCAACCTGTTTCATCAGCCATTCCTGGCTGTTTACCGGCTTTACCCCATTCAGAGGAACGACCATTTGGTAAGTCATATCCGGCAGAAGTGTACGTGCTTTCTGATTATCCTTAAGTGCAGCTTTCATCAAAGTCTTCATCACATCATTTCTGATTTTTTCATTCTCAACAGGGAATAAAGTTTCAACTCTGCCGTCAAGATTTCGCTGCATCATATCGGCACTTCCCATATACATTTCTTCATGTCCATCATTGTAGAAATAAAATACTCTGCTATGCTCGAGGAATCTTCCAACAATGCTTCTTACTTTTATGTTTTCACTTAATCCTTCAACACCGGGAACAAGACAGCAGATGCCGCGCACAATTAAATCGATTTTCACCCCTGCATTAGAAGCCTGGTACAAAGCGCTGATAGTTTGAGGGTCAACGAGCGAATTCATCTTCCAGATTATCTTACCTTCTTTGCCTGCTTTTACATTTTCAATCTCTCGAAAAACTTTCTCAAGCATTTTCTCCCGCATATTAACAGGAGAGACGAAAAGTTTTCTGTATTCCTTTTGCTTTGAATATCCGGTAAGATAATTGAATACATCAGAAACATCCGAGCAGATATCTTCATCGCAGGTGAAAAGACCAAGGTCAGTATAAATTTTTGCCGTTATTGCATTGTAGTTACCAGTTGCAAGGTGTACATATCTTTTTACACCATCAAATTCTTTTCTAACAACAAGAGTCATCTTTGCGTGAGTCTTTAATCCAACCAATCCATAAACAACATGAGCGCCGGCTTTTTCAAGTTCACGCGCCCAGAAGATGTTATTCTCTTCATCAAATCTTGCTTTAAGTTCTACAAGAACTGCAACCTGTTTACCTCTTTCAACTGCTTCTATCAAAGCTCTGACAATAGGTGAGTCGGAGCCAACCCGATAAAGTGTCTGCTTAATTGCCAGCACTTCAGGGTCTCTTGCCGCTTGCTTTATGAATTCAATTACTGGCGTAAATGAATGATAAGGATGGTGAAGCAGAATATCTTTCTGTTTTATGGTTGTAAAAATATCTTCATCTGTTTCAAAAATCTTTGGTACAACCGGATAAAATGGTTTTTCCTTTAATTGATGAAGTGGCAGCTTGTAAAGACTCATAACATCACTCAGTCCAATCGGTCCGTCGGAAATATGAACGTCATCTCTTTTAATTCTTAAGTTCTCCATTAAAGTGTCGAGCATATATTCTGGCATACTGCTTTCAACTTCCAACCTAACAACCTGACCAAATCTTCTCTGGCGAATGTTCTCTTCAATTACCCGAAGCAGATCATCAGCTTCATCCTCCTGAAGTTCGATATCTGTATCCCGTGTTACGCGAAACTTATGAGCTTCAACTACTTCAACACCAGGGAAAAGTAAATCCAGATTTGCTCTTATCAGATCACCGAACCAGACAAACTTTGCTTCGAATCCACCATTATTGTTTGGTTTTTTATTTGGATTGATTATATCATCAACCGGTAACAGTCTCGGAAGTGTGTTTGGTACTTTTACTCTCGCAAAATGTGTATCACCTTTTGGATTCCTGATTAGCACCGCCAGGTTTAAGCTTAGATTGGATATATATGGAAAAGGTCTTCCCGGATCGAAAGCAAGCGGAGTCAGAATCGGGTAAACTTCTTTCTTAAAGTATTCTCTGAGCCTTTGCTGTTCTTCCTCAGAAAATTCTCCGATTTTTTGTACGAAAATTTTATTCTCTTTTAATGCGGGAACAATTTCATTATTCCAGTATTTATTTAACTGCTCGAGCATAGGGCGCAAAGCTTTTTCAATTTTCTGCACTTGCTCTAAGGAAGTCAAACCATCTATAGTTGGCTCAAGAATATTTGCTTCAATTTGCTCCTTCAAACCAGAAACACGAATCATATAAAATTCGTCAAGATTTGAAAAGAAAATAGAGATGAATTTAACTTTTTCAAGAAGCGGGAGATTTGGGTTGAGTGCTTCTTCCATTACTCTTCTGTTGAATTCTACCCAGCTTAAGTCCCTGTTAAAAAAGTTCTTAGGCTCTTTATATTTCTTTAGTATTTCTTTACCAGTCATTGTAATTGTTCTTTCTAATCGGGCACAAATATAATATAAATACAATCTATATGCCGTGACTAAAAAGGGTAATTAGTCGGAATACATCTTAAATAATGGGGATTTAATTAGTAGCACTAAAGTTTAATGAGAAAAATTTAACGAGCTTTATCCCATTTTTTCTCTTGCCGTTGAGGTTTGAAGGATTGACCAACAGGAAATAGGAATTGTAAAAATGAGAGAAAATTGAACTTAACAAATATTACAGAAATTATTTCTTCCAGAAAGCAGGGGAGAAGATTATTTATTAAAATAAATTAATTACCAACTGCCATCATTCTGTAACCTACACCGGAATCAGTAACTAGATATTTAGGATTTGTTGCTTCGTCCTCAATTTTCTTTCTGAGCTGGCCGATAAATACTCTTAGGTATTGAGTATCTTCGGTATGCGATGGTCCCCATACTTCTTTAAGCAGAAAATTATGTGTAAGAACCCGGTCAATGTTCTTAAAAAAAAGTTGCAGCAGCAAATATTCAAAGTTAGTCAACTTCAATTCGATGTTGTTTTTGTAAACGAGTCGTTTTACAAAATCTATTCTAAGATTTCCGTTTTCAACTACTGATGTATTATCGACGACCTGAACTCTGCGAATATTTGCTCGTATTCTTGCAAGAAGTTCTTTTGTGTTGAACGGTTTTGTGATATAATCATCGGCTCCGAGATCGAGTGCTTTAACTATGCTATCCTCAGAATCTCTAACGGATAAAATTATCACAGGCACAGAAGTCCAGGTTCTAATTTCTGCAAGAACAGAAAATCCATCTATATCAGGTAATCCTAGATCTAAAATTACCAATTGGGGCTGGTTCGTTGCAGTTTGTACTATCCCATTCTTTCCGTTATCAGCTTCTACAATTTTAAAACCTGAAGATTCAAGTGCAATTGAAAGCACCTTTCTTATCTGTGGCTCGTCATCAATAATTACGATAGTATTTTTAGTTATCATAAAAATCTTGTTCTATATAGATGTAAATTTACTTTCCAATGAGATTGGAAGAATTATTGTAAAAACAGCACCGCCATTTTTACCGTTCATTGCCGAAATTGTTCCAGCGTGTGCTTCAACAAGACCTTTTGATATCGAAAGTCCAAGACCAGTTCCTCCGGTTTTTGATCCAGGCAGACGGAAAAATTTTTCGAACAAATGAGGAAGTTCTTCTTTACTGAATCCTTTCCCGTTATCAGCTATTGTAATGATACAATTTTTGTTTTGTAAAGAGGCGTCAATTTTTATCTCACTTCCGGATGGAGTGTAAACAATGGAATTATGAATGACATTAATAATAGCTTGTTCAAGCAAATTAAAATCAAACTGAAAAATAATATCATCATCTGTCTGCACGGAGAAATGGTGATTCAAAGATTCTTCCTTTAATCTCTCCAGACAGGAGTTGAGTAAATCATTCACCGAATGCCAATCTCGTTTCAATTTCAGATTGCCGGATTCAAGTCTTGCCATATCAAGCAGATTTGCTACAAGGCGATTCAATCGTTCTGTAGCGATCTTAATTTCATTTAATATTTTTGATTGTGCTTTTACGTTTGCCGCAAGCTCCATTTCATCAAAAGCACTTACTGCCCCGATGATAGTTGCAATTGGTGTCTTCAGTTCGTGAGAGATTGAATCGAATAAAGTATTGTAAAGTTTTTCGGATTCTTTGGCAAGGAGTGATTTTTTTGCGATATCATTTAAATATTCACGCTCAATAGAATTAGTAATTTGTTCAAGAAAACTGTTGAGAAGATCTTCCTGATCGAAGGAAAGCGGATAGTTATCCGCCAGTTTTATTCCAATAACTCCAAACATTCTATTTTTAGAATATATCGGATAATATGTTGCTTCGGCATTCGGCAGCGTGTTCGTAAATCTTCCGGTTTTTTGGTTACTTGAGAAACACCACTGTGCAAAAGCCCATTCAAATTCGTTCATTAAAAAATTACCTGCAGGATGAGGTCTTGCTTTTAGTTTTTTCTCCGATTCGGCAAAAAATAAAACAGCTTCAGCTTTAAATGCTTCTTCAATTTTCCGAACAGATATTTCAGCAACATCATCCATTCCGGAAGCAGAGGAGAGTTCCTTTGAAAGAAGGTAAAGTGCTGAAGTTTTTTCTTCTCTCTGTTTCAGGAATCTTTGCTGGGTCCTTACTTTCGTCGAAAAATATCCCGTGACTGATGCAACTATAAAATACATTATGAACATCAGTACATCTTCTGGTTGAGCTATGTGAAATGTATATCTTGGCGGTATAAAAAAGAAATTCCAGCTTAATGCACTTAGTAAAGCGGCTAATAAAACCGGACCGAATCCAAAATTGAATAGTGGCAGGATAGAAATCACCAGCAAAAACAACAACGAGATAAAATCATAACCGACTATTGGTTGAATATAGAATGAAATTAATACAAACGATGCAACAATTAATGCAGCAAAGAAGTATTTGGAAAAAGTGGAATGAGAAACTGATTTAAAATCATAAAGTATGCTTTTTGGTTCTTCTCTTTCTCCACCAACTACATAAACATCAATGTCACCGCTTTTGCTGATTAGTGATTTTATAAAATCCGTTTTGAAAAATAATTTCTGAAATTTTGTCTTACGAGATTTTCCGATAATAATTTGCGTTACATTATTTTCTTTTGCTGCTCTAACAAGTCCATCAATAATGCTTATATCCTGGGTTGTAAGTAATTCACCGTCGAGTTCTTTCACAAGTTTGAAGTTTTTAGAAAGAATATTTTTGTTATGCTCCGAAATTTTCTGATCCGTTTCTACGTATACGGCAAGCCATGTAGCTTCCATTGATTCTGCGAGTTGTTTAGTCCATCGTATAAGATTAGCTGAATATGGACTCGGACCAATTGCACACATAAGCCTTTGTCCGGATTTCCATGTTTCGTAAATATTTTTTTCAGCTTTATAGTCAAGAAGGTCTTTGTTCACCCGTTCGGCAGTAACTCTTAAAGCCATTTCCCTGAGTGCCGTAAGGTTTCCCTTCCTGAAAAATTTTTTTATTGCAAGTTTAGATCTTTCTTCGGTATAAACTTTACCTTCTGCAAGTCGTTCTAAAAGTTTATCAGGTGTAACATCGACTAGTTCAATATCATCGGCATTATTAAGAATTGAATCGGGTACAGTTTCCCTGATTGTTGTTCCTGTAATTTGTCTTACTGTTTCAGAGCGACTTTCAACATGCTGAACGTTTAAAGTAGTAAAAACATCAATTCCATTATTTAATAATTCAAGCACATCGAGATATCTTTTAACGTTTCTGCTTCCGGGAATATTTGTGTGAGCAAGTTCATCGACGATAATCAAAGATGGTTTTCTTTGTAAAGCAGCATCAAGATCAAATTCTTTTAAAGAAAGATTCTCTATATAAAATTTCTTTAAGAGGAATTTTTTCAAGACCCTCGAGCAATTCTTCTGTTTCAACTCTTTTATGGGTCTCAACAATTCCAACAACTACATCCTTGCCATCCGTTCTGGCTTTTTGTGCTGCTTGAAGCATTGAGTATGTTTTGCCAACTCCGGCACACATGCCGAAAAAGATTTTCAGTTTACCTTTTGGGTTTTCGCTTTCTTCCTGCTTTAACTTTTCCAATAGTTTGTCAGGATCAGGACGATTTAATTCTGAATCTTCCATTTTTCATCTAATTGATCTAATGAAATATTGAGTTTCAAAACATTTACTCTTTCAACTCCTAAAAATCCAAACTCGGGTTTTTCAGTGTTCTCATCAACAAGTTTATAAATTTGATTGGTTAGTTCAGCGTCTAAATTTCTTGCACGAACTATTCTTGGTATCTGAAGATAAGCAGCTTGTTTGGAAATATGTGGATCAGCACCACTTGCAGAAGCAAACAGCATTTCAGATGGGATTTGTTGAGTTGAATCCAGAAGATTTGCTGAAATAAATTGAATTTTTTTTTCTTGAAATTGCTGAAGTAATAACTTGCTTGTTAATCCCAGGTTGCTTGCGCCAGAAGGCATCGGATTATAATTTATTGCTGATGGACGTGAATGAAAGTAAATACTATTTGAAAAATTTTGTCCGAGTAAAAAAGATCCTTTAACTTCATCATCTTTATGATACAAACTTCCGTTTGCTTTTTCACCAAAAAATAATTGAGCAATCAGAGTTATGAATAAAAGATAAATTACTCCGGTGAGAATTGTCATTAGCAAAAGAAATTTCAACGAATTAATAATTTTATCTTTCATACTCTTTCAAACTTAATTAAAAGCTGAATGATACAGTAAGTAAGATGAATTGCTTTCATTTTACACCAGATTAATTGCGTTTATTAAAACATCTAATATTTTTATTCCGATGAATGGAATAATCAACCCGCCAACACCGTATATCAAAATGTTTCTTTTAAGAATTTTTGCAGCACCTTCAGGACGATATTTTATTCCTTTTAGTGCAAGAGGAATTAAGGCGATTATTATCAAAGCGTTGAATATCACTGCACTCAATATCGCGCTTTGCGGTGAAACGAGATTCATAATATTTAAAACTGATAGCGGACCGTTTGCAGAAGACGTTGCAAAAAGTGATACTGCAATCGCGGGAATTATTGCAAAATATTTTGAAACATCATTTGCAATGCTGAAAGTCGTTAGCGCGCCACGAGTCATCAGAAGCTGTTTTCCTATTTCAACAACTTCAATAAGTTTTGTTGGGCTGCTGTCGAGATCAATCATATTTCCTGCTTCTCTTGCTGCCTGTGTTCCGCTGTTCATCGCGATTCCAACATCTGCCTGAGCAAGTGCAGGTGCATCATTTGTTCCATCACCGATCATTCCAATCATTTTTCCTTTTGATTGCTCTTCGCGGATTCTCTGAAGTTTATCTTCAGGTTTTGCTTCTGCGATAAAATCATCAACTCCCGCTTCGGCTGCGATTGCTGTTGCTGTAAGACGGTTATCACCAGTTATCATTATACTTTTTATCCCCATCTTTCTTAGCTGTGCAAATCTTTCTTTAATTCCTTCCTTAACTACATCGGTGAGCAATATTAAGCCGAGAATTTTTTTGTTTTCGACAACAACAAGAGGAGTTCCTCCGGAAAGAGCGATATCCATTCCGATCATCTCGGTGAAAAAGAAATCTTGTTTGGAATTGAGGTTAATATTCCATTCTTCTGAAATATATTTTTTTATTGCTTCGAGTGAACCTTTACGGATAATTCTTTTTGGTTGTCCATCCGAAGCAGGAATATTTACACCGCTCATCTGTGTTTTTGCACTGAACGGAATGAACTCTGCATTCAACTCATTGAGTGATCTTTCTCTAATCCCAAATCTTTCTTTTGCAAGTACCACGATTGATCTTCCTTCTGGTGTTTCATCTGCAAGCGAAGCAAGTTGTGCAACATTTGCAAGATATTCTTCCGTAACATCGTGAGCCGGTACAAATTCGATTGCCATTCTGTTCCCAAGTGTAATAGTGCCTGTTTTATCGAGAAGTAAAACATCAATATCTCCAGCAGCTTCTACAGCACGTCCGCTCATTGCAATAACATTGTGTCTTAATAATCTATCCATTCCACTAATACCAACAGCACTCAACAATCCGCCGATAGTTGTCGGAATTAAACAGACCAATAAAGCAATCAAAACCGGAACGGAAATAATACTGACATCCTGCCCAAGAGTTATATGATAATACTGGAAAAAATATTTTAGTGAGACAACTACAACCAGGAAAACTATTGATAAACCAGATAGTAGTATTGATAAGGCAATTTCATTCGGAGTTTTCTTTCGCTTTGCACTCTCTACCAAAGCGATCATTTTGTCAATGTACGTTTCACCCGGGTTGGAAGTAATTCTGATAATTATTTTATCACTAAGAACTTTTGTTCCACCGGTTACTGCACTTCGATCTCCACCACTCTCTCTAATAACTGGCGCTGATTCTCCTGTAATCGCTGACTCGTCGACACTTGCTACGCCATCGAACACTTCTCCGTCGGCAGGGATTAAATCTCCTGCTTCGCAGATTACAGTATCTCCTTTTCTTAATTCAATGGCTGATACTTTTATTTCCTTTGTGCCTTCTATTTTTCTTGCAACTGAATTTGTTCTTGTTTTTCTGAGGTTTTCGGATTGTGCTCTTCCTCTTCCTTCTGCAACAGCTTCCGCAAAATTTGCAAACAATACAGTGAACCACAACCATATTGAAATTTGCAGGTTGAATGAAGAAAGACTGCCGGAAAATAATTCAGTGATTAATATTATGCTTGTGAGAACAGCACCTACTTCAACAATAAACATCACAGGGTTTTTGATAAGATAATACGGATTCAATTTGATGAAAGAATCCCTTAACGCATCAAGAATAATTTTTTTATTAATTAACGATGTTTTTTCTAATGTCTTTTCCAAGTGGTACATCCGCTAAAATGTAATTCCGTTATTTAATAAAAACTGTTCGAGAAGAGGACCGATTGACAACACAGGGAAAAAAGTAAGTGCACCAACAATTAGAATTATTGAGATCAGTAAGAATCCAAACAAAAAATTATTGGTTGATAATGTTCCTGCTGTGGTTGGAGCAATATTTTTTTTGACAAGATTTCCTGCAATTGCAAGCACAGGAATTATTACTCCAAATCTTCCGATAAGCATTGCAATACCCATAAAGATATTGTAGAAGTCCGTGTTCGTGTTTAATCCTGCGAAGGCACTACCATTATTTCCTCCAGCGGAAGTAAATGCATAAAGTATTTCAGAGAAACCATGTGGTCCTTTATTTAAGATGCTTTGTAATCCGGAATTTGTCGTCAATCCAATTGCTGTAAATAAAAGTATAACGGCACTTGGAATAATTACTCCAATTATTGCCCATTTGATTTCGTATGTTTCAATTTTCTTTCCGAAATATTCGGGTGTTCTGCCGACCATTAATCCGGCAGTGAATACGGTAAGAAGAATAAAAAGGAACATTCCGTACAAACCTGAACCAACTCCGCCAAAAATTATTTCGCCAAGTTGTATGTTTAGCATTGCAATCATTCCTGAAACAGGAGAAAGACTGCTGTGCATGGAATTAACTGAACCGTTTGAAGCAACAGTTGTTGCAACAGACCACAATACACTATTAAAAATTCCAAAGCGTGTCTCTTTCCCTTCCATCAATTGTGCATTATTGTAAATTGGGTTTGATGATATTTCGGAAATATAAGAGACTACAACTCCTGAAATAAAAACAAACATCATCACACTAAATATTATCCATGCGTGTTTATTATTTCCGAGCATCTTTCCATACGTGAATACAAGTGAAGCTGGAATTAATAAAATAGAAAGAACCTGAATAAAATTTGAAAATGGAGTTGGATTCTCAAATGGGAATGAAGAGTTTACTCCAAAAAATCCACCACCATTTGTTCCAAGCTGTTTAATTGCAATTTGTGATGCTGCGGGCCCCAGAGGGATTATTTGTTCAGCACCTTCGAGTGTAGTTGCTTTTACATTTGCAGCGAATGTTTGAACCACACCTTGTGAAACTAAAATTAATGCCACAATAATTGATAATGGAAGCAGGACATATAAAACACTTTTTGTTAAATCAGTCCAGAAATTTCCGAGCAAGGTTCCTTTTCTTGTAACGATTCCTCGTATCAACACAATCAAAACTGAGATTCCAACTGCAGCACTAATAAAATTCTGGATTGCTAGTCCAAACATCTGAACAAAATTACTGAGTGTCGTTTCACCAGAATAAGATTGCCAGTTTGTATTCGTTACAAAACTTATTGCTGTGTTTAATGCAAGCAGAAAGTCAACATTTTTAATTCTTTGTGGATTGAGCGGCAGATATTGTTGGGTAACTTGAAATATTACCAGAATTAATATTCCAAGTACACTGAATATGAGCAGGTTTTTTGCATACTCTTTCCAATCCATTTGCTGATCAGGATTTATTTTCAGAACTCTGTATAACATCTTTTCAAAACGTGAAAGCAAAGGACTTAAGAAATTTTTTTCACCCCGGAATACTTTAGTAAAATAATTACCACAAACCACTGATAGGGAAATAAGTATCACCAAAAAAAAGATAAACTGTATTAGATCTGACATGTAATTCATTTCAACTTTATCCTTAAAATTTTTCTGGTTTGATTAATGTATAAACCAGATAAATCAATAAAGCAAATGCAATAATCAAGAATAATATTTCAAACACAATAACACCTGTTTTGTTTGAAACCAACTTAAGTCAAGAATTATAAAGTTGCTGTTAAATGATTAACGGAGAGTATAAAGATTTTATAAAGATTAAAAATTAGGGTGTGAATTCAAGTTAGTTTAGAATCGAGGATGCGCTCACTTCCTCCAGAAAGCAGGGGAGAAAATAATCAGCACAGAAAAAATCTCTAAGCGGCCTATTAACATCAAAAAACTGAGAATCCACTTACCAACTTCAGGGACATCACTATAATTTGAAACTGGTCCTGTTGTTCCTAGCCCGGGACCAATGTTTGCCATACTTGCGGCTACTGACCCCATAGCTGATTGAAGTTCTAATCCTAGAAATGCCATTATCACTGAGCTTATTCCAAATATTGCAAGATAGAGTAAAACGAAAGAGGAAACCTTAGAAATAATTTCACTAGAAACGGATCGGTTATTGTACCTGACCGGTATAATGGCGCTGGGGTGGATAAGTCTTTTTAATTCAAGAATACCATTCTTGATTAAGAGATGGTAACGGATCATTTTCACACCACCGCTTGTTGAACCAGCACATGCACCAAACAACAAAAGAAAAAGAAAGAACTGAGTGAAGAACGGAGCCCAGGCTTCATAGTCAACAGTTGCAAAACCAGTAGAGCTTAACACAGTCATAATGCTAAACGCCGCGTGTCTGAATGAAGATTCGAGCGCCTGATTATTTACAAAGAAAAGGTAGCAGGTTGTAAAGCCGACAGTAAGAAGAATAAAAGTGAAATAAAATTTAAATTCTTCGTCTTTAAAGTAAGAATTAAGTTTACCATGCAGGGCGAGGTAATGAAGTGAAAAGTTGGTGCCTCCAAGGAACATAAAGAATACAATTACGTATTCAATAAATGGTGAATTGAAATAGGCAATACTAGCATTCTTGGTTGAAAAACCCCCTGTTGCCATTGTTCCAAAAGAATGACACATAGCGTCAAATAAATTCATTCCACCGAACAGTAATAGAGTCACTTCTGCAAATGTTAACAATATATAGATTGCCCACAGTCTCTTAGCTGTTTCAGTAACTCTCGGATGAAGCTTGTCTTTACTTGGTCCCGAAACTTCAGCCTGAAATAATTGCATACCGCCAATTCCAAGTAAAGGCAGAATGGCTAATGAAAGAACAATTATTCCCATTCCGCCTAACCAGTGTGTCATACTTCTCCAGAATAATAATCCTGGTGGTAATGCTTCAACATCCTTTAAAATTGTTGAGCCCGTTGTTGTAAAGCCTGACATAGTTTCAAAGAATGCATCTGTAAAACCAGGTATTGATCCATGAATAATAAATGGAAGTGTTCCGAAGACTGAACTGGCTATCCATCCTAATGTGACAATAAGGTAACCGTCACGCTTACTAATTTCTGCATTAGGATCAACTCTTGCTAAAAACCAAAGTGATGCCCCGACAATTGCAGTCCCAAATCCTGAAAGAAGCAGGGCTGGAATGTCATTGCTGTTATAATAAATGGAAAAAGGAATCCCCGTTAGCATAGCGAACCCATTGAGGATTAACAAGAACCCAACAATCTTTAAAATGAGCCTAAAGTTCATTGGTTATTTAAAGAACCTTTCTGTTTGTTTGACTCCGCCCGGAAGAGAGAACACAACAACTTTATCTCCGTTTTGAATTCTGGTATCGCCAACTGCAATCATAGATTCTTGTCCTCTGATTATTCCACCAATGATTGCTTCTTTTGGAAAGTTGAGATCTTTGATTGGCTTTTTTGTTATCAGAGAGTTAGGCTGAACAACATATTCCATTATATCTGCGTCAATTCCTTCTAAAGTGCTAAGTGCAAGAACTTCACTTTTGCGGATATATCGTGAGATGTTATTTGCAGCAATTAATTTTTTGTTGATGAGAGAATCTAGACCGATTGTTTGTGTGAGAGGTATGTAATTTACTTTATCCACGAGTGCGATAGCTTTTTTAACGCCGAGGTGTTTTGCCATCAGGCAGGTAATTATGTTGGTTTCAGCATCTTCAGTGACGGCAACAAAAGCATCAACATCAATTATGCCTTCCTGTGCAAGAAGGTCAATATCTCTGCCGTCGCCTTTGATTACAAGAGTTTTGGCTAAAGTATCGGCAAGCTTAAGGCTTTTCTCTTCATCCGACTCGATAAGTTTAACAGTCATTTTATCTTCCAGAAGTTCTGCAACTCTTCTGCCTATTTTACTTCCACCGAGAATCATAATATTATCAAAATTAATATCCTCTTTTCCAGCAAGCTTCATAATAATGCTGTTCCCTTCGGGTTTAGCAATAACAAAAACCTGGTCGTTGGGAAGGAATCTGTCATTACCTTTTGGAATTATTGTTCTGAAGTTTCTGTGAAGTGCAACAATCCTGAAGTCAAATGATTCAAACTCTTTAGCAATATCCAAAATGCTCTTCCTGATAACCGGGGCATCTTTATCCAGCCTTAAACCTATTACTGAAAGTTTTCCTCCTTCAAAATCCATCACATCAGTTGCTGCTGATCTGAGAATGAGGTTGACCATTTCTCTGGCAGCTAATTCTTCAGGATAAATCATAAAATCAATTCCTATTTCAGAAAACTTGATATCAACATTTTCATCGAGATATTCTGAATTGCTTATCCTGGCGATTGTTTTTCTTGCTCCGAGTTTCTTGGCAAGTATAGCGCTAGTTACATTAACCTCTTCAAAGGAAGTTACGGCAACAAAAAGATCTGCCTTATCAACTCTTGCTTCTTTTAATACAGAAATGTTTGTCGATGAGCCGTTGATGGTAAGTATATCTGCCATAGAATCTGAATAGCTTAATCTTTCCTGATCCATATCGATGGCGATGATGTCGTGCTCTTCGTTGGACAATTGTTTTGCAAGATGATATCCAACATCCCCCATACCTGCAATTACTATTCTCACTCTTCTTTATCCTAACTTATTTCTAATAACAAGGTAAATTTCAATCTTTATCAGTCAAAAAACAATTCTGTATTATTGCAATAAATAGAAAAGTCACACCTCAACTCTTGTTTTAGTGTGACTTAAAATAATTTATTTTGAATATTAAGCTGTTACACCAACCTTCGAATATATTTTCTGGAACTCTTTGCCTTTTCTTTCTTTCCAGCTTCCTTTGTGATAGGCATAACCTACAACTAGTGGCATTGCAACAGTAGCTTCGGAGTAAACCATTTGTTCAAAAGTTGTCTCAACTTTGCCCCACGAACTTGCTTCTTTAAGCGTTGAGCCAGAAAGTGCACCATCTCTTTCATCTGCAACAGTAATTTGAACTGCGTATTTATGCATCGTTGCATCTTCCTGAAGAATGTCTGCTGCGACGACAATATCCTGTGTAAAGTTTTTAGGAACTCCGCCGCCAATCATAAAGATACCTGTGTCTTTACTGGCGAATTTAATTTTTGTTAGCTCGAGAAAATCTTTTGCTGAATCAACTGAACAATGATTATCAGGATTTTCAGTTTGGTGAACAACGAAACCAAACCCGGCAGAGCAGTCAGAGAAAGCAGGAACAAATATCGGAACATTCTTTTTGTAAGCTGCCCAAACAACTGAATCATCTACTTTTGGTCCGCCGTTATTCTCAAGATATCTACCAAACTCCCACAAGATATTCACGGGACGAATATGGTTTCGGTTCCATACTATTGAATATTTTTGCGCAGGTATCATCGCAAATTCTCAATTCATCTTCATCAATGAAAGTATCGTAAATTCTGTCAATATGCAGATCTCTCATTTCATTATCATCAACCCATTTTGTTCCTTTGTAATGTTTGAATCCGAGTGCTTCAAAGAAATCCTGGTCAACGATGATTGCACCTGTTGAAACAATTGCATCAACCATATTATTCATAATCATATCGTAAACCACTCTCTTCAAACCAGCACTGAATAAGCTTCCGGCAAGTGTAAGAATTATTCCGCAGTTTTTATCCTTCAGCATCATATCATAAATTCTTGCAGCACGATTCAGATCGCGAGCAGTGAAAGCCATATTCTCCATCGCATCAACTAACTGAACAACGTTGTGTTTCTTATATCGATAGTGCTCGATTACTTCTTTTAGAATAATCTTTTTTCTGAGCCATTATTTTTCCTCCTTATTTAATAATTAAAATTTTTAATGTCATTTTTAAAAGAAATATTTTGCAGCTTTCAGAATTCCCTGCTTCCATGGTACTCTATGTGAAATACCTGTTTTGTTTTTGAACTGTTCGTGGTGTGCAAGATACCACTTGTAATTTCTAATCAAAGCATCTTTGTTTGAATACCTTGGTTTGTAGCCGAGAACTTTTTCTGCCTTTTCAATTGACACAAACGAATCTTTTGAAGCTGTTTCATAAACCCACTTGTAAAGCGGAGAAAGTTTCATTGCCTCAAGAACTCTTAGTGTTAATATAATTGGTTTTTCAGGAAGTCCTTTAATTTTTTTTCCGTGACCCGCAAAATCAAGAACAGCCTGGTAATCTTCTCTCATTGTAGTAAATTCTTTTGCACCGATGTTGAAAGTATCGTTGACTTTGTCTTTATCCAGAGTACAGCAAAGATAAATTGATTCACAAAGATCTTCCACATCCAATAGCTGGTAACGATTTTTTCCATTTCCAATCATTGGAAATCCGTGACCATCTTTTGCCCAGTCAAAAAGTAAATCGAATACTCCAAGTCTTTCCGGACCAATGAAAGATTTCGGACGAATAATCGGAACACACATTCCAATTTCTTCTAAGAATTAAACATTCTTGTTCAGCCTGAATTTTAGCTTTGCCGTAAGGTCCAACTCCGTCAAGCTTATCTGTTTCATATAGTGGATGATGATCAGGAATTCCATAAACTGCAGTCGAAGAAACGTGAACGAAGCGCTGGACTTTAAATTTATCAGCAGCTTCGAGCATTGTTCGTGTGCCATTAATATCAGTTGAAAAAATTTCATCGGGAGTATAAAGAGGAAGCGCAGCTGCACAATGAACGATTATATCAACTCCTTCAACTGCTTTTTCTACTGCAATCTTTATCTCGAATATCTCCTAATATTTCCTCAATTTTATTATTCATATCGGGATAGTCAAAATCAACTAAATCTAATGACTTTATCTGATGCCCTCTGGAATGCAGATATCGAATAAGGTTTATCCCTAAAAAGCCAGATCCACCAGTAACGAGAAATTTCATTTAATCCCTCAGATTTATTCAGAAATTAGAACTTTAGAGCAACAAAGTTACGAATTCTGCTGCGGGCCTCAAATAAAACTGTCTATGAAACTATTATGGAGAAGTCACATTTTGCTTGAAATTCATTCATTAATGGAACAATCTAATTTTCAATAGAGCAATTGTTAATTATGTGAATTGATTAGCCTTTAAATTTCTTGACTTTTTAGAAGGTATGAGCTTATTTTTTCAGGCTCAAAAAAAGAATTTGTTTAATCAAGGAGTTTATATTGAAAAAGGCAGGAATGACAAGGTTTATAAAGACCGAAGATGCGGCAAGGAAATGGTATCTCGTTGATGCGAAAGACCAGACTCTGGGAAGACTTGCGTCAAGAGTTGCATCTGTTATAAGAGGAAAAACCAAACCCATATTTACACCTAATATGGATACAGGTGATTTCGTGATCGTGATAAATGCTGATAAAGTTAAGATGACGGGTAAACGTGAACAATTAAAAAAATATATTTGGCACAGTATGTATCCCGGCGGTCAGAAAATTCGTTCGTATGAAGAAATGAAAAGTAAAAAACCTGAGTTCGCGATTCAGGAAGCAGTTAGAGGTATGCTACCGAAAAACAGATTAGGCAAAAGCTTAATCACAAAGTTAAAAGTTTATGCCGGCGAAGGGCATCCGCACAAGGCACAGAAACCCGTATTATTAAGTACATCGGAGAAGTAATGGTTGATAGAATTTTTATTGGTAGAAGAAAAACATCTGTAGCAAGAATTATTTTAAAAAGCGGCAACGGCAAGATAACTGTCAATGGGAAAGAGTTTGAAACAGCTTTTCCAATGCTGGTTAGCCGTGAAGATATTACAAGACCTTTTGATGTAACCGAGACCAAGGGTAAGTATGACGTTTCCGTAAACGTTAAAGGTGGAGGTTCTACCGGTCAGGCACAAGCAATTAGATTAGGTATTTCAAGAGCTTTGATTGATGCAAACCCTGAATTCAGGCCAGCATTAAAAATTGAGGGTTTCTTGACCAGAGATCCAAGAATGGTTGAAAGAAAGAAATATGGTCAACCAAAAGCAAGAAAAAGATTTCAGTTTTCTAAAAGATAAATTGGTAATTGGGTCATTTGTTTTTTGTTCTGGTTACTTTGTTATAAGTCTTGATTTGAAAATAAAAAAATTATTGACTTAACTAATTAACTATGACTGAAAACAATTACACTAAAACCACTAACTAAAAACTAATAACTAAAATATTTTATTAACATTCATATCTTCCGATTTACCTCCTGTGTCCTGAAATAATGGGATGAAGGGTAAAAACGACGAAGATAGAAGAAAAAACAGGAGATATATTTATGGCAACTATAGAGTTGACGCACCTCATTGAAGCAGGTGCACACTTCGGGCATTTAACACGCCGCTGGAATCCCAAGATGAAACCATACATTTTTATGGAGAAGAATGGGATTCACATCATTGATTTAAAGAAGAGTCTTGGATTACTTAACCAGGCATACCATGAAATGGTTGAAGCTGTTTCGCAGGGCGGCTCAATTCTTTTTGTCGGTACTAAAAAGCAGGCGAAGGGAGTAATTGAATCGGAAGCTAAAAGATGTGGAATGAATTGGGTAAGCGAGCGCTGGCTTGGCGGAATGTTAACAAACTTTTCAACGATCAGAAAAAGCGTAAAAAGATTACAGAACATTGAGAAGCAGGAAACTGACGGTACTTTCGAGAAGATAACCAAGAAAGAAAGATTATTCCTTACACGTGAACGCGACAAGCTGAAAAAAATTCTTGAGGGAGTTGAGACTATGTCAAAGCTTCCGGGTGCTGTTTTTGTCGTCGATATTAAGAAAGAAGATATCGCAGTTAAAGAAGCAAAGCGGTTGAACATTCCAGTATTTGCAATGGTTGATACAAATTGCGACCCTGATCCTATCGACCATGCAATTCCTTCAAATGATGATGCTGTTAAAACAATTGAACTTATTATTAAATATATGGCTGATGCAGTTATTGAAGGGCAGGCAAAGCATAAAGAGAAAAGAGCAGAAGAGGTTGCAGAAAGAGAAAGATCAAGAAAAGAGCATCACGAAGAGACTGAGCAGGCTGATGATAAAAAAGTATCCAAAAAACATTTGAAGCGAAGAGATAAAAAAGAAGATGAAGTTTCTGGAGAGAAAAAAGATTCAGATACAAAAGAACCTTCTTCAGAAAATTAATTTTGAAAGGAAATAAATATTATGGCTATTACTGCTGCACAAGTAAATGATTTAAGACAAAGAACCGGCGCCGGAATGATGGATTGCAAACGCGCTCTTGAGGAAGCAAACGGCGATATACAAAAAGCAATTGAGATTCTAAGAAAGAAAGGTGCTTCAGTTGCTGCAAAGAGAGCTGAAAAATCTGCTAACGAAGGTCTGGTTGTAACCAAGGTTTCTGATGATAAAAAATCTGCAACGATTCTTGAAATAAATTGTGAAACTGATTTCGTTGCAAAGAGTGAAGATTTCGTTAAGCTCGCTAAATTTGTTATCGATGCTGCTCACAAAAATAAGCCAAAAAATGTTGAAGAGCTTCTGAAAAATTCTGATGTTCAGGATAAGCTGAATGATGTATTGGGCAAGGTTGGTGAGAAGATAGAAATTTCACGATTCGATATTATGGAGGCGAAGGATGGATTGCTTGTTGATTATATCCATATGGGTTCAAAGCTCGGAGTGTTAATTAAGTTTGAAGATGTGAAAGCTGGAAGCGATGAACTTTATTTAATTGGTAAAGATATGGCAATGCAGGTTGCTGCTATGAATCCAATCAGCGTAAAAAGAGAGGATGTTCCAAAAGAAACAATTGATAAGGAAATTGAAATCTATAAAGAGTTAGCTAAAAAAGAAGGCAAACCAGAGCAGATGCTTGAAAAAATTGCTATGGGAAGATTAAATAAATTTTACCAGGAAAATGTGCTTCTTGAGCAGGCATTCATCAAAGATAATTCAAAAACTGTTAGTGATTTGCTTAAGGAATTCAACGCAAAGCATGGCTCCAGTGCGAAGGTTGCCCGGTTTGACCGTTTCCATCTCGGCGACGAGAAAAAGTAATTTCGAACAGAAAGGTCTTAAAAATATTAAGACCTTTTTTTATATTTAAACGTAAATTTTTTTAGGATGTGATGAACTTAAAATATAAAAGAGTTTTACTCAAGCTTAGCGGCGAATCCCTTATGGGTGAGCAGGGATTTGGAATAGACAATAATGTACTCGAGTTTTTTTCTGAGGAAATTCAGAAGGCATATAAAGCCGGTGTTGAACTGGGAATTGTGATCGGAGGCGGTAATATCTATCGCGGCTTGAGTGCAACGTCTCAGGGAATTGACAGAGCAACCGGAGATCAAATGGGGATGCTAGCAACTGTGATAAACGCACTTGCTTTGCAGAATGCAATTGAAAAAAGAGGAATTTTTACCCGCCTGATGAGTGCAATAAATATGGAAGCAATTGCGGAGCCCTATATTCGAAGAAGAGCAATAAGACATCTTGAGAAAAAAAGAGTAGTGATCTTCGGTGCAGGAACAGGTCATCCTTATTTCAGCACAGATACGGCAGCCTCTCTTCGTGCAGTTGAAATCAATGCAGATGTCATTGTTAAAGGAACCAGAGTGGATGGAGTTTTTGACAGCGACCCGGAAAAAAATCCGAATGCATTCAGGTTTGAAAACATTTCTTACCTGGATGTTTTAAAGAAAAATCTTCGCATTATGGATTTGACGGCAGTCAGTCTATGCCAGGAAAATAATCTTCCGATGATCGTGTTTAATATGGATGTGAAGGATAATTTGTTGAAGCTTGTAATGGGCGAAGAAATTGGTACTCTTATTAACAGCGGCGAAAAAATTACTAAAGAAGTTTAACAACAAACTGAGGTAGTTATGCATCAATTAATAAAGGATGCCAAAGGCAGAATGGATAAAACAATTGAAACACTTCGGAGTGAACTATCCAAAATCAGAACGGGAAAAGCCACAACTGTTTTACTTGACAGTATAAAAGTGGACTACTATGGAAATATGGTTCCTTTAAACCAGGTTGGTAATGTTTCTGTTCTGGATGCTCACACTCTCGCCATCACTCCCTGGGAAAAGCAAATGGTTCAGATAATTGATAAAGCAATTCTGGAAGCGAACTTAGGATTGAATCCAATCAGCGATGGAACGAATCTAAAAATTCCTATTCCTGCATTAAATGAAGAAAGAAGAAAAGAACTCGTAAAGCTTGTCAGAAAATTTGGTGAAGAATCTAAAGTTGCAATAAGAAATGTCCGCCGTGATGCTAATGATCATCTCAAGAAAGAACAAAAGGAAAAAAAAATGACAGAGGATCAGCTTAAGGATGCTGAAGCAGAAACACAAAAGTTAACCGATGAACATATTAAACTGGTTGATGATACTTTGAAGCACAAAGAAAAGGAAATCATGGAAGTTTAATTCTTAAAAAGATAAATTAATTCTTTAACCCGGCTTTTCAAGACCGGGTTTTTTTTGTACAGCTGGATGAATTTCCATCACGTATTGCACTCTGCCAATTCTCTGAATCGGTTACAAATTAGTTGATTTTTAAGTAAATTTTGATTCAGTTAAATAAGAATTAAATGTTTCACATCAGATATTAGATTAAGCTTGAAGTTATTAGAAAAACTGAAGAATATCCAAATTGGACCCATCAAGGCTGAGAACTTCATAAATAAGGAGTTACTCAGGAATGTCGTTTATTTAACATTCGCCATAATAGTTTTCTTTTTTGGTTTGTTGGTTTATGGAGTTGTTCTTAACCTGCGCGAGATAACTCTTTCCGAAGCGATACTTAAAACAGGATACACGGAAATTACTAATCCCAAAATTGTTGTGGATAGACATAACTATACATTAGGTATTTATGAAGATAGTGTTTTGATTAAAAATTACAGAGTCAGTTTTGGAAAGTCGGTTCAAATTGCTAAAAGCAGAGCTGATGATAAAGCTACACCGGTAGGCGTTTATAAAATCTGTAAAATTTATAAAACACATAAATATTATAAATATTTTCAGATAAATTATCCAAACCTGGAAGACGGTGCCAGCGCGCTCCGAAAAGGATTGATTTCTCAAAAGGAATTCAATGACATTAAATTTCAATATTATTACGAAGGATGTACAAAGTTTCACAATGTTCTTGGTGGTGATATTGGTATACATGGTATAGGTGAATTAAATTATATTTTTAAGAATCTTCCATTTGTTTATAACTGGACAAACGGCTCCATTGCAATGAGCAATGAAAGTATAGATGAAATTTATTCAGTAATCAAAGAAGGAACTGAAGTTGTTATTAAATAAAATTTTGATTCGTTTGCTTTTGCTTGTTTTCATAATTGCAGCTGGTGGTTGTAAAAAATCGTATGAACCTCCGCCTCACAATCTTTTTGAGAATGAGCAGCTCGTTCTTAAGACAGCAAAAGATCTTGTCGGAGAAAATATTTCTTTTACCAGTGCAGGATACTTCGAATCCGATACTCTAAAATCTATTGTTGCGGGTGCAGAGATTTCTGAAAAAAATGAGTGGGGGATAAAATTTTACCTGATAAGCTGGGCTGAAGGAGAATTTAATATATCATATCAAACGGGATTAATTAATGGCTCATTTGTTCAATGTCTCGTTAACAAAATAAAATTTTCTGACTATGAAAATGAACTGATTTATTATAATTCAAAAAGTTACTTTTTAGGAAACGCTGGCGGAGATGTGTACTCGCATGTTATCGATTTGAAAAAACTTAAAGTATACAGTGCACACCTTGAAGTAATCTCGGAAGGGCGGGTTTCCCTGGATCTTTCACGAAATATTGATGATCCTATGATTAAAAATTTCTTTACCGGTTATTTTAGAAGAGATTATCCAAACCTGAGATTAGTAGAGAGAGCACTATAATTCAATTATTATCATAAAGACGTGTTAACTGATAAGATTTTAATTCTTCAAATAAGAAAATAATCCACTCCCTGATGAAAGTTTTCTTATACATCATCGTAGCTACTTTTCTGATAAGTTCCAGTCACTTTGCACAGGAGGACGACAGGTACGAATTATCTTCTATAAATTTTATTGGCAATGAATCTTTCGATGATTCGGAATTAAAAGCCGTCATTCAGAGTGAAGAAAATCCTTTCTGGTTATGGCGTTTCTTATACAGCACTGTTTCATTCCTGGGATCTCCACCTAATTACTTTGATTCAACTGCTGTCTCAGTTGATGTTATTTCCCTTAAATCGTTCTACTCTGTTAATGGTTTCTTCAAAGCTGAAATTAATTATTCATTTCTGATCGATACTGTTAAAAAAGTTGCTGAGCTAACCTATCTAATAAATGAAAATTCTCCTCATTCCTATGGAAAAATAAAATTTTACGGTCTTGAGATATTAAGTGAAGAAATGAATAATGCCATTGATGAATACGTTAAATATCCCGGCTGGGAAAGATATTCTCAAGAAAATGTTCAAAAAAAAAATGATGCAATAATTACTTACTTGAAAAATAATGGCTTTATGCTTGCCCGGTATGACAGCACTGTTGTGAAAATTGATACGGTGATTGCAAAAACTGATATTAAAACTTACTTCACTACCGGAAGCTGGTATACCTATAACGATATTAAAATAGAGAGAGATGGCGAATCAAGCTCACAAGTAAGTTATGAGCTTATTAAATATTTAGCCAATATTAATGTTGGAGACACTTACAGAGAGGTAGAACTTTCGAAAAGTAGAATTAGACTTGCACGGACAGGTTTATTTAGTTCAATAAATCTTAAAGGAGAAATACGAGACTCATCAAGCAGCAAAGTTCAGCTGCTGATTAAAGGAACAGTTGGCAGTTTAAATGAACTATCGCCGGAAGTATTTGCCGATAATGAGTTCGGTTTTTTCAACGTAGGTGTTGGCGTAAGCTATACAAGGAAAAATTTTCTAGGTGATGCGCGAAAGTTTACAATCAGAGCACGCTTCAGAGTAAATGATATTACAAATATCAGGTTTGATTCTGATTTATTCAGTGAAACTTTTCAAAGCGAAGTTGACCTTTCAGCAATACTTGAACAGCCTTTTCTTTTCAGCAGACGTATTGCAGGAAGACTTGAAGGCTACCTTAAATCTTACGACATCTCTTCCGTTGATTATAAAAATTTTGGTGCAAACTTTTCAGCTGCTTTTGATATGCCGAGTTACACTTTTGTAAACCTCCTTAATCCTTATCTTAGATTTGATAGACTGAGCTATAGCATACCTGAACTTGAGTTTGAGGGGGATACGGTTAAAGTTAGTCCGAGCACTTTTACTTCTTCACTGGGTAGTGAGATTGGTTCAACCACTACCGATGATCTTTTCTATCCAACAGAAGGTCGAATAATTTCATTCATTTCAGAATTATCGTCAGCGAATGTTAAATGGGATGTAAAAAATCTTAAGACGGCTGAATCGGTATTAGTATTTGACGAGTTAGGGTTCTATTACAAATTGCAAGCTACGCTCGGATTTTATTTTGCTGTATCTCGTGACAGGAAAACAGTGCTCGGTATAAAAGCAAAGTCAGGTTATATAGGTATGATCAGCGGTGATGCCGCACTTGTATCGCCTAACCAAACTTTTTTTGCAGGCGGCAGCAACTCGGTTAGAGGTTGGAGAGGAAGAGAGTTAATTCCTTCAGACCAGCTGCTGAATTTATTCCCTTCTTCTTTGAATGAGCAGTTAAGAATCAGAGGCGGTACTATTCTGTTAGAAGGAAGTTTTGAATACCGTAGAAAATTTGAAGAGGATTTAGGTTTTGTTGTCTTTACCGATTATGGTAATACCTGGAATGAATTTAACGATATAAGAGTTGATCAGATAGCTGTGGCTATTGGAACAGGTTTAAGATATTATTCGCCGATTGCGCCTTTCAGGATTGACTTTGGTTTTAAGTTTTATGATCCGGACGATATGAAATTTATTTTTGATAAGCAATTCTTTGACACAATGGTTATTCATTTTGGTATTGGTGAAGCATTCTGATTAATCCTTTTGGCGGCTTATCATTATCTTTCATAAAGAGTATAAAAATTATTAAATAATAGCAGCAGGATAAATAAATGATTTACAGCATGACAGGTTATGGAAAAGGAAACGCATCAATAAATAAAACCTCGGTAGAAGTTGAAGTTAAAAGTGTTAACAGCAGATTTTTTGAAACATCGTTGAAACTTCCGTCCATTCTTTTCCCTTACGATTATGAAATTAGGGAATTTATTAAAACGAAAGTTCAGAGAGGTAAGGTTAGTGTTGTAGTACATTTTAAAAAGGATGGTGTTGAAAATGGCTATGTCACAATTGATGCGAATAAATTATCAAATCATCTATCGCTGATTAAAAAAATAAAAAAAGCTGCCGGCATAAAAGATGAAATTAAGCTTGAACACCTGCTCAGCAGTAAAGAAATATTCACATCACAGGATGCAGAATTAAATAAAGCAGAACTTGATATTGTTAAATCAGCCTTGAATAAAGCTCTTGATAAATTGATTTTGATGAAGAAAAAAGAAGGTGTGGAACTCTCAAGGGACCTTGCGATAAGAATTGAAAATATTGTTAGTGTTGTTTCAGCCATTGAAATAGAATTTAGAAAAAGCATCAACGAATATCACGGCAAACTTAAACAACGGATCCAGGAGTTGACCGGCAATGCTGAATTAAGTGAAGACAGATTGAACATCGAACTTGCATTGATAGCTGACAGAGCAGATATTACAGAGGAATGCGTGAGATTAAGGAGCCATCTTAAATTCTTCAAAGAAACTTTAAAGAATGAAAAAGAGCCCGGTAAAAAGTTAAACTTCCTCTGCCAGGAAATGAACCGGGAGACTAATACTATATCCTCTAAATCTATTTCTACCTCAATAATACATTCTTCCGTTCTTATCAAAGAAGAAATTGAAAAGATTAGAGAACAAATACAAAATATCGAGTAGCTCTTGAACACGGAAACCGGAAAACTAATTGTATTTTCTGCTCCAAGCGGTGCAGGAAAAACGACTATAGTAAAGGAAATTTTGAAAGGCTTTCCTCAGCTAGTTTTTTCAATTTCTGCCACAACAAGACCAAAGAGGGAGACGGAATCTGAGGGTATTGAGTATTTTTTCCTTGTTGAGGAGGAGTTTAAAAAAAAGATAGAAAACGACGAATTTATTGAATGGGAGAAGTTTTACGACTATTATTACGGTACGTATAAAAGGTTTGTAATGAGTAATATTGAGTCGGGGAAGTCTGTCTTATTTGAGTTGGATGTTAAAGGGGCACTCACAATAAAAAGACTTTACCCTTACGCTCATTTAGTATATATTTCGCCTCCCAGTTTCGAAGAACTTGTTAACAGACTCAGGCAAAGGAATACTGAAAGTGAGTCTGATTTTTATAAAAGGATTGATCGGGCTAAAATGGAACTGAGCTTAAAAGATCAATTTGATTACATTATAGAAAACAAGGTACTTGATACTGCAGTTAAAGAAGCAAAAAGTTTAGTAAAAAAAATATTAAAGGAGAATTAACCAGATGGAAATAACCCCGATTGATTTAAGAGAGATTGATAAAAGAGCAAGTAACGTTTACGAAGGGATAATAGTAACTTCCAGGCGGGCACGTCAGATTAATGCTGAAAATAAAATTGAGTTTAATGCACTGCTCAGCACAATACCTGAAGCTACTACAGATGATGAGAGCGAGGATATTGATAATCCGGCTCAGCTGAAAATTGCGTTGGATATGGAGCAAAGAAAAAAACCTCACCTTCAGGCATTGAATGAGTTCTTAGATGGTAAAATTGAATTTGAATATAAGAAGTAATCATTCCTTAGTATTTATTTTTTTGAATCCGGCTGTGTGCCGGATTTATTATTTTAAATATCTTGTTATTATTTGCATTAAATTTCAGTTAAACAATTTGAAAGTACTGCAATGATTAAAGATCAATTAACTGGTAAAAAAATACTACTTGGAGTAACTGGCTGTATAGCAGCATATAAATCCTGTTTAATTGTAAGAGATCTTGTTAAAAGAGGTGCTGAAGTAAAAGTAGTTCTAACTCCTTCTGCTGTTGAATTTATTACACCGCTTACACTTGCGACACTTTCCCATAACGAAGTTATTGTGAATACTTTTCCGCCCAGTCAAAAAGATGGAACAAATCTTTCAACCTGGCATATTGATTATGCTATCTGGGCTGATCTGATGCTCGTCGCTCCTGCCACAATAAATACAATCGCAAAAATTTCTTATGGATTTGCAGATAACGCTTTGACCACACTCGTAACTGCTCTCAGGTCTCCACTTGTAATTGCACCAGCGGCAGATGTTGATATGTACAATAATCCTATTAACAAAGAGAACCTTGCTAAGCTTGAAAAGCTTGGGCACTATATTATTTATCCGGAAACAGGTGAACTCGCAAGCGGACTTTCAGGTGAAGGAAGATTAGCTGACACAAATAAAATTATTGATACAGTTGAATTGATCCTCTCTGGTTATTCAAAAGATTTGTTGGGTAAAAAAATTCTTGTCTCTGCCGGACCAACGTATGAAGATATTGATCCTGTTAGATTCATAGGCAACCGTTCATCCGGCAAGATGGGTTATGCAATTGCAAGGGCATCTTATCTTCGTGGTGCTGATGTTACTCTTCTATCAGGTCCTTCTGCACAAAGTATTTATCCTGAAATTAAATTGATTAAGGTCAGATCTGCTTCGGAGATGGAGAAAGCGGTTAAAAAAGAAATCGATAAAAATAATTTATTGATTATGTCTGCTGCGGTTTCAGATTTCCGCCCCATCAAAGCTGCATCAAATAAAATAAAGAAGGAAATGGGAATAATGGATTTGAAGCTTGAACTTAATCCTGATATTCTTTCATCAATCAAAACTAAGAAAACGAAAGTAATTGGTTTCGCTCTTGAGACGCAGAACGAACTGAGCAATGCAAAGAAAAAGCTGAAGGAAAAAAGTCTTGATATGATTGTGCTAAATTCTCCCGGTAAAGAAAGCGGATTTGAAGTTGATACAAACAAAGTAACAATATTGAAACAGGATGGTAAATCGGTTAAGCTGCCTTTGCTTTCAAAGTTCCAGGTTGCTAATAAAATTCTAACCGAAGCTAAAAGTATTTTGTAAACAATATTTTACTTTAAATTTTCATTTAAACCAACTTTTGTCAGTCTGAGCTTGTCGAAGACTGATTATTATTTATTGAGTTCAAACTTCGACAGGCTCAGTGTGACAACAACATTAATTGTTTATGAACAAATCAACCAAAAGCGAAATAATAAAATCTTTAAATCTTCAAAAAGAAATTTTTGGAGATGAGATGTTCATTCCTAAAAAGAAAAGAATTACTAGAGTTGTGAAAGAACCCTCTGTATCATTTACTGATCAAGAGCTCTTTCCGGCAGAGAAAGAGGATTGGGAAAAAACTACTTCACTTGATGAACTTGAAAAACTGATCAGCAGCTGCACCAAATGCAGATTACATCAAGGTAGAAATAAATTTGTATTCGGGACAGGTAATCCGAATGCTGATGTTTTAGTAATTGGTGAAGGTCCCGGAGCTGAAGAGGATAAACAAGGATTACCATTTGTTGGAAGAGCAGGTAAACTTTTGACTGATATGTTAAAAGCAATAAAGTTTGAAAGAGAAGAAGTCTATATCGGTAATGTGGTTAAATGCCGTCCACCTGAGAACAGAACTCCACTGCCCGATGAAATGGAAACCTGTATGCCGTATCTTAAAAAACAAGTTGAATTAATAAAACCAAAATTAATTTTGTGTTTTGGTTTAACAGCAGCAAAAGGTCTACTGAAGAAAAGAGAATCGCTCGGCGAATTAAGAAAAAGTATTTTTGAATATGAAGGTGCAAAAGTTATAGTGACTTATCACCCGGCTGCCTTGCTGCGCAATCCTCACTGGAAAAAAGACTGCTGGGAAGATTTGAAGAAGTTTAGAAAATTATACGACACCCCGTGAGATAAAAATGGTGATTAATTGAAATTATATCTTATCGTTGCATTCGGTTCGGGGATTGGTGGATTGTTGAGATATGTTATCTCAGATTTCGTTTATAAATACTCAACATCATTGTTTCCATACGGAACTTTGACTGTGAATGTTGTAGGAAGCTTCCTTCTGGGATTGATTTTATTTTATCTCGATTCATTAAAACTTATCTCAGCAGAAATGAAATTATTTCTGACAATCGGACTTTGCGGTGGACTTACCACATTCTCAACATTTTCCTATGAAACTGTAAAATTAATTCAGGACTCTGAATATCTTCTGGCTGGTACGAATGTTCTTCTGAATGTTTTCATTACTTTATTAGCTATTCTATTGGCTGCTTTTATTTCAAAACTGCTTATTGGAGGCTGAAATGCATATCGAAGGCGAAGCAAAATTATTAAGAATTTTCGTCGGTGAATCCGATTTAATTAATCACGTGCCTGTATATGAAAAGATAGTTCTCGAAGCACGCAAGGCCGGTTTAGCCGGTGCAACAGTGATGAAAGGTATTATGGGTTTCGGTGCTTCAAGCAGAATTCATACTACTAAATTGTTAAGACTCTCGGAAGATTTACCATTGGTAATTGAAATCGTAGATACAGAGAAAAAGATTGAGGAATTTATCCCGGTGTTAAATGAATTATTTGAAAAAGCAAACTCAGGCGGAATGATAACGATGGAAAAGGTGAGTATTATTAAATATACCGTTTCAAAGAAAAATGAAGCTTAGATATTTTTAATAATGTAAATCTATTCTGCGTGAATAATTAATGAAACTTGATATCCAGGAATATGAGACGAAATCTAAATTTGTTAATGACATTGTTGAACTAAGACGATTCAGAGAAATTTTATTTTTTGAACTTTCCACTTCAGTTGCCTTTGTTTTATTTTCATTCTACCCAATTAATTTATATATAATAATAATTGCAGCTATTTTATTCACTCCTTATATGCTTTATGTTCTAATTAAAGAAAGAAAATACGGTTGGATCGTAATGTTCTTTCTTGTGGTAGTATTACCCTACCCTGTACTTTACTTTATAATTGGAGACTATATCTTACTTTCTGGTTGGATGCTTCTTCCAATAATTCCATTTTATTTCTATTGTTTTATAATAAAGTTTTCCGTGGAAGATTGGCTCAGAGAATACAGCTGGGAACAAAAACTTATTGAACAGAGGAAAGAAAGTGAGGAGAGGAAAAAGGAAGAATTATTGTGAGGGAAAAAATTAAAAGTTATTATTGTCTCCTTTCAGCAATCAACTTACCGACCAATCGACTGTCAAATTTTTCCATTGAATTGAACATAATTGTTTTAGATATTGTTGATGTAATTTTTTAGTAACCAGGGTTGAATCATGAAAGTTTTAAGGCTATTTATTTTTGCTTCTGTTTTACTACTTCTTTACGCATGCACTACTGAACCAGAAAACGATTATGTTGCTTACAAAATTAAGGTTGACAGCATAACTCATCCCGACACTGTTTCCATAACCGATACTTTGATAATAAAATTTTATGGTACCGTAGGTCCTGACGGATGTCATAGTTTCTCACATTTTGAAGAACACAAAAAAACTAATGAATTAGAATTAACAGTTTGGGGAACTAAGCGAATTCGAGGTCTTTGTACCGATGTGATGGTATTCCTGGATGGCAAAGAATATAAAACTTTACCAAATAAACGAGGGCTTTTCCAAATTAAAGTGATTCAACCGGACAATAGCTTTTTCATTGATTCAGTTTATGTGCAGTGAAATATAATTTATCAAGCTTTTATCATTTAATACAAGAATACAAATTAAAAAAGGGCTTATTTTAAACTAACTGATTTTAATTGATTTGATTCTTGAACAAAACTTTTTAATTTCCAAGTGGAATTAAAAACTACTTAAAAATTAGCCCCGACTCGATCGGGGTATTTCATCTCATCTATGGCAAAGACAAGAAAAACAAATAACAATGGAAACGGGTTTGATAATTCAAACTCAGCCGATGTGAAGCCGCCGGCAGCACCGGAGATTGAAGCATCAGTTCTCGGCGCTATGATGATTGAGAAGGAAGCTGTTGCGAAAGCAATGGAGATGTTAATTCCTGATAGTTTCTATGTGAAGGCTCACAGATTGATTTTTGAAGCGATGATTTCCTTATTCGATTCCGATGAACCAATTGATACAGTTACTCTTTATGAAGAACTTAAAAAGCGCGGTCACCTTGAAGAGGCAGGCGGCGCAGTTTACCTCAGCAAACTTTCGCAGAACATTCCTTCAGCAGCTAATATTGAATATCACGCAAAAATAATTCTGGAGAAACAGATTCTCCGTGGCTTAATTACAAGTGCTCACGAAATAGCGAGGAATGCTTATGAAGGCTCAGCGGATGCATTTGATATTCTCGATGATGCGGAAAGAAGAATATTTGATATAACCGAAAGCCATCTTACAAAATCTTACCAGGGAATGGATAAAGCAGTAAGAGAAGCGATGGAGTATATTGAGACCATCCACTCTTCAACTCAGCAAAGATTTTCTGTCCCCACAGGATTTTTTGAACTGGATGAAATTCTTGGTGGTCTGCAAAAATCAGACTTAATAATTCTTGCTGCACGTCCTTCAATTGGTAAAACAGCTTTGGCTTTATCAATAGCTCGTAATGCTGCAATTGATCACAAAGTTCCTGTTGGAATTTTTAGTCTGGAAATGGCAACAATGCAGCTTATCATCAGAATGATTTGTGCCGAAGCAAGAATTAATGCTCATCTTGTTCGAACAGGAAAGCTACCTCATTCAGAAGGTCCGAAACTGAGTAAAACAGTTCACAAACTTACCGACGCACCAATTTATGTTGATGATACTCCTGCTTCAACCGTTCTTGAAATCAGAGCTAAAGCAAGAAGATTAAAAGCTGAAAAAGGTATTGGACTTATAATCATTGATTATCTTCAGCTTATGACTGGTCCTGCAAAAGCTGAATCACGCGAAAGAGAGATTTCCCACATATCACGTTCACTCAAATCGTTAGCCAAAGAATTGAACATTCCGGTAATGGCGCTTGCTCAGCTTAACAGAGCAGTGGAAGCAAGATCGGATAAACGTCCCCAGCTTTCTGACTTGAGAGAATCCGGTTCAATTGAGCAGGATGCTGATGTTGTTATGTTCCTGAACAGACCAGAATACTATGGTATAGAAAAAGATGAGAATGGAGAATCATGGGAGGGAGTTGCTGAAGTGATAGTGGGAAAACAAAGAAACGGTCCCACCGGAATGGTTAAGCTTGCTTTTGTTAAAGAATACGCTCGTTTCGAGAATCTTGCACACGCCCGGCAAATTGAAGAGTTTGCTTCACTTCCTGTCGATGAAGACATCATTTAGTATTTTGGATTGCGGATTGCGGATTTCGAATTTTTGTAATGTAGTCTTTCAAATTCCATTCATAACAGTCTCGCTACTTCTCGTCTTTTTATTCAACTCCAAGTTAACAGCTCAAATATTTTCTGAAAGTGATGTTGAGATTTGTAATGCGAAGTTTGAATTAGCTGTTGATAAAAATCTTGCTGAGAAACCGATGGGTGATATAATTGTTGAAGTCGGAAAAAGTTTTATCGGAACGGATTATCTTTCGCACGGTCTTGAAAAAGATGGAGACGAACAGCTTGTAATAAATCTCACAGGACTTGACTGCACAACATTCCTTGAAAACTCATTAGTTCTTGCACGATGTATCAAAAAAAATAATATTACTTTTAAAGATTATTTAAACGAGCTTCAATTGATTCGTTACAGAAACGGAGTAATTGATCAATATCCTTCAAGACTGCATTATTTTTCAGATTGGATATATGATAATGTTAAGAAAGAAATTATAGAAGATGTTACAAAAGAAATTGGAGGGCAGAAAATAAAATTCAAATTAGATTTTATGTCTACTCATCCTGATAGCTACAAACATCTCAGAGAAAATCCGGCTTTTATATCAATCATTAAAAAGCAGGAAAAAGAAATTAGCTGCAGAGAATATTATTTCATTCCGAAAGAAGAATTAAAATCCAAAGAGCAGTCAATTACTAACGGCGATATGATTGCAATTACGACAACTGTTGAAGGGTTGGATATTGGTCACATTGGAATTGCAGTTAGAATGGACGACGGAAAAATTCATTTGCTTCACGCACCAACCGAGAATACCAAAGTCCAAATCACCGAGCAGCCACTATCAGATTATTTGATGAAGTATAAACGGCATTCCGGTGTTATTGTGTTAAGAGTTTTGGAGCCGAGTAACTTACCTGACTAATTCTATCGAATTAGTTTTAAAATATATCCTTCCATGGTTTTGATTTTAATTCGTGCATTCGTGGCTGATACTTTAGCCACTAACCTGACTGCCGTCAGGCAAGTTCACGAATTATTTCCCGAATATTTACTTCAATTGTTTTTGGCTTTAATCCAAGTGATTGAAGCTTCTCAATATTTAAGGACACATCTTCAACTTTGGGATAATTCGGAATTTCATTCGTCGAACTTTTTTGAAGAAGATTTTTATCGTAACCAGCTAAAGCGCAAAGGATCTCTCCGAGTTCATATCGGGAAACTTTTTCCAAGCCGCCAAGATTAATTGTCTCGCTCATTATATCCATCTCTGCCAATTCACTAATTATTCGTGAAGCATCTTTTAGGGATATTGGTGTTCGGTATTGATCTGTAAATAATTTAACCAGTCTATTATTCTTCAACTCATTATACATAAAATGAAAATGACTTCGGGAGTGATTCAAACCAAATCCATAAAGTAAAGCAGTTCTCAGTATCAAATAGTTATCTGTGAATTCTTTCACTTTACTTTCACCTACAAGTTTTGTCTCAGCATAAAGAGAAGCGGGAATTAGTTTTGCATCTTCTTTCAAAAATGAACCTCTGTATCCAGCATATACCAGGTCAGTTGAAATGTAAATTATTTTTGAATGATACCTTTCGCAAAGTTGAACAATTGATTTTGTTGCGGTAACATTGGTATCGAAATATTCTTTGGCAGATTGGTTCTCTTTCGGGACCGGATTGGTAATCGCTGCAGTATGAATAACAATTTCGGGTTTGAAATCATTAAAGAGATTCTGTAGTACCTTTTCATTTAAAATATCAATTCTTGAAGAAGGAAATTCCTTACAGTTACCAGGATTATTTCTATGCGTGGTGAAAATATTGAACTTCTTCGAAGCGGCAAGATTCAAATATTGTCCAAGAAGTCCGCTACCGCCTGTTATTAAAAGTTTCTTCATACATTATACCGAATTAGTGACTTATTCTACTGACAATTTAATAATAGATTTACTCATAATATTATTACTCATCCATTCTTTGGATTTACTTCAAGCCTTTGGTAAATTTATAAATTATTAAACAGAATTATATGTATAAAAAATTATTACTTAGTGTTTTTTTACTGTCAAATATTATGATTTTTGGTCAGTCAGGCCAGTTTTTTGATGCACCTTTCGGAGGTGGTATTGGTTACGTTCCTGCGTGGTACATACCGAACATTGATCCAATTAACGTGCAGCTAAATGAAATTGGAATGTCTGAACTATCGAGTAGCGGTTTTTACTCTTCAGGAATTGCCGGTTACCTTTATGTTGGATTTGTTAAGAACCTTCGAATTGGAGGAATGGGATATGGTGGTTCGGTTTCAACTTCTGATGAGAATCGTGAAGTAATTTATAGTTTAGGTGGTGGTGGTCTGACTGTTGAATATACACTACCATTTATTAAAGATATTGGCGTTTCAGTTGGTGCTGCAATCGGAACAGGTAGTTTAGAACTTGAAATTTACAGAAACTCAGGAGATTTTACCTGGGAAGGAACCTGGGACCCTAATGTTCCTTCTGAAGGTTATAACCGTAAATTGGAAAACAGTTTTTGGATGATTTCACCAACTGTAAATCTTGATTACCCTATATACAGATTTGTTTCTTTGAGACTTGGCGTTGGTTATCAGATTGCATTTGCAGATGAGTGGACTGCCGATAATGACCAAGCCGTATCAGGTATTCCTTCCGATTTAAATAGCAATTCATTTTTCATCCAGTCCGGAATATTTATAGGATTTTTCTCGTTTTAATTATGAAAAGAATTTTAGTCACCGGTGGTGCGGGATTTATTGGCAGCAATTTTATCAACTACATTCTTAGCAGCCGAAATGATATCTTCATCGTTAATCTTGATAAGTTAACTTACGCAGGAAATCTTCAAAATCTGAAAAGTGTTGAAGACCATCCTAACTATACCTTTATAAAAGGTGATATTGTGAACGATGAGTTGGTCAGTTACATCTTTCAGAAATTTGAGATCACTCACGTAATAAATTTTGCTGCTGAATCACACGTTGACCGAAGTATTCTTAGCTCCGAAATTTTCTTCAGAACAAATGTACTTGGAACAAATGTTCTGCTTGAAAATGCTAAGCGGTTTGGTGTTGAAAAATTTGTTCAGATATCTACAGATGAGGTTTATGGTAGTCTTGGACCTGAGGGACTTTTTGAAGAAACGACACCGTTACAACCTAACAGTCCCTATGCGGCCAGCAAAGCAGCTGCAGATATGATGGTACTTGCTTTTTATCATACATATCAAGTTCCTGTCGTAATTACACGATGTTCAAACAATTATGGACCATACCAATTCCCTGAAAAATTAATTCCTTTGATGATCATCAATTCATTAAATAATAAAAAGCTTCCAGTGTATGGTGATGGGCTAAATGTTCGTGATTGGATTTATGTGATTGATCATAACAAAGCCGTTGAACTCGTGATGGAAAAAGGTAAAAATGCTGAAGTATATAACATCGGTGCAAGTACTGAAAAACCTAATATTGAGATTGTAAAGCTCATCTTAAAAACTCTTGGGAAATCGGAATCAATGATTGAATATGTTA
>CAVOPS010000010.1:0-140000 GCA_963698155.1 uncultured Ignavibacteriaceae bacterium | reverse complement strand
GAGTCAGGCTGTGAGGGATAAGCTTCACGGCCGAGAGGGGAACAACCCAGACCACCAACTAAGGTCCCCAAATAATAGTTAACAGAGAAAGGATGTTAAGTTGCTTAGACAACTAGGATGTTGGCTTAGAAGCAGCCATTCATTTAAAGAGTGCGTAATAGCTCACTAGTCAAGCGACTTAGCGTCGACAATACACGGGACTTAAACTATTTACCGAAGTTGTGGGCTCCGATTTATCGGAGCGGTAGAGGAACATTCTATATGCATCGAAGGTTAACTGCGAGGTTAACTGGAGCGTATAGAAAAGCAAATGTTGGCATTAGTAACGATAATCCCGGTGCAAAACCGGGACGCCGAAAATCTAAGGTTTCCTGAGCAATGTTAATCATCTCAGGGTTAGTCGGATCCTAAGCCGAGGCCGAAAGGCGTAGGTGATGGAAAACAGGTTAATATTCCTGTACCTGGTCAATTTCGTTTGACCGCAAGGAGGGACGCAGAAGTGAAGGTCAGCCGCCTGTTGGATTAGGCGGTCTAAGCAAGTAGGCTGAAAGCGTTGGCAAATCCGCGCTTTCTTAAGGCCGAGATGCGAACGGGAGTCCTTTGGACATAAACTGACCGTAAGCACACTGCCGAGAAAATCTTCGTGCGGAAGAAATTTATCAGACCGTACCGCAAACCGACACAGGTAGATGAGATGAGTATTCTAAGGCGCTCGAGTGAGCCGTGGTTAAGGAACTCGGCAAATTAACCCCGTAACTTCGGGATAAGGGGTGCCTCTTGTAAGTGATGTCCTTCGCGGGCAAAGCTGAAAGAGGCCGCAGTGAAATGGCCCAAGCGACTGTTTAACAAAAACACATGTCTCTGCGAAGTCAATCAAGACGATGTATAGGGACTGACACCTGCCCGGTGCTGGAAGGTTAAGAGGAGAGGTTAGCCGCAAGGCGAAGCTTTGAATCGAAGCCCCAGTAAACGGCGGCCGTAACTATAACGGTCCTAAGGTAGCGAAATTCCTTGTCGGGTAAGTTCCGACCTGCACGAATGGTGTAACGATTTGGGCACTGTCTCAACCACGGGCTCGGTGAAATTGTGGTACCGGTGAAGACGCCGGTTACCCGCATATGGACGGAAAGACCCCGTGCACCTTTACTGCACCCTAATATTGGGTTCGGATAGGGCATGTGTAGCATAGGTGGGAGGCTTTGAAGCCGGGACGCTAGTCTTGGTGGAGCCAACGGTGAAATACCACCCTTGTTTTATTTGGATTCTAACCTCGACCCTTGAATCCGGGTTAGGAACAGTGTTAGGCGGGTAGTTTGACTGGGGCGGTCGCCTCCAAAAATGTAACGGAGGCTCTCAATGGTTCCCTCAGCATGGTTGGTAATCATGCGTTGAGTGTAAAGGCATAAGGGAGCTTGACTGCGAGACATACAGGTCGAGCAGGTGCGAAAGCAGGACTTAGTGATCCGACGGCTGCGAGTGGAAGTGCCGTCGCTCAAAGGATAAAAGGTACGCCGGGGATAACAGGCTGATCTTACCCAAGAGTTCATATCGACGGTAAGGTTTGGCACCTCGATGTCGGCTCATCGCATCCTGGGGCTGAAGAAGGTCCCAAGGGTTTGGCTGTTCGCCAATTAAAGCGGTACGTGAGCTGGGTTCAGAACGTCGTGAGACAGTTCGGTCCCTATCCTATGCGGGCGCAGGATACTTGAGAAGGGTCGCTTCTAGTACGAGAGGACCGAAGTGAACGTACCTCTAGTGTACCAATTGTCACGCCAGTGGCATCGTTGGGTAGCTATGTACGGTTGTGATAAGCGCTGAAAGCATCTAAGCGCGAAGCACGCTTCAAGATTGGGTATCCCTTACGTAAGTAACTTAAGACTCCTCGGAGATTACGAGGTTGATAGGCTGCAGGTGTAAGTTTAGTAATAAATTTAGCTAAGCAGTACTAATAAGTCGTGCGACTTAACCATTTATTTTTATAAACAGGTTATGTTCGAATTCTCTATTGGCTCAAGCTCTTTCAATCTTCTTTTTTTTTGTTAGATTTTGGTGACTATAGCCTGGGTGATACACCTCTTCCCATTCCGAACAGAGAAGTTAAGACCCTGTACGCCGATGGTACCTGCATGCGCAGGTGTGTGGGAGAGTAGGTAGTCGCCAACTTTTATTTTAACCCCGTTCGCTTTGCGTTCGGGGTTTTTTATTAAATAGTTTTTGAAATATGGTTATATTTTCTACCGAAATATTTTATTGAAATGAGCAAAGAAAATAAAACTGAAACCATCCTAAGCTGCTACCACTGCGGTGATGAATGCAAAGATGATTCAATTAAAATTGATGAAAAACTTTTCTGCTGCAACGGCTGCAAAACAGTCTATGAAATATTAGATCAGAATAAACTCTGCAACTACTATAACCTCGAACAAACTCCCGGCATCTCACCAAATTTTAATTTCGGAAACCGCTTCGATTATCTCGATGATCCATCAACTATTCAAAAGATTCTTGACTTTCAGGATGAGAACATCAGCAAAGCAACTTTTCACATTCCGCAGATGCATTGCAGTTCCTGCATCTGGCTGTTGGAAAATCTTTACAAGCTGAATACCGCAGTCAGCTATTCGCAAGTTAATTTTCTGAAAAAAGAATTAAGCATAACTTTCAGCCATAATAAAGTTTCGCTAAAAGAAATAGTAAAGCTGCTGGCTTCAATTGGTTATGAACCTCAGATATTGCTTGAAAGTGTTGAACAGAAAAAAGATTCCAAAACTTCACAAACACTTCATCTGAGGATTGGCGTTGCTGGTTTTTGTTTTCTAAATGTGATGGTCTTTTCATTTCCCGAGTATCTGGGAATTGATGTAACCGATTCATTTCTGAAAACTTTTTTTATAACTCTCAATTTTATTCTTTCTCTTCCTGTTGTTTTCTTTTCTGGATGGGAATACTTTGGTTCGGCAATAAAAGGACTGCGAAAGAAAATCATCAATATTGATTTTCCTATTTCACTCGGAATTCTTGCTTTGTTCGGAAGAAGCGTTTATGAAGCAGCTTATCTCAGACAGGTGCAGGTTATTTCGATTCACTTACCGGATTGATTTTCTTATTGCTGGTTGGAAAATTTTTCCAGGAGAAGACATATTCTTATCTCAACTTCGAAAGAAATTATAAATCTTTCTTTCCCCTCTCAGTAACTATTAAATCGAAAGATTGGGCTTCTGACGGACAAGATGGTAAAGAGAAATCAATTCCAATAAACAAGCTGATGGTTGGCAACAGAATTATCGTCAGAAAAAATGAAATCATTCCTGCCGACTCAATTCTATTTAATGGTGATGGAAGAATTGATTACAGTTTTGTTACAGGTGAATCAAAACCTGTCAGCAAAGTTTCAGGAGAAATGATTTATGCTGGCGGAAGACAACTAGGAAGTGCAATTGAACTGGAAGTAATAAGAGAAGTTTCACAAAGCTATTTGACTCAGCTCTGGAACAATGACATTTTCAATAAAAAGACTGAAAGTTTCTTCACAAATTTTTCAAATGTTATAAGTAAACGTTTTACAGTATTTGTTCTGCTCACAGCCTTTATTTCTGCTGGATTCTGGCTTCAGACAAGCTTTGCAACTGCGATAAATGTTTTCACTGCTGTGTTGATTGTAGCTTGTCCCTGTGCAATTGTTCTTTCAGTTCCATTCACATTTGGAAATGCGATGAGGATTTTCGGAAGAAATAAATTCTACATTCGTAACACTTCTGTAATCGAAGATCTTGGTAAAGTTGATTCAATTGTATTTGACAAAACCGGAACAATAACTCAGCTTGGAAAATCTGATCTTGTTTTTACCGGCAGTGTTCTAAATTCATTTCAACAGAAAATGATTAAGTCGCTAGTTCGTAATTCTACTCATCCGTTGAGCTTGAAAATTTACAATTCACTTGAAGCTGATGAATTCTTTCCTGTTACAAAGTTTGATGAAATCCCTGGTCTTGGTATCACTGGAGTGGTTTATGGAAATAAAATTAAAGTCGGTTCGAAAGAATTTGTAGATCAATCTGCTCACGTTGATGATTTAACAACTAAAATATTTGTTTCCATAAATGATGAAGTGCTTGGTTTTTTTACTGTGACTAATTCTTACCGAGAAGGAATCGGTGAAGTTGTTAAATCATTAAGTAAACGATTCAAGCTATCTTTGCTCTCAGGAGATAATGAAGGAGAAAAATTCAACCTTCTGAAATTTTTCAATGACAAAGATGAAATGCTATTTAATCAATCTCCCGAAGCTAAACTTGAATATATTAAATTGCTTCAAACCTCAAACAAAAAAGTGTTGATGGTTGGTGATGGATTGAACGATGCAGGTGCTTTGAAGCAAAGTGATGTTGGCATTGCAGTAACAGAAGATATCAGCAGTTTCTCTCCAGCCTGCGATGCGATACTTGATGCATCGAATCTCAAACTGCTTCCAAAATTTCTTAACTATTCACAATCGGCAATTAAAATAATTTATATTAGTTTTGTTATATCATTTTTATATAATCTTGTTGGATTAAGTTTCGCGATACAGGGAATGCTTTCACCACTCATAGCTGCAATATTAATGCCTTTAAGTTCAATCTCGGTTGTTCTGTTCGCAACTATATCAACTAATCTAATTGCGAAGAAGAGAGGTTTGCTATCTCAGTGATTGTTTTATTAATAGGAATTAGTCTTGTTGTAGCTCTGGGATTTTTGATTGCATTCATTATCGCAGTAAAAAAAGGTCAATATAAAGATACACATACACCTGCCATAAGAGTTTTGTTCGATAATGAAACTGAAGAAAATAAAGAAAATAAATAATTCTGAATCCAAATAAAGGAGTAGTAAATGGAATTGGAAAAATTTAGTTATGATAATGAGATAGTTCGAAAGTTTACACTTGCAACTGTAATCTGGGGATTGGTTGGAATGCTCGTTGGATTACTTATCGCAACACAGCTTTTTGTCCCTGCGTTAAACTTCAACATTCCTTTTTTAACTTTTGGAAGAATCAGACCACTTCATACTAACGCTGTTATCTTTGCTTTTGTTGGCAACGCAATTTTTATGGGGATTTATTATTCTCTGCAAAGATTGTGTAAAGCCAGAATGTTCAGCGATATGTTGAGCAACATTCATTTCTGGGGATGGCAATTAATTATTGTTGCCGCCGCAATTACACTTCCGATGGGAATTACAACAAGCAAAGAATATGCAGAACTTGAATGGCCAATTGATATTGCAATTGCACTTGTATGGATTGCATTTGGTATCAATATGTTTGGAACGATTATCAAGAGACGTGAAAAGCATATGTATGTTGCAATCTGGTTTTACATTGCAACCTGGGTTACGGTAACCGTTCTTCACGTTGTAAATTCAATTGAAGTTCCGGTTACCTTTCTGAAAAGTTATCCGATTTATGCCGGCGTTCAGGATGCACTTGTGCAGTGGTGGTATGGACATAATGCAGTAGCATTCTTTTTAACTACTCCTTATCTCGGTTTGATGTATTACTTCTTGCCGAAAGCTGCAAACAGACCTGTCTATTCTTACAAGCTATCAATTGTGCACTTCTGGACTTTAGTTTTTCTTTATATCTGGGCAGGACCTCATCATCTTTTATATTCTGCATTACCTGATTGGGCACAATCACTCGGAACAGTTTTTTCAATTATGCTGATTGCTCCTTCCTGGGGAGGAATGATAAATGGTTTGCTTACTCTTCGCGGTGCCTGGGATAGAGTAAGAGAAAGTCCTATTCTGAAATTCATGGTTGTTGCTGTAACGGCTTATGGTATGTCAACATTTGAAGGACCGATGCTTTCACTTAAAAATGTTAATGCAATTGCCCACTTTACTGATTGGATAATTGCACACGTTCACGTTGGTGCACTTGGATGGAATGGCTTTTTAACTTTTGGAATTCTTTACTGGCTAGTGCCAAAACTCTGGAAGACAAATCTCTACTCAAAGAAACTTGCTAACTTCCATTTCTGGATTGGTTTCCTTGGAATAGTTTTTTATGCATTCTCAATGTGGTTCTCAGGAATTACTCAATCATTAATGTGGAAACAATTCACTCCGCTTGGAGTTTTTCAGTATCCAAATTTTCTTGAAACAGTTCTCCAGATTGTTCCGATGTATATAATCAGAATGATTGGCGGTACGTTGTACTTTGTCGGAGTTATTGTGATGGTTTACAACTTAGTTAAAACAGCAAAGCAAGGTTCATTCGCAAAAGAAGAACCTGCGGAAGCACCGGCTCTCGAAAAATTCAAAGACCCGTTGAAGCGTGGAGTAATTCATCGCTTCTTTGAAGGAAAGCCAGCTTTATTTATTCTTCTTACTTTAGTCATGTGCTTGCAGCTTCAGTATTTGAGTTTGTTCCGATGTTTCTTATCAAATCAAATATTCCAACAATTGCTTCAGTCAGACCATATACTCCACTGGAACTTCAAGGAAGAGATATTTATATCCGTGAAGCTTGCAATAGCTGTCACTCACAATTGGTTAGACCATTCAGAAGTGAAACAGAAAGATATGGTGAATACTCAAAAGCAGGCGAGTATGTTTATGATCATCCTTTCCTCTGGGGATCAAAACGAACCGGACCTGATCTCCATCGTGAGGGAGGCAAGTATCCAAATCTCTGGCATTATCTGCATATGGAAAATCCATCGAGTATGTCACCGGGTTCTTTGATGCCTTCATATCCCTGGCTGTTAACAAACGATTTGGATATTTCCACTACAGAATCAAAAATTAATGTAATGAGAAGTATTGGAGTTCCTTATTCTGAAGGTTATGAAAAAGTTGCAAATGATCATTTGAAAGCTGCAAGCCGAAATGATTGCAATGGATCTTCAAAATGCCGGTGCACCTGCCGAACCAAATAAAGAAATAATTGCTTTGATAGCTTACCTGCAAAGACTTGGGTACAGATATTAAAGCATCAGGACAGGCAGGTAAATAATATGTTTAAGGAAGTTTTGCAGTCAATTCGAAGGGATTGAATTTTATACCATCGTTTCGATGATAATTTTTATTCTATTCTTTATCGGAATGACAATCTGGCTATTCAAGGTTGATAAAAATTATATTAAGACGATGAGCGAGTTACCTCTCAATGAAGAAAACAATGAAGTTAAAAACTTTACAGGTGGAACAAATGAAGAAAATTCTTCAAAAATCATTTTAAATTTAAATCGCTTCTGCATTTGCTCTTTCATTATTCACACAATTTATTTGCAGCAGGTGCATCTGATTTTCCTCCAAACTACTATGATACTGTTGCACTAATTCTTCTTCTGGTTATTGTAATTTCATCTGCTGAGTATTATTTACTATGAAGGCAAGCCAAAAGTTGTAAAGGAGAAAAAAGCATCGGTATTATCTAAGCTAAATCAGATGCTTACTAAATCCACTCCTATCGAGCGTGAAAAGGATATTATGTTCGATCACGATTTTGATGGAATCAGGGAACTCGACAGCAAAATTCCACCATGGTTTGCATGGCTTTTCATCCTCACGATTATTTTTGCAGCTTACTATATGATTGACTATCACGTGATTGGATCAGGACAGGTTATGCAGGAAGAATACAGTGCAGAAGTTCGGACTGCCTCACTCGAACGAGAAGCTTTAATTAAATCCGGTGCTTTTGTTAATGAAGAAACTGTAACAGTTATAACAGAAGCCATCCGGATTGGAAGCAGGTAAAACAATATTTGAAACTAACTGTATTGCTTGTCATGCTGCTGATGGCGGAGGAATAGTTGGTCCTAATTTAACTGATGATTACTGGATAAATGGCGGTGGAATTAAAAATGTTTTCAAGATAATTAAGTACGGTGTTGTTGAAAAAGGAATGATTGCCTGGCAGACACAGCTTAATCCAAACCAGATGCAGGAAGTTGCAAGTTATGTTCTAAGTTTTCACGGCACAACTCCTGCAGCTCCAAAACAGCCTGAAGGAGAAATCTGGAAGGAAGAAGCAACCGAAACTAAACAATAAAAATGAATTGATTGTGTCATTCCGGCGATTCTCGACTTTGTCGAGAGAATTCGGAATCTTTTCAAAAGTTTATATGAAGATTCTGGACAAACTGCTTGCCGGACAGGCAGGGCCAGAATGACTAAGGAATTTTTAACACGTTAGTAATTATGAATGATGATACTATTGAACAAGCAGCTATACGATGAAGAAGCCGAAACATTTCGAAATCAATTAGCAACAGTTACTGATGAAGGCAAAAGAAAATGGGTCTATCCTAAAAAACCTTCTGGAAGATTCCATAAAGCACGAATCTTCGTTTCTGCAATTCTTACTTTTAATTCTTATTCTCACTCCATTTATAAAAGTTAACGGTCATCCGTTCATGCTTTTTGATTTTCTGAACAGGAAATTTATCCTGTTCGGAATTCTATTCGGTCCTCACGATTTCCATCTGCTTGTTATTGCAATGATTTCCCTGGTGGTATTTGTTGTACTCTTCACTGCTGTGTTTGGAAGAATTTTTTGCGGATGGGCCTGTCCTCAAACCATTTTTATGGAAATGGTATTCCGTAAAATTGAATACTGGATTGAAGGTGATTCAAAAGATCAACGCAAACTTAAATCTGCACCCTGGACAGGAACCAAGTTTTTCAAAAAGCTCACGAAGCAAGTAATCTTTTTTGCGATAGCGTTTTTCATCTCAAACATATTTCTTTCTTACATTATCGGAATAGATGAACTGATAAAAATAATTACGGATCCTCCTTCTGAACACCTTCAGGGATTATTTGCAATTACTGTTTTCTCAGGAATATTTTATTTTGTTTTTTCAAACTTCAGAGAGCAGGCGTGCACAATTGTTTGTCCGTATGGAAGATTGCAGGGAGTTTTGCTTGATCAGAGATTCGATTGTAATTGCTTACGATAATGTTCGTGGTGAACCAAGAAAGAAATTCAAGAAAGATGAAGGCTGGGAAAATCGCGGTGACTGCATTGAGTGTTATCAATGTGTTGAAGTTTGTCCAACAGGAATTGATATCCGCAACGGTATTCAGCTTGAATGTGTGAACTGCACTGCCTGCATTGATGCCTGCGATGATATTATGGATAAAATAAACAGACCAAGAGGCTTGATTCGTTATGCTTCTTTAAACTCAATTCAGAATTCGATTAGATCCGGCACTGACGGAAAAGCAAGATGGAGATTTACTCCTCGCGAAATTGGATATTCTGCTTTACTGACTGTGCTAGTTTCAGTTTTTGCTATTCTGCTTTTAAACAGAACAGATTTCAGTGTTACAATTTTACGGACGGCAGGACTACTTTACCAGGAACAACCAAATGATATGGTGAGCAACCTATACGATCTGAATATGGTTAATAAAACTTTTAACAAAATTCCTGTTACACTTAAGCTTGAAAATATTGAAGGTGAGCTTAAACTTGTTGGAAATAAAATTGTGATGGAACCACAGGGAAATGTTGATTCTAAGTTTTTGGTACTGCTTCCCAAAACTGAATTAACAAAAATGAGCACTCCAATCGATATTGGAATTTATCAGTGAGGAGAAGCTTATTAAAAAAGTTTCAACATCATTTTTAGCACCGATGAAAAAGAAAGATCAGGAAAAAGAACATAAAGAAGAAGAAGATGAAGATTAGTCCGACAAAAAAAAGCCGGATAAACTGGGGAACAGGAATAGTAATTGGAATAATTGTTTTTGTTGTTGTCAGCATTACAATGACAATTATCTTTATGACTCAAGATGTGAGTCTGGTTTCTGATAACTATTATGAAAAATCTCTCAGCTATCAGGATGAGATCGACAAGCAGAGCAGAACAAAATCACTTGATGAGCAGGTAAAAATTAATTTTAATGGAGAAGTAGTCAATATTTCATTGCCATCAACTTATCTGAATAAGGATATTTCAGGTGAAATCTTTTTTTACCGTCCTTCAAATCCAAACCTGGATTTTGCTTTGCCGCTTCAATTGGTCGAAGGAATTCAAATTATACCAGTTGAACGACTTGAAAAAGGATTTTGGCGTATCAAATTGAATTGGACGATGGATGGGAATGGATATTATAATGAAAGAGCGATTAATATTGAGTGAGTCAGGAACTCATCCCCCAGCCCCTTCTCTTAAAAAGAGAAGGGGAAAGAACATAGCTTTTCTTTTTTGTATTGATTGAAAGCAATTCTAATTGGATGTTATTACAGAAATGAGTTTGAACCGAAATAATAAATTAATCGAGGTTGCGAAAGTAGTTTGTAGGGAACTGAGAAGAAATGAAACAGAAGCTGAAAAAGTGCTTTGGGAAGCTATTAGAAATAACAATTTATTCGGTACAAAATTTTATAGACAACACCCGATATTTCACGATATCACTGGTAAAGAAACGTTTTTTGTAGCTGACTTTTATTGTTTCACTAAAAAATTGATAATTGAACTTGATGGAAAATATCATAAGTATAGGTTAATAGAAGATAAACACAGAACAGATATATTGAATTCGCTTGGATTGAACGTTATAAGATTTAGTAATGACGAAGTCATAAATAATTTAGGACGTGTAATAAATAAGATAAAAAAGTCCCTCTCTTTTTAAGAGAGGGATTTAGGGTGAGTTTATTTAATTAAAATTATGTCACCAGAAATATTAGCGGCATTTTTTGTTGGATTAGTAGGAAGTTTGCATTGCATCGGTATGTGCGGACCGATCGCAATTGCTTTGCCTGTTCCTGATTCGAACAACTTATCTTTTTTTACCGGAAGAATTTTATATAACCTCGGCAGAGTTGTTACTTACGCTTTTCTTGGTGCTGTTCTGGGATTAGTTGGAAGTAAAATTGCACTCGCAGGTGCACAGCAGGTTGTTTCGATTGTGCTTGGAGTGGTGATTATTATCGCAGTTCTTCTTCCACAGAAATACAAAAATTATTTTGCTCAGCATCCGATAATTCAAAAGCTTGCACAGCCTTTAAAGTCAAATATCGGAGTGCTTTTTACCAAAGGAACTTTCTCTGCAATGTTTCTTATCGGAATACTAAACGGATTTCTTCCTTGCGGGCTTGTTTATGTTGCATTAGCAGGAGCAATTTCTAGCGATAACGCAATCTCCGGTGCTGCCGTTATGATTCTGTTCGGGCTCGGAACTGTTCCTGCAATGTTTGCTGCAACTGTTTTAGGAAAGTTTATCAACATTGGAATTAGAACTAAAATCAGAAAAGCGGTTCCTGTCCTAGCAATTATACTCGGAGTAATTTTTATTTTAAGGGGAATGAATCTTGGGATAAAATATATCAGTCCGAAAATTAATGTTCAAACCGAAGTTTCTTCTGAAATGGAATGCCATTGATCTCTAATTAATTTACTTGCTAATTGTTCATCTTATTTGCATCTGATTATTAAATTCAGCAAGTTTGTAAATATTAGAATTATCTGAGGAGATATTTATGAATAAAACATACCTTTTTTGTCTTTCCTTTCTTGTAATCTTAATTAATTCATTTTCATTAGGGCAGAATTACTTTACTGATTTCGAAAATTACTCGGCTGGTGGACAGATTGCTTGTCAGGATTCGATCAATTGGACAACATGGAGTTTAAATCCTTGCGACCCGGTAGAAGATGGATACATCTCAACAAATTATGCTTATAGCGGAACAAAATCTTTTGTAGTACTTCCAGGTAATGATGTTGTAAAGCTGCTCGGCAATTTGACTTCAGGAACTTGGCATATAAGTTTTGACGTTTTAATTCCATCAGCAAAAGCAGGTTACTTTAACCTGTTATCAATATTTAATGGGAGTAGTTCTGAATGGGCAATTGAGATTTTTTTCCCTGATGGAGGCGTTGCAAGCGTAAATGCCGGAGGAACGGGTACCGCTCAATTTGTATTTCCTTACGACACATGGTTTTCAGTTGAAATTATTGTAAATCTGGACTCTGACTCCGGAGAATTAAAGATTAATGATAATTCAATTTACGTTTGGCAATGGACTTTGGGTGCAACAGGAACTGGCGGTTCATTGATGCTGGCTGCTATCGATTTCTTTGGTTTGTATACTAATAATGAAATGTATGTAGATAACTTTTGGTTTGGTGATACACCTGTCGCAGTAGAATTTGAAGAAACAATACTGACAAAATTTTCACTTGAGCAGAATTACCCGAACCCATTCAATCCTTCTACCAGAATCCAATATAAAGTATCCAGCAACTCGCAAGTTTCTTTGGTTGTGTACGACTTACTCGGTAAAGAAATACAAACACTCGTTAACGAAGAAAAAGCAGTAGGCACTTATGAGATAACTTGGTATGCAGAGCAACTACCAAGTGGAGTTTATTTCTATCAACTAAGAGCGGGAAGCTTTTTAGATACAAAGAAAATGTTGTTGCTCAAGTAAAAATTAAACTGTAGGGACAAGTCGCGAATTGTCCCTACCATATCATACCTAATATCTACTAAGCAAGTTTCTTTATATTTGTAGTGAATAAATTTTCATTCATAGATGCAAACCTGGCTTAAAGTTACAATCGGAATTATCGTTTCACTGATAATCATCTTCATTATCGGCGGTTATATTTTTTACAATTCTCTCACTGAATCTCTTCCAATTTATAATGGTGAATTAAAAGCGCCTTCATTGAAATCAGAAGTCAAAATTTATTTTGATAATCTTGCTGTTCCTTACATCTTTGCTGAAAATGATGAGGATGCTGCATTTGCTCTCGGTTACCTCCACGCTCGTGAAAGAATGTTCTCGATGGATATGATTCGTCGTGCTGGTGAAGGAAGATTAAGTGAAATATTCGGAACGGAGACTGTTCCATTTGACAGAATGTTCAGAACTGTTGGTCTTTCCAGAACCGCAAAGATGATAAAAGATAAAATGAATCCTGAAGGATTGAAACTGCTTGAAGCATATTCACGCGGAGTTAATTATTATCTGGAAGAAAAGAAAAATAAATATCCAGTTGAATTTGATGTACTTGGTTACGAACCCGAAGAATGGAAACCAGAACACAGCATAATCGTAATCAGAATGATGGCGTGGGAGCTTAATCTTGGCTGGTGGACAGATTTAGCTTTCACAGAGCTTGTTCAGAAACTTGGTGAGGAAAAAGTAAAAGAAATACTTCCGGGCTATCCTGAAAACGCTCCGACAATTATTCCTACCGATATAAAAAAGTTCGCTCAAATAAACAGCAGCTTCATAGAGACAGATAAAGCTTTCAGAAAATTTATTGGAATGACCGGCACACATCTTGGCTCAAACAACTGGGTTGTTAATTCGAAAATGTCTTTATCAGGTAAACCGATAATCGCGAACGATCCACACCTTGCTTACAGAGCACCGGGAATCTGGTACGCTACTGTAATCAAATCGCCAACGTGGAATGCTGCTGGAGTTACACTACCAGGTGTTCCTGGAATAGTTATCGGTAAAAACGATAATATCTCCTGGACACTCACTTCAATAATGACAGACGAAACCGATTTTTATTTTGAAACTCTCGATTCATCTCGGACAAAATATTTGCTGGATGGAAGCTGGAAAGATTTAGTAATTATCAAAGACACCATAAATACCAGAGATGGAATTAAAGAGCCGATTGAAATAAAATACACTCATCGAGGTCCGATAATTTCGAATATTCATCCGTACAATTTCGTTTACAATCAAGATGAATCAACTTATCCGCCAATAAGTATGCGCTGGCTTGGAAATGAATTCAGTGATGAGATGGATGCATTTCTGAAAATCAACAAAGCAAAAAACTGGAGTGAATTCAAATCAGCAGTTGAGAAGTTTAACATCCCCGGACAAAATTTTGTTTATGCTGATAGAGAAGGAAACATCGGTTATGTTTTTGGTGGTGCACTGCCAATACGAACAAGCAATGTAGCTACATTTTTATTTGATGGCTCAACATCAAAAAGTGATTGGAAAGGTTTGTTACCAAGAAACGAGCTGCCCTTTCTATTCAATCCTCCTACGAACTGCCTACGGCAGGCAGGCTATATCGCTACTGCAAACAATAAAGTGATAAAAGATTTCAAGTATCATATCACAAATCTGTGGGAACCTTCTTCACGGATTGAAAGAATAACAGAGTTGCTTCAGGTAAAGGACAAACACTCAGTAGAAGATTATATGAAATACCAGGAAGATATTTTTTCGCCGTATGCAAAAAACATTGTCCCTTACATTTTATATGCATTTGAGGATGCTAAAGTAAAAGATAAAAATCTGGAGAAGTCACTTCAGCTTTTACGTGAATGGAATTTCGAGATGGATAAATATCAGCAGGCACCTGCGATCTTCTTAACTTTTTTTGATAAGCTGATGAAAAATATTTATATGGATGAAATGGGTGAAGATCTTTTTAACCAATATGTTTTTCTTGCGAATGTTCCTTATAGAAACATAATTGAACTTTTGCAGAATCCATTTTCTTCATGGTATAATGATGTTAAAAAGAATGAAAGAAAAACCAGGGACGATGTAATCAGGCAAAGTTTAACTGATGCACTTGATGAACTTGAAAGAAAATTAGGCAAAGATGTAAAAGATTGGCAATGGGGTAAGACTTCACACTGTAACTTTCAAGCATGCATTCAGTGGAGTCTCTGGATTACTAGATGATGTAATTAATATTGGTCCTTATGAAATAAGTGGAGACGGCACCACTATCTTCAACACAGAATATGCTTTCTCAGAAAGTATTGAAAAATACCCCTTGTTCAGACACGATCCTTTTGATTGCGAGCTTGGTCCTTCGATGAGATTCATTTATGATTTTGCAAAGCCGGATGAGTTTTATTTGATTCTTACCACAGGTCAGTCAGGAAATATTTTCAGCGATCATTATAAGGATCAGACTGAACTATTTCCTGAACGGAAAGTATATGAAAATTCACACCGATGTAAAAAATATTCAGCTTTCAAAAAACAGTTTATTAAGATTACTCCCGAAATAAATAACTACGCACCAATCTCAATTATTATTAACTTTGTCTATATTTGCATTAAATGATTTGTTCAACAACAAGAGTTTAAATGAAAGTAATTGAGCATTTAGAAAAAGCAAAAGAACCGCTGATAAGCTTCGAACTTATTCCTCCAAAACGTGGCGGAGATATTACGGATGTCTTACATGTTATTGATAATATTATAAAATTCCGACCGCCGTTTATTGATATCACCAGCCATTCTGCAGAAGTTATTTATGAAGAAACTCCTGATGGAATAAAAAAGAAAGTAAAAAGAAAAAGACCCGGCACACTTGGAATTTGTGCGCTGATTCAGAATAAGTATAACGTTGATGCTGTTCCTCATATCCTTGCAAAAGGTTTTACCCGTGAAGAAACAGAAGACTTTATGATTGAGTTGAATTATTTAGGCATTGATAATGTGCTGGCAATCAGAGGAGATGAAAGTGGTTACGATAAGCCGATTCCTGTAGGTAAAAGCGCAAACAAAAATGCTCTCGAACTTGTTGAGCAGATTGTTAAAATGAACAAGGGGTTCTACCTTGAAGACTCATTGCTTGATGCAAGACCAACTAAATTTTGTATCGGTGTCGGCGGCTATCCTGAAAAACATTATGAAGCCCCGAACCTGAAAGCAGATATAAAATTTGCTAAGCAGAAAGTAGATGCCGGAGCTGAATATATCGTTACTCAAATGTTTTATGACAATAAATTTTATTTTGATTATGTTGAAAAGTGTAAAGAGGCTGGTATAAAAGTTCCCATCATACCCGGACTTAAAAATATTAACATCAAAAGCTCAGCTTCATTCAATTCCGAAAGATTTCCACGTAAGTATTCCATCTGCCCTCTCTGATGAAGTTGATAACGCAAAACCAGATGATGTACTGAACATCGGTGTTGAGTGGGCCACAAACCAGGTACGTGAACTGCTTGATAAAAATGTTCCAAGTATTCATTTTTATATAATGCTTAATTCCAAACCAATAAACATGGTAATGGAGCGGCTTAAATTATTTAATAAAGTATTTTAGAAAGTTTAACTGGTCAAAATGGTTGAAGTAAGAAGACCTGTTGTTAAAAAATTAAAATGGGGAGTTGCTGGCTGCGGCAGATTTGCAGAACACACTTTTATTCCAACCGTAAAGTTTTTAAGGAGGAGTGTAGTCCATTCTTTCTTCAGCCATAATTTAAACAGAGCAAAAGAACTCGCTGAAAAATCCGGTGCATCAGGTTACTTTGATAATTATGATGAATTTCTGAAGTCGGATATTGATTGTGTTTTTATATCTAGTGTTAACGCACACCATTACGAGCAGGTTATTAAAGCTGCTGAAGCTGGAAAGAATATTCTTTGCGAAAAGCCAATTGCACTCAACAGTAAGCAAGCGGAAGAAATGATAGAAGCTTGTAAAAGTAATGATGTTTTTCTTACAGTTGATTATCTTTATCGCCTGCACCCTCACGTTATCAAAGTAAAGGAATTAATAAAAAATCAAACGATAGGAAAGCTTGTCTCATTAAATGTTTCTTCAAATTTTGATTTTCCTCCCGGTAGCAATTTCAGATTTAATAAGGAACTAAGCGGAGGTGGTGCATTACGTGATCTGGGAACTCATATGATTGATCTTTTAAGATTTTTTGGTGGAGAGATTATTGAGATAAACGGTTATATGGATAACATCATCTATAATTCTGATGTGGAAGATTTTGCTTCTGCTTTAGTAAAATTTGAAAATGGTAGTTACGGTTCTTTTAATGTTTCTTACAACACAAGGAAGGCATTTAACAGAATTGAAATACTCGGTCAAACAGGAGCTATAAGTATCGAGAATTTTATTGGAGTAAAAGGTGCTCCATCAAAGCTAACAATTCAGCTTGATGGTGAAGCCAAGAAAAGTTTCAGAAAAAGAGGGAACAAATTTCTTTTTATGATGAGGGCTGTTCAAAAATCTTTCTTGAAAAATCAAATACCTCCGGTTACCGGTGAAGATGGACTAATCAATATGAAGTTAATGGAAGAGCTTGAAAGAAAATGTCAGAGATAGAAAAGCTGATTTCCGTTTGTCATAAAGTTTATCAAAAAGGATTTGTTGCTGCCAGCGATGGAAACATATCTCTAATCACACCTGATAATACTGTTCTGATTACACGCTCAGGAATTTGCAAAGGTGAAATAACAGAAAAGGATATCCTTGAATTTGACTTCAATGGAAAGCACTTAAAAGGCGAAGGAAAGATCACTACAGAGTTCAAGCTCCATCTTTATGCATATTCAAAAAGAAAAGATGTAAATGCAGTAGTGCATTGTCATCCAGTTTATGCAACAGCATTTTCGCTGTTAGGTGAAGGATTAGTTAAACATTATTTCCCTGAAGTGATTTTAACGCTTGGTAAAGTTCATTTGTGTAAATACGCTACTCCTTCAACGAATGATCTGCCATTAAGTCTTGATCCTTACATTGATTATGGCTGGGCTTTCTTCTTCAGAATCATGGTGCTTTAACACTCGGAAAAAATGTTGATGATGCATATTACAAAATGGAAAAACTTGAACATGCAGCGGAGACGATCTTCAAAGCAAGACAGCTTGGAGATCCAAAAGAATTATCTCAGGAGGATGTTCGTAGATTGGTTGAGCTTTCGGAAGAGACTTACGGAATTACACAAGATCCGAGAAATGTTTTTGATTAATTTTTAAGAAGTCACCAATGAAATCAAAACCAAAAGTAGCTTTATTAGTTGGAGGTACATCACCTGAACGAGAAGTTTCAAAGATGTCAGGTAAAGGTGTGCTTCAGGCATTAAAAGCGCTTCAATATCCTACCATTATTATCGATCCTGCATACGGATTAAACCAACCTAAAGAAGAAGAACTATTTTTTCTTGAAAAAGATTTTGCAGAAATTTCAAATCGTAATTGCATCGATGCAATAAATTCCAAATTACTTGATGGTGTTGATATCGTCTTTTCTGCTCTTCACGGCAAATGGGCTGAAGATGGAACAATTCAATCTCTTCTTGAACTTAGAGGATTGAAGTATACCGGATCAAAGGTTCTTGCGAGCGCGTTGGCGATGGATAAAGAAATGTCAAAAGTAATTTTCAAGCAGGCTGGAGTTCAAACACCGGATTGGTTCTCTGTAAAATACCGAAGCTTTGAACCAATCCTGATTGCTGATGAAATAAACCAGAAATTTGGTTTCCCTTGTATAATTAAAGCTAATGATCAGGGCTCAACTGTCGGATTAAAATTTGTAAAAGATGATTCTGAAGTCGAAGAAGGAATTGTAATTGCTCAACAGTATTCTTCAAAGGTTTTGATAGAAAAATATATTCCAGGAAGAGAATTAACAGTTGCTGTGCTTATCAATGAAGCTTTGCCTGTCCTTGAGATTGTTCCGAAAAGTGGTTTGTATGATTACAAAAGCAAATACACTTCAGGAATGAGCGAATATATTGTTCCTGCAAATATTCCAAAAGAAGTTGCTGAGAAAGCTCAGCAGCAAGCACTTACTGCATTTTATTCTCTCGGATGTGAAGGATATGCAAGAGTTGATTTCAGATTGAACAATAACAATGAACTTTACTGCCTAGAAGTAAATACTTTACCCGGAATGACACCGCTAAGTCTTGTTCCAAAAGCAGCAAAAGCTGTTGGAATTTCTTTCGAAGAATTAATTAAAAGAATAATTCAGCAGGCTCTTTGATGGTTAAAGGAAAAAGAAAGTTTGTGCTCTATTTGTTCATTATCATTGTTATCATCGGTGCAATTTATATTTTCTTTAATGAGCACGGAGTAATAAAATATATAGGATTAAAGAGTCAGGTCGATTCAATACAAGTAGAACTTGAGAAAGTCAAGCTGGAGAATGAAAGACTAAAGAATGAAATTGACTCACTGCAAAAAAAAATACCAGCCAAAATGGAACAGATTGCCAGAGAAAAATACAATATGAAGCGGGAAGGTGAGATTAAAATTGAAGTCGAAGAAAAATGAAGCAACTAGAAATGTTCCCTCCTCACCACTTGCCGACAGAGTAAGACCAAAATCGTTAACAGAATTTTATGGACAGGAACATCTTGTTGGAGAAGGTAAGCCAATCAGGTTGATGATTGAAAATAAAAATATCAGTCCCTTCATCCTTTGGGGTCCTCCCGGAACAGGTAAAACAACTCTTGCACAAATTATCGCTGAAGAAACCGATTCAAAATTTTACCAGATAAGTGCTGTATCTGCCGGGGTAAAAGAAGTAAGAAATGTTATTCAAATTGCCGAGCACAATAAAAGCCTTGGTTTACGCACAATTCTTTTCATAGATGAAATTCACCGATTCAATAAAGCACAGCAGGATGCACTACTTCATTCAGTTGAAACAGGATTGATAATTCTAATTGGTGCAACAACAGAAAATCCATCCTTCGAAGTAATACCGGCACTTCGCTCAAGAGCAAGAGTTTATGTGTTAAATGAGCTTTCGAAAAATGACCTTCACAAAATTCTTCATAACTCAATTTCTAAAGATGAATTTATTTCTGGATTTAATCTTGATGTAGCCGATGAAGATTACTTGCTCTATTTATCCGGTGGTGATGCGAGAATAATGCTCAGCATTTTTGAATCAGCTATTGTTCAGGAAAGTGAAAAAGAAAAAATTCTGATCACCAAGGAACTTCTTGATAACATCATTCAAAGAAAAAACATTTTCTATGACAAAGGTGGTGAAGAACACTATAACATTATATCAGCATTTATTAAAAGTGTTCGTGGTAGTGATCCTGATGCAGCATTGTATTGGCTGGCGAGAATGCTGGAAGGCGGCGAAGATCCACTATTTATTGCAAGAAGATTGATTGTTCTTGCTTCTGAAGATATTGGCAATGCTTCGCCAAATGGATTAGTTCTTGCTGAAGCAGCATTCGGTGCGGTAGAAAAAATCGGTATGCCTGAAGCGAGAATAGTTCTGGCACAATGCACAACCTACCTTGCTTCAAGTCCAAAGAGCAATGCTTCCTATATGGGAATTTCAAAAGCAGAGCAAGAAGTAAAAACTCAGCAGATATATTCATTACCAAATCATCTTCGTAACGCACCTACAAAATTGATGGAAGAACTTGGTTATGGCGAGAAGTATAAATATCCCCATGATTATGAAAATAATTTTCTGCTTGAGAATTATCTTCCCGAAGAATTAGAAGGAAAACAATTCTATTTTCCAACTCAAAACGGACAGGAGAAAAACCTTAAAGAACGGTTGAAGTTTCTTTGGAAGAATAAAAAAAAATATTAAAAAATTTCAGAGCTCTTTAATGAACAAATGCATAGTGTGTGGTGAATTAGCTAATTACAAAGAATATGTTGTAAGAGAAATGATGTTCGGGACCAAAGATCAATTTACTTATTTAGAATGTAGTAATTGTGGTTGTCTTCAAATAAAACAAGTTCCATCAGATTTAAGTAAATATTATCCAAAAAATTATTATTCTTTCAAAACAACTAAGTTGAAATCCTTCAAGTCTTATCTAATTTCCTTGAGAGATAAGCATTCAATTGGATTTAATAATCTAATTGGAAAAATACTTGCAAAATATTTCCCCGCTCCATTTTATCTTAAGGTGTTTAAGGTCATTAATGCTAAACGAGATTGGAAAATTTTAGATATTGGAAGTGGAGCAGGTGAGAAATTATTGGCATTAAAAAGAATCGGGTTTAAAAATCTTTTGGGAATTGATCCAAACATACCTAAGGATATTAAGTATAGTGATGGTCTGCGAGTTCTTAAAATGTCTATATCAGAAGTGGATGATAAATTTGATCTGATCCTTTTCAATCATTCTCTTGAACATATGGAAGATCCGGTTTCAATCTTAAAAGAAGCAGCAAAGAAAATTACTGATCAATCACTTGTTGTTATCAGAATACCGGTTGCCGGGTGTTATGCCTGGCAAAAATATGGAACGGACTGGGATGGATTGGACGCGCCCAGACATATATTTATTCCAACAAAAAAGTCTTTGAAATTTTTAGCTGAGAAAAGCGGTTTTGAAATCGTAAAACAGTTTTGTGATTCCACTTCTATGCAATTTTGGGCAAGTGAACAATATCAAAGAGGTATATCACTAATTGATCCCAAATCATATATGATGAATCCGAAAAAATCTATATTTAATAAAAAGCAGATAAGAAAATTTAGAGAAGAAGCTGAAAAATTGAATTTAGAAGAGAATGGTGATATAATTTGCCTGGTTTTAAAGAGAACTAACCGGATCTATATATCATAGTTAATCCAAGAGTATTTTTCTTCCTTTATAAAAGTGCGAACATCTTTCCCGGCAACTGCTTAATCAATCCTTTAAATTCCAGCGACAAAAGATTAACAAGACATTCTGAGGTAGTCATATTTGTTAATGAAGCAATTCTATCAATCTGGAGCGGTTCAGATTTCAATACGTTAATTAATTTTTCTTCGAATAAACTCAAATCAACCTGCTGCTTCGGAATGTTCTTACCGAGGACTGGTTTCAATTTAAGTTCAAGCTCATTTATAATATCTTCGGCCGAAGTAATTAACTCAGCCTCTGATTTTTGAATTAATAAATTCGTTCCATCTGATTGTCTTACTCCAACATTTCCGGGCAAAGCAAAAACTTCCCTGTTCTGATCAAGTGCGAGAGATGCTGTCTGCATTGCACCACCCGTAATCCCTGTTTCAATTACGACAACTCCTAAACTTAAACCTGAAATTATTCTATTTCTTCTGGGAAAATTTTGTGCATCCGGTTTTGTGCCGAGAGTAAATTCACTCACAACTGCACCAGTCTCGGTTATCTTTTCAAACAATTTCCTGTTTTCTGCTGGATAGATAACATCCAATCCACTGCCGACTACAGCAATAGTTCTTCCTCCAGTTTTTATTGCTGCGTTATGAGCAATTGAATCAATGCCTCTTGCCATTCCGCTGATTATTGTTATTCCCTGTTTAGCAAGCTCCATAGAAATTTTTTCTGCCTGCACTTTCCCATAATTGGTTGGTTGACGTGTACCAACAACGGCAATTGAGTATTGATCACTTTCAGCAAATTCGCCAAGTATATAGAATAATATTGGTGGGTCATATATTTTTTTTAGAATGGGTGGATATTCCTGATCCCATATCGTAATTAATCTGCCGCTGAGTTTTTCTAATTTCTTTAATTCCTTCTCGGTAAACTTCTCAATGCTTTCTCTATCCCGCGAAGCTTGCCTGATTCTTTTTGCAAGATTGGTGCTGATTCCTTCAACATTCATTAAAGACTGATAATCGGAGGCAAGAATATTTTTTGTACTTCTGAGTTTTGCGAGAAGATTTCTGATTTTACCGGGACCAATTCCTTCAATTGATAGAAGAAGAAACAGATCAGTTAACTGTTCAAAATTTAATTTACTCACTTTGAAGACGTTTTATTTTTTGGAAGAGTAATTGTCGTTCACATCAATAGAATCTACTACTGCAACAATTATTGAATGAACAGGAGCGTTTTTGTGGCCAAGTATTTGTTGAACTGCTTTACCTTCCTGAACAAGTAAAACAGTATCACCTATTCCTGCATCAACAACATCAATAGCCACCACATCATTTTTACCAATGTAGTTGTCATTCAAATCAATTGGATGAACGAGCAATAATTTTTGCCCGACAAGGTAAGAATTTTTCTGCGTAGAAACCAGATTCCCCTTAACTTTTGCCAGGATCAATTTCGTTTTCCTGGTTTTGTTCTTTCTCTGCTCTTTTTCTTAAAAAGATTGATAGAGGAAAAATGATTATATAGGCAAGGAATAAAAGTATTGGCGAGACCACTAATGAAGAGAAACTATCCCAGGGTCCGATGGTCATAAAATAAAATCCGATTATGGTAACCACCAACCCGAGTGCAAGCAAGTAATAATTCTTTTTCTCCCAGTAAATGTTAAATGGGGAAACAGAAGTTTTCTTTGTTTGCTTGATTGTTTTCTTCTTTATTTTCGTTGCCATAATTACTCCTTATTAAAAAAATAAAAAGCCCAGCGATGGGGGACCACTGGGCTCGACTCTGTTACATCAAAGGGCAGGGGAGAACCCTTTGAAAGAGTCGTTTGAAATATATAAATGATAAGTGCTATTTGTCAAGTATTTATTATTTACTTATTTGATAAACAATTTTCCTGATTGTATCAAACTGAAGATACGGATATTCTTCGCGAATTGCATCAATAGCATCGCCGGCACTAATCTTACCAGCTCTTAAACTTTTAAATTTTCTACGGATCTGGTAATCACGAACCGCTTTTTCGTCTATAAGTCCATGAGCTTCCAAAAGCTCAAAGATCTCGTCGCTGATTAATTCGGACAGAGGATTGTCTATTTTTGCTTTTATTTCTTTCATCTCAGCTTTCCTTTCTTTTTGTTTATGATTGTCGCTGCATTGTTACAGTATCGAATGTTTAGAATAATTCCTCCGAATTTTGTTCCATAATTTAAAACTAAAAAACCGACCAGAGAAGTTCCCTAAAATCGGCATAAATCTGCTACTCTGGTAATAAAAGTCCCTAAAAAATGTTTTTTATTAAAAAAGTAGCAAATCGATCAATAAATTAAAATATCCCTTAATTTTTGTTGTAAATATAGTAAATAAATAAATTAAATCAACAGGTAATTTATGTTAGCGTACTTACTAACGGTTGATAAATTTATTGAATAGTCACAGCATTTCTAAGCCATTCTTTACTTTTTATCTACTATCTGGGGGTATGATCAGGCTATGCACCTAAATACATACAGTAATGTGGAAGATGCTGAATGTGCCAAAAACACACGACTATATAATTTGCATAGGTAAAGCTTATACTTTGCAGGAGTTTATTGATATAGTATTTGTTTAGCTGAGCTAGATCCTAAAAAGTATGTAAAATTTGATAAAGCACTTTACCTACCTGTTGAATTGGAAATTATTTTCGGCAATTCACAAAAAGCAAAAACTGAACTTAAGTGGGAATTTTCCTTATCATTCGATGAATTAATTGATAAACTGATTGAAGATGAATCGCAATACCAGAAGTGGTGGATAAATAGAGTATGGAATAAGAATTATTTTTAATTAACCAAGCTAAAGTAAATAACTTTTTATAGAACTGATACCGGATGTTAATGCTACTTTTTTCAAAATCGACTTCTATCAAGGATAAAATCAACTAAGGTGTTATATAATCATAAAATTAATATTATTTGCTTTCAATATATTAAATGAGCAACTTCTTAAAGTATGGATTGTCATATCAAAGGAAAAACATTAACTTTACAACAAATTTTTTAACAATAAAACATTTATTATATGGCTGAATATAAAGGGTTTGATATATTAGATTATTTCGTTTTAATTGTAAAATGGAAAAAGTTTCTATTGGCAACTTTCGTAATTGCAATGGTGCTAACATATTTATCAGTTTTCTTTCTTATTGATGAAAGGTATGATTCTACAGCATTAATTATCCCTGCCGAAAATAGCGACTTGTCAGGAATTTCTTCACTAATGAAAAGTTTTTCTAATTTACCAATCAGTATACCTGGACTAAGTGGTTCAGAGAGTCCAACGGATATTTATACAACGATCATTTATAGTAGAACATCAATTGTCGATTTAATCGAAAAATTTGATTTGCAAACAGAATACAAATCAAACAATATTGATGAAACGATTAAGGTTGTAAGAAATGATATTTATGCCGATGAAACAGATGAAGGAGCATATGAAGTTACTGTAAGGGCAAGTTCGCCAAAAAAAGCTGCCACTATGACAAATTACATTGTTGAAAAACTTAATAGTACACTAATTAAGTTGAACACTACTAAAGCTAAAGAGAATAGGATTTTTCTGGAAAATAGGTACACGGAAATAAAAAATAATTTAGTAAAATCTCAAGATTCTTTAGTAAAATTTCAAAAAATAAGCGGATTAATTTTTGCCGAAGAGCAAGCAAAAACATCAATAGAAGCATATACAAAGTTAGAATCGGAAGTCATAACCAAACAGATAGAATTGTCTATTCTGACCAAGATTTTTGGCGAAAATTCTCCGCGAACTCAAGAAGCTAAAATTGCTGCAGACGAATACCGGAATAAAATTGAAAAGATGAAAAGGGGTAAAGATAAATCCGAATTACTTTTACCAATAGATAATCTTCCTCAAAAGGCTATGAATTACCTTCGATATTACAGTGAAGTTGAAATAAACAAAACACTTTTGGAATTTATAATTCCACTTTATGAGCAATCTAAATTTGAAGAACAGAAAAGTATCCCATATATTCAAATAATTGATAAGGGAGTTCCTCCAATAAAAAAATCTTTTCCTCCTAGAACTCTTTTGACCATACTAGTAACATTTTTTATTTTAATATTTATTTTTATTATTCTCATCATTAGAGAGAAAATCAAAAACTCCGAGAATGAAAAACTGAAATATATTACTAAAAATGTATTCCATTTTAGGAATAATAATTAGAAACAGTGTCATTTCTAAAAACATATCTAAACAATTTCTCAGAGGAAAAATTTAATTTTTCATTTTCAGTTTTATTTGTTATTTCATTAATTGTTTTTACTGCCTTCTCAATTCAATTATTTTCGCTGAAAATTGTTTATGTCCTTTTTGGCCTTGTGTTTGCTATTCTACTAAGTTTTAATTTTTACTTGATGTTTACGGCATTACTATTAGTTGTTTTTACACCATATTTTTTTGGAATACATACCTCCGTAATATTTAGTTTTTTTTTGATTTTATCAGTTACTCCTTAACTTCAAATTTAATAAAGATGAAACTTTTCAAAATCCAATAATTGCTCCTTTGATGGTCTATATATTTTTGGCTTCATTATCCTTATATAATGCTCCTAAAACTATTTACACCTTATTAGATTATTCAAATTTATTATCACTAATACTTCTTGTAATTATTGTTCCTGTTGTTTTTACTGAGCGTAAAAAGATCAATCAAATTTTCTATATTTTTATTTTTGCGGTCTTGATACACTCGTTTTTTGTCATTTTTGAAAGTTTATCCACTGGAGGCCGTGCTTTTGGATTACTAAGTGTATTTTATGTTGATTTAGCAGGACTAGCTATTTTATATTCCATTATCTTTTTTTTGTAGGGTCATGGTTTTAAAAAATATACTTTTGGTTTTTCTTCAATAATAATTTTAATCGGTCTCATTCTTACACAAACTAGAAATGCCTGGTTATCCACAATTATAACACTCTTTTTTCTCCTAATTTTTCTTTTTGTAAAAAGTAAAGAATATAGAATGAATCGAAAAATTATTCTAATTGCTATTACAGTTTTCATCATAATCTCAGGATCAGTTTTTATAATTGCATCAAAGAATTTGAATATTGATGTAGGAAAAAGGCTGGAAGCAAAGACACAAAGAGTTAATGTAACAGATAACCCGGCTTCAATTGGTGATAATTCTTTGCTCTCAAGAATGTTTATTTGGCATACTGCAATAAATGCTTTTAGTAGAGAACCTATTATTGGTATTGGGCTCTATTCATTTAAATATACTTCTAAAGAATATTACACCATTCCTAAACCTTTTTTTAAGCAATTTGTTGAACACAGGACTCCGCACGTAGCATACCTTGAGGTATTAGTTGAATCAGGCATAATTGGATTCATTGGCTTTATTATTTTTCTTATTGCTGTTCTTAAACGTCTATTTAATTCCTTGGTATTTGTAAGATCTGTAAAAGAAATTTTACAAACGCTTTTACTTTTAGTTTCAATGGTCTATATCAGTTTTTCTATGTTTATGACTGAAGCGTGGTTATATGGGCAATACTTAGTTTGGTTTGGAATTATCGTTGGATTAATTATGGCCAATACTAAAATGCTTATTTCAAAAACTTCTTCCAATTAAATGCATTCTGACAAAAAAAATTCTGCCTGGCTTTCAATTAATTTCATTTCTCTTTCAATAATCTCTGTTATAACATTAAAATTAAACATTGATCATTACGGTAAAGAATTATTTGGTACTTGGATTATTCTTTCATCAATATGGGGCTTCAGTAGTTCATTGGATTTTGGTTTTGGAACTACACTTACAAAATATATTGCTGAGTATAAAAATGACGGTAAAGAGAAAATTTCTATCCTATTATCTAGTAGTATTTTTGTCTTTATTTTTATTGGAATCATAATTTTAATAATTGGCAACTTAATAGCCTTTGGGATTTATTTTAATAATACTAAGATAATCCCTAAGAATGTAAGAGATGAGTTTATAACAATATTTTCAATATTAGGTATTTCATTTTTTATAAAATATATCACATTTTTTTTTAATAGTATTTTTGAAGGTCTAAGTAAATTTGTAGTCACGAGTAAGACTGGCATTTTACAGACATTATTAACTTTTATATGTGTAGTCTTTATTACTATTCTTGATTTAAGCCTTCTTTATCTAGCATATTGTTATTTGTTAGTTTCAATTGTAACACTGATGATTCTTTTATTAATATTTTTTACCAAGTATAAGGAATACAAAATAAATGTAAAATATTTTAAACGGACGGAAATTCATAAGGTGTTAAAGTTTAGTTTTTCTGTTCAAATTATTTCAGTATTTAATTCTGCAATTGATCCACTAGTAAAATATTTGATAGGAAGTTATTACAGTGTAAATTCTGTTCCAGCGTATGAAGTAGCAAGAAAGTTTGCTGTAACAATTTCGGGTCTATATTTTAATGCGTTTAAAATTATTCTACCTAAAGCCAGTATCCTTTTTAACAATGAAGAAAGAAATTTGTTTATTAATACTAACTTAGCAAAATACAGCAAATTTGGAGTGTTATATTCAGGACTATTTTATGGGGTGCTTTTATTCCCAATGATAATGTTTATTAACTATGTTTTTAATCTTAATGAAGCTGCAATAATCTTTGTAATACTCTGTTTACCAGAGTCGATCAATAATTATGGTTATAGTATATATAATTTTTTACTGGGGACAGGTAAGGTTTTCTTCCTTGCTTGTCTACAATTCATTAATTTATTTATCACTACTCTAACTCTGGTAATTGGTTTCAAGTTATTTAATAATTCTTTGGGATTGATTGGATATTTTTTTTCAGTTTTAATAGGAAATGTCTTGATGGTATTATTCATGTCAAAAAATTGGGAATTTAACATTCGTAAATTTTTCGTAAATATTAAAATTTATAAGCTACTGATACTTATTGTTTTTTTATTTATTAGTACATTATTGTTAATGTATAATTCAGGAAATGGCTATTATTTTATATTAATACTTTCAATTTTTATGTTAATGATTTTTATTAATGATATTATACATTATACGAAATTGATTCTTGCAGGATTAGAAAAATAATTCTTGATTTTTAAAGAGGGTATTGTGTTATTAAAAATTAGAAGTATGTTCAAAAAAATAAAAACAAAGATTATACGAAATTATTTCAAACTTAAGCATAAAATTTCACCACTTAATTATCCCCAAAATCCAGATGATAAAGTATATATTCATCTGGGATGTGGTGAGATAAATAGTCCAGAGTTTATTAATGTTGACGGCAGGTTTTTCCCTCATATTCATCATGTAAGTGAAGTGAATAACCTTTCGTTTTTTAAAAATGACTTTGCTGATTTAATTTATGCTTCACATGTATTAGAGCATATTGCAATGTCTAGTTTGGAAGATGTATTAATAGAATGGAAAAGGGTATTAAAAATGGGTGGGACTTTACGTATTGGCGTCCCAGATTTTGATACCATTCTGCAAATTTATAAGGAAAATAAAAATGATATAAATTCGATTTGGCAACCTTTAATGGGTGGACAGGAGTATGATAAAAATTTTCATTTTGCTGTATTTAACAAAAACTTTTTGATTAATATTTTGACAAAATGTGGTTATAGAAAGGTTAAGACATGGGATGTCGTAACGGTGAAAAACCATAATTTTGATGATTGGACCTCTCTAAATTATGAAGTCAATGGTAAAATCTACCCAATAAGTCTAAATATTGAGGCAATTAAATAAAATGATTGCTGAAAAAAAAAAGTATTGGGTATCTGCGATCATATCAACTTATAATTCAGAAAGATTTATTAGAGGAAAAATAGCAGATCTATTAAATCAAACAATTTGGGATAAATTAGAAATAATTATTATTAATAGTGGTTCCCAGCAAAATGAGGATTCTATTATTAATGAATTCTGTGCGAAATATCCGAATATCAAATATCTTAAAACTGAAAAAAGAGAAACAATTTATAAAGCGTGGAATAGGGGTATTAAAGAAGCAACAGGCGAGTTTATTACAAATGCAAATACCGATGACCGGTTAAGAAAAGATGCTTATGAAATTTTATCCTCTAAGCTTTCTGAAAATCCTGAAGTAGCCTTAGTATATGCAGATCAATATATTACAAATGAAGTGAATGTTCCTTTTGAATTTCTGAAGGTGAAAAAAATTGAAAAAATGCCCGATTTTGATTTTGTCGTTCAACTAGATAGATGTATAGTTTTTTCGCAGCCAATGTGGAGGGCTTCACTTCATTTTGACGATAATATATGGTTTAATGAAAAGCTAGAAATATGCGGAGACCACGAGTTTGAATTGCACGTCTCCCTAAAATACAAGATGCTTCACCTCCCAATTGTTTTAGGATCATTTTATCTTGCAGCGGATAAATCTAATAAATCCCATAAGAATATTAATTTAGTTAAAAAGGAAAGAGATCTAATCTCGTATGATTATATGCGAAGATATTTAGAAAAATTATCAGAACAAGAAAAACTTAATATATTAAGAAAATTTTTATTTTATACTAAAATCCCTATTCCGATATTTCTGACTATATTAAAACTTAGACATCTATTATTAAAAAGAGAACATACATTTTTTCTAGAGTTCACATATTTATTTAGTTCAGTAATTTTAGAATACTTAAATCGTTCCGATGAAGCAATACGGATTTGTGAAAAATTTTTATTTAAAAGAAGTTCAGAAAACATTGCTCAACACCTTAATAAGTTAAAGGAAAAATATTTTTATCAATAAAACAAATAGAAAAAAAATACTTTTTATTGACCACGATCCAAATATTACTGGTTCTTCTGTAAGTATGAAATACTTAGTCAAGGGATTTCATAAAGTCGGTTGGGATGTATTGATTTTATCTCCCAAGGATGAAAGTTCCTTGAAGATTTTTCAAGAATTCAATATCACTTCAATAAAATTAGAAAAGTATTTTAACCTGGAAATGCATTTTTCAAATAACTTGTCTTCATTTTCATTAAGAGGAATAAAAACAAATATTTACATGCTGTTTTATTTTATAAATGGATTCATTTATGCAGTTAGAAAATTAAGTAAATTGAAACCAGACTTAGTCTATATTAATGAATATGTTCTCTCTCAATTTTCTGCTGCAAGCAAGATATTGAATATTCCTGTTGTTACACATATACGAAGTCCTTTCTTAAAAGGAACTTTTGGATTTAGAAAATATATGTTCTCTAAATTATTATTGAAGTGCAATGATTATATATTTGCCATAACAGAACAAGAGGCAGTTCAGATATGCAGAAAAACTGATGAACAAACGGAGAAAGTAAAGGTGATATATGAATTTCTAGATGAAAATGATTTTGCAACTCAAAATGATATCAACAAACTGAAAAAAAACTTATCCATTCCAGAAAACGTTACTGTTTTACTTATGCTCGGAGGAGTGGAGAAAATCAAAGGAACCTATGAAACAATTCAGGCTTTTTCAAAAGTATTTGAATTGAATAATAATGTATATCTGATCATCGCGGGTGCAATTAATAATAATTCAAAATATAATAGTAAGTGTTTCAACATTGTTAATGAAAAAAAACTTAGTTCTAATATTAAAATAATTGGATTTACATCGAGAGTACACGATTTGATTTCTTGTGCGGATATTGTTTTATCCCCTTCAATCAGATCTCATTTTTCAAGACCCATAATTGAAGCTTGGTCGCAACGAAAACCTGTAATTTCTTCTGATATAGATCATTCAAAAGAAATCATTCAAAATGAAAAAGATGGTCTTCTATACAAATACAATCAACCTGAAGAATTAAAAGAAAAAATTATTTATTTAATAAATCATCCTGAAATAAGGAAAACTTTAGGTGAAGCTGGTGGTCTTAAAGCGCGTTCTTTATTCACAACTGATAAAAATGTTAATAAAATCATTAATTATTGTACATTATTATTGTGACTCTTTCTACCATTACTGATAAAATTGCCGCTGTAGTTGTTTTATATAATCCTGAGCTGAATGTTTTAGATAACATCAATTCTTATATTAATCAAGTAGACAAATTATTTGCAATAGATAACTCGGAAAATATTAATGATGCCTTCGTTGAAAAAATACAACACCTCAATAAAACAGAATACATCTCTAACAAAACCAATGTTGGAATTGCTGCCGCATTAAACATTGGAGCCAATAAAGCTATAGAGGAGGGATTTGATTACTTATTAACAATGGATCAGGATAGTGAAGCTCCTGATTCGATGGTTCCAACTTTGTTAGAATGCTTTTCACAAGATTTAAATGTTGCATTAGTATCTCCACTTCTTCAAAATCGCAACCGGCAGGAAAATAATTTACAAATCAGAAAAATCCTGCCAACAGGTTTTCACTGCTTGGACATCTGGAAGTCTTATTAATTTAAATATCTTTAAAACAACAAATGGCTTTAAAGAGGAATTATTTATTGATTATGTAGACCATGAATTTTGTCTTAGATTAAATAAAATGGGATTTAAAATTTATATCTGTAACAAAACGTTCTTAAGGCATAATCTCGGGAAGATCGAAGAAATAAATCTTATTTTTCGAAAAGTTTATCCAACCAATCATTCAGCCATCAGGCTTTATTATAGAGCTAGAAATCGATTTTATGTAAAACACATTTATAAAAATATTTTCCCGGATTTTTTTAAGCAGGATAATAAGGATTTCTGGAGAAGCTTTATAAAAGTAGTTCTTTTCGAAAAGAATAAAGTAAAGAAAATTAAATATTTTCTTTTGGGATATATTGATTACAAAAAAAATATTTTTGGAAAATTAAACAAGGTCTAAAGAATAAAATAAAGGGATAAATCAGATGAGTATTTTAGTGACAGGTGGTGCTGGTTTTATAGGTTCTCACGTTGTCGATGATTTAATTTCACAAGGTGAAAATGTTATTGTTCTTGATGACTTAAGCGGTGGATTCGAAGAAAATGTAAATGAAAAAGCAGTGTTTATTAATGGAGATATTTTCGATTATGACTTAATAAAAAAAATCTTTAATGAAAATAAATTTGATTATGTGTTTCACCTTGCCGCATATGCTGCTGAAGGTTTGAGTCATTTTATTAAGAGATTTAATTATAATAACAATTTGATCGGAAGTATAAACCTAATTAACCAAAGCATTATCAATAAGGTAAAATGTTTTGTTTTCACTTCTTCGATTGCCGTCTATGGGAAAAATCAACTGCCAATGACTGAGATACAATGTACCCATGCCAGAAGACTCATATGGTATAGCTAAATATGCAGTAGAAATGGAACTTGAAAGTTCTCGTAAAATGTTTGGTATGAATTACATTATTTTCAGACCTCACAATGTTTATGGCGAAAGACAAAATATAGGCGACAAGTACAGAAACGTTATTGGAATCTTTATGAATCAGATATTGCAGAATAAACCATTAACTGTTTTTGGTAATGGTGAGCAATCAAGAGCTTTCAGCTATATCGGTGATGTAGCGCCTGTAATTGCAAAATCTATTCAATGTGAAAGGATGCTTACAACGAAGTTTTCAATGTTGGTGCAGATGTTCCATACACGATAAATCAACTCATAAAAAAGTTAAAGAAGTAATGAGTGCTAAACCGGAAGTTAATTACCTTGAGCCGAGAAATGAAGTTGTTCATGCATATTCAACGCACAAAAAAGCTGAGACTATTTTTAAACTCAAAGATAAAACTGATCTTGAAACAGGGTTACGAAAAATGGCTGAATGGGTAAAGAAACAAGGTGCGAAGACAACAAAAAATTTTGGTGAAATAGAAATTGAAGAAAAACTACCTCCAAGCTGGAAAGTGAATTAATATATAAATGAATAAAAAATATTTAATAATTTTACTTAATTATAATAATTGGCAAGATACGATTGAATGTATTCACTCGTTAAAAAGTAGCGCTGTTGACGATTCAAATATTTTAATAATTGAAAATTGTTCTACAGATAATTCAGAAGAAAAATTGAAAGAGAATAGTCCCAGGTGTGAGGGTAATGCAAAGCAAAAAAAATCTGGGATTTACCGGTGGAAATAATGTTGGAATAAAATACGCTTTCGAGAATGGTTTTGAATTTGCTATTGTTCTAAATAATGATACAATAGTGGAATCAAAAGACTCAATTAATATTTTAATTGAAGAAATGGTTAAACATCCTGACGTTACTTTAGGAACTGGCAGGATATATTATTACCCTGAGAAGGATAAAATATGGTATGATGGTGGGAGGGTAATAAAATGGAGAGCCTCCGAATTACATTATAACTTCCGTAGAAATAAAAACGAAGCGAAACTGAATAATGATTTAGGAGAAATTGATTTTATAAGTGGATGCTATATGTGTATCCGACTTAGTGATCTTCCTAAGCTTGGTTATATGGACGAAAATTTCTTCATATATCTTGATGATCTCGAGTATTCGTCCAGAGCCGCTAAAAAAAAATTGAAGATGTTGTATGTACCCCGTGCAGAGATATATCATAAGGCAAGGGGTGAAGGAAAACACACTCCTAAACTTATATACTATTCAATAAGGAACAGGAGATTGGTAATTAAATTGCATTTTGGATTGATGACCAAACTGTATTTTGAGATTGTCCTGCTTATCAAAAGATTTATGTGGTTGATAAAAAATAGAAAATATTTTCTTATTCTTAATCAGGCTATTAAAGACTATAATAGAAAATATTTTGGCCAAGCACCTGATTACATAAAATGAAAGATAACCTTTAATTCTGGGTATTTCATCAGATTATTAGGAAAAGCTTATAACTATTTAAAAGAATTCAATTGATGAGGATTTAATTGCATATTGGAATTGATGCGAGAGTATTAGAGAGAAGAATGAGCGGTATAGGTCGCTATTTAATTGATATCCTGAAAGCTATTCCGTCATATACTTCCGTAAGCAACTGCACACTTTTTTCCGTGAACAAAATTAACTTCATAGAAGAGATCAATCGAGCCGATATTTTTTTTAAGATAATAAATACCGGCAGCTATAAAATTCCCAGCAAATTTTTTTCTCCATTCTGGCTTAACTTTATATTACCTTCGTTAATTGAAAAGAATAAAATAGATATTTTTTTCTCACCTAATCACCTACTCCCAGTAACAAAGTTGAAATGTAAATCAGTTGTTGTTATTCATGATCTTCATCATCTTACTAATAAAAAGAATCATTCCTATTTTTATCGGAACTATTTAAACTTTCAGCTACCGTATTCAATAAAAAATAGTGATGTTATTATTGCAATATCTGAAAGCACTAAGGATGATTTAATTAAACATTTTAAAGTTTCTCCAGAAAAAATTAAAGTGATTTATCGAGCAGCAGATAAAAAATTTAGACCTTTCATTATATCCCATACAGAGCGAGAGAGATTAAAAACAAAATTGAAATTACCTGAGAGATATTTACTATATGTTGGAATGATTGAAAACAGGAAAAATATTTTAGGAATTCTAAAAACTGCCGAAATTCTGCATTCAAAGAAAGTAGATATAAAGTTTGTATTAGTTGGTAAACCTGGATATGGATTTAACTTTATTCAAGAAGAAATAAATAAAAGAGAAAATATTATCTATTTGAATTATGTTGAGGAGGAAGACATAGTCTCGATTTATAATTTAGCATTACTATTCTTTTTCCCTTCATATTATGAAGGATTTGGTTTGCCTCCGCTTGAAGCAATGCAATGTGGCGTTCCAGTACTTTGTTCTAATATCCCCCCTTTGAAAGAGGTGGTTGGAGATAATGGATTATTGAGAGAACCAAATGATCATAAGGGATTTTCAGAAGATATTATGAGTCTTATAAATAATTCAGAGCTGTATTCTGAAATGAAGCATAAATCAATTAATCAGGCAAAAAAATTTTCAACAGAAGAATCCGTGGCCAAGCTATTTGAAATTTTTAACGACTTAAAACACGACAAATAAAAAATTAATTTTCAACTCAACTGTAATTAAAATCTGGCTCACGTATTCTATCTTCGAATATAAAGACTCAAATAAAGAGGATTGCCGTAAATAAGCACTATTTTTTTTTGGTACTTTATCAGATTTCCCAATACCATTTTAGGTTTTATATTTTTCATCGATTCATGCGGACAAACCGGTGAATAGTAACAATCGCATTTAGGATCGGGTTCGATTACTTCACCCCTTCCATAAAGATAAAACTCATTTTTATTAAAGATGTTGTTGAAGAGAATTAGTTTTTTCTTCAAACCTACTGCAATGTGCATGGCCATTGTTACAGCAGTAACAACCAGATCACACTCATTGACCAATGAGATAAATTTGTTTAATTGGAAATGTCCGAAATATTTTCCACCGCTCTTTTTTGAAAGCATAAGATTTTTTTCGTGTTCTTGTTCACCACCAAGGAAAATAACTTCATAACCGTTTTTTTTCAGATTGGAAGCAAGTTCAATCCAATATTCGTTTGGCCATAACCGGGAAGTCCATCTCCCTCCGCAGCCAGTGTTGAGTCCAATAATCTTTTTTGATTTGTCAATATCCCAATTACAATTCTTATCCTTGATTTCGAGAATATATTCCTCATCATTGAAATTGAAACCGCAAATCTCAAAAATTTCCTGAACGTAGTGCTTTGTATTTTGTTTGCTTATGTCATTAAAAATTCCCGTAATCCACTTATGTTCTTCTGATTTATTTGAAATTGGAGATGCATTCCCCCACTTATCCATTGTGAAACCGGATTTCTTTTCGGCTTCAATGCTTTTAGTCAACGCAATGGCGATTTTATCTTTTTCAAGATTTATTAACCAATCGAATTTTATCGATTTTATTATGTGAATATTTTCTGAATTAAGATCCAATATGTTATCGACCCATTCAGGTGACAATATTTCCGGTGAGTAAGTCAACCAGTAAATATTAGCATCAGGATGTTCAGATCTCAATTTTCTTAGCAGCGGGGTGGTCCTGATTACATCGCCGATAGCTCCGAGTTTAATAATTAAAATATTAAGAGATGTTTTTTTATAATAGCTGCAGTCATCACAATGGACACCATATTCTTTATGCGGCTTACACGGAATATCGCCTCTGTACAACCTGCAATCAGTTTTTATTATCATTACATACTTTCATTATATATTTTAATAAATTTACGGTTAAATATATTAAAATTGCTCTGATCGTTATATTTATTTTATTGTGGGCAATGGGTCATTAACAATTTATTGAATAGTTATAATAGAAATTTGAACATACTTATTATCACTCCTCGAATCCCATATCCGCCTTATCGGGGGGACAAACTTAAAATTTTTAATATAGGGAAACAGTTACTTAAAAATAACTCTGTTACTAATTATAACATTTTTAAGAAATAAAGAACAACTCAAAGAGATTGAAGAATTAAAAAAACACAACTTTAAAGTTCTGTATGTAAAGATCTCTATTCTTGAATCTTGTTTAAATGTACTTAAATCAATATTTACTAAAATTCCATTTCAGGTTGCGTGGTATAAATCAAAGAGAATGGAAAGAAAAATTAATGACTTAATTCAATCTGGAGAATATGACGTAGCATATTTTCATCTAATCAGATCCGCACAATATGTGCAAGAGCAGAGCAGAAGAGCTTCAACATTAAATGTGGTTGACTTCACTGATGCGGTGTCACTTTATCTGAAGCGCTTCCACAGTATTGAGAAAAACCCAGTTAAAAAATTCTTATTAGGAATTGAGAAACGAAGAGTTGAAAAGTTTGAAAAAATAGCGGATAAGTTTAACGCAGTTTTTATTTGTTCTGAAGTTGATCGTGAATATCTAATAAGACAGGGAGTCAAATCGAATATAAAAATATTGAGGAATGGTGTTGATATTAAACAGTTTACTTCACACAAGGTTGAATATGACAAAAACCGAATTATTTTTACTGGTAATATGCCTTACTATGCTAACTATGATGCAGCTATTTATTTTGCCGAGGAAATATTCCCCTTAGTTCTCAATGAGATTTCTGATGCTAAATTTTTTATTGTCGGTCAGAACCCGCCATTAAGAGTTCGATCACTTGCTAATCAAAGTGTCATAGTTACAGGTTTTGTTAAAGATATTAAAGAAGAATATCTAAAGAGCGTGGTTAATGTTGCGCCTATGAGATTCGGTGCAGGCACATTAAACAAGATTATTGAATCTTTGGTGTTGGGTGTGCCAGTAATTGCAACGCCAATTGCCGTTGAAGGCTTTCCTGCTGAAATAAAAAAAATCATAAACGTTGCATCAGGACCAAAAGAATTTGCTAAACAAGTAATCAGATTTTTGCAAACTCCTGAATTACGTCAGCAATTTATGGTACTTGATAAATCAATAATAAAAAATATGTTGAGCTGGGAGAATATTGTGAGCCAATTTGAACTTGATCTTCATGACGAAATACAGAAATCAAGATGATGAATAAATATTCCCGCAGAATTAATTTATAATGTGAACCATCGAAGACATTAATAATAATATTAGATTGATTAAATTCATCAACTCTTAACCAATGCAGCAAACCACAAAAGTCTCAAGTAATGTCTCCTCTATTTTTATAGGCAGGGGAGCTGAGATGCTCATTACTCTTGTCTCGGTTACTTTAATTGCACGTAACCTTGGAGTCGAACAATACGGACTCTTCTCTTCAATTGTGGCATTAACAGTTTTGTTATCAAAATTTATCGATATTGGTTTTGCTCCGATTGTGTTCAGGGAGACTTCAAAAAAGGATGCCACCTTCGATATGCTAAATACAGCATTCACTATAAGAACTATTCTTATTCTTGGTTTGTTTGTTGTGTTCAATGGTGTATCAGGTTTAACAAATTTAAGTTCAAGAGAAATATTATTATCGAACATCCTCTTCCTGAATATAATCTTCTCATCCAAGTACATGAACTTCCGTGAGCTGCTTGAAGTATTATTCAAAGTTAATTTGAATATGTTCAACGTGATGTTGTTCAATACAATTGACAGTATTTTTCTTCTTGTATTTGTCTTTCTAATGCCTTATGTGGGTGGAGGTCTTGAGTATTTGGTTATAGTTTATGTAGCTGCGAATATTCCCGGATTTATATTACTTATTATTTTTCTCAGCAAGAAGTACAGATACAGATTTAGTTTTTCCTTCAAGCATGGATACTGGCTGGTTAAAGAATCTATTCCCTTGTTCGGTACAGTAATCCTGACGACAGCATTTCAGCAGTTAGATGTTCTTCTGCTGAGAAGTCTTGATTCCGAATATTCAGTAGGACTTTATTCTGCTGCGCTGCGCTTGACTGTTCCGCTTGAGTATTATTCCGCAAGCACTTAATAACAACAATATTCCCATTGATTGTTACGAGGGAGAGAAATGGGTAGTGCCAGCACAATGCCTGCAACTCGTCTGGTCTATAAAATTCTATTCCTTTTTTCATTTGCCATTTCGTTCATCATAACATTCAAGGCAGAGCAAATTATCAGACTTATTTTCGGAGGTGAATATGCTAAGGCTTATTTGCCAATGACTATTTTGTTCTGGTCAATCTTATTTACTTACTTTAACACCTTCACATTAAACTTGCTCACAGTTTACAACAAGCAAAAATACAATTTCTTTGCAACATTGCTCATTGTTGTAGTTCAAATAATACTTGTTGTGATACTTAACTCCAATTTATTCCTACACTGGAGTCGCGGTTGCGCGAGTGGCGGCAGGAGCGGCAGGAACAATATTTTTCATTTTTATTTTAAGAGGAATCGGTATTCAATTTAATTTCTTTTCAATTCGTGTAACAAAATGGTTGTTTCCGTTGGTGATTGGGGTGGTTGCTTTATCGTTTATTCCTTTCTATGCTTATTTGCCTTTAGCATTAATTCTGACTGTAGTTCTTACATTAAAGGTAAAATATTTTTCACCGGAGGAAATCGGTTTGATTTTAAGAGCTATCAATTATGATTCATGGAAGAGCAAATTCAAAAACTAGAAATAGATATTTCGATTATTATAGTTAATTATAATTCAACTGAGTTGTTGAAAAATTGTATTGATTCAATCGAAATGTTTACGAATAGTATTAATTATGAAATAATTGTTGTCGATAATAATTCGATGACAGGTGATTTTGATGTTCTTTTAAAAGACCGGGAAAGAGTTACGTTAATTAAAAATGATACTAACAAAGGATTCGGTTCAGCAAATAATCAGGGAGTAAAGATTGCAAAAGGAAAATATGTTCTGCTGCTGAATAATGATACCATCCTTTTTGAGAGTTCGATTAAAAAAGTTTTTGATTTCGCAGAATCTCTTAAGGGAAATATTATCGTTGGCTGCAAATTGTTAAACGAGGATAGATCAATTCAAAAATCTGTTTACGATTTTCCAACTTTACTAAATGTATTTACTTCAAATTTCTTTCTCTATCTCTTATTCCCGAAGTCAAAGCATTTCAATAAATATCATTTGATGAACAAAGGATTAAATAATGTAACAGAAATTGATGTTGCAACAGGTGCGTTTCTCTTTATGCATCGTAAAATATTTGATGCATCAGGTGGTTTTGATGAAAGATTTTTTTTCTATATGGACGATACAGATTTATGTTACAGGCACAAAAAAAATAATGGCAAGGTCATATACTTTCCTGAGACTTCAATTATCCATCTTAAAGGAAAATCAGCTAAAGGCGAATCCTGGTTTAAGAATAAACATCAGTCGATATCTACCATAAAGTTTTTTCAGAAGCATTACTTCGGTTTAGAGTTTTTACTGCTGCTGTTTTTTCATTATGTCGGTTTACTTCTGAGAATTCCGTTATTCATACTTGGCGGTTTGTTCACTTTAAATAAAAATCTGGTTATGAGAGGAGTTTATTACTTACGCTTGATTTTTATTTATCCTGAAAATGAATTTAAGATTTAATTTAGATTGAGATGAGAGCTAAAAAAAATATTCTGATGATTTCCCAGGCTCTGTTTCCGCCTGATATAAGATTGGAAAAAGAAATCAAAAGTTTGTCTGAAGCTGGATATAAAATTCTTTTGATTTGTAATCAATATAACAAACAATTAAATCCATCATTTGAGTATTGTGAGATAAGAAGAGTAAAAGCAGTATTTAATTCAGTTACTTTGAACCGGATCATTAATTTTCCAATTTTCTTTAACCCGAGATATATCTTCAAAATTTATAAAGCTATTGTAGAATTTAAGCCAGATTACATTCAGGCACATGACCTTCCAATGGTTCCAATCGGTTTAATGTTCAAAAAAATATTTCGACTTCCTGTAATCTTTGACATGCATGAAAACTATCCGGAAGCATTGAAAGCTTTTCAAAAAAAAGGTATTATCAACTTTCTTTTTAAGAATTATAAAGCTGCAAAGCTGCTAGAAAAATTTTGCATCAAAAAGTCTGATGCAATCATAACAGTGGTGCAAGAAAATTCCGAACGTCTGATCAGACAGGGAGTTGATAATAAAAAAATATACCTGGTTTCGAACACAGTGGATTTAGATACTTTTGCAAAAGAACCGGTTGATGAGAAAATTATGGAGAAGTATAGAGGTAAAATTGTTCTTCTTTATGCCGGTTATGTTTCACCCGAGAGGGGGTTGGATACTGTTGTGAAAGGAATAGCATCTTTAAAAGATAAATTGCCTGAGGTAAAACTTTTAATTTTAGGCAATGGAATATTTGTTTCCACTCTCAGGAACTTAGTTAGTGAACTTTCTATAGAGGATTTCGTTGATTTACTTGAATGGCCCGGTCACGATAAATTAGCTTCTTATTTTGATGTCGCAAAAATTTTCATCAGTCCACAGCCACAGTGTGAATTTTGGGATACAACTATTCCGCATAAACTGTTTGAGTATATGTCTCAATCAAAACCTGTACTTGCGGCAGATTCAAAAGCTATTAAAAGAGTAATTGAAGAAACCAATTCCGGAATGACTTACAAATCTGGTAATAGCGAAAACTTTGCAGCTAAAGTTCTTGAAATTCTATCTTCAAATATTACTTATGGTGAAAATGGTTTGAAAGCTGTCAAACAAAATTACAATTGGGAAAAGGATTCAAAGGTTTTAATCACGTTGTATCGGGACTCTGATAAAAAGTAAGGCATTCAAAAGTGCGATTTTTTCTGTTTGGGTTTGCCTATTTTTGTTGAATAAAATTAAGATACTAACAAGGACATTTTCAGATGAAAGCCAATTTTAAGCGAGCAGATACAATTAGCTTATATGACTAATACTTCTAATAAAAATTATAGTTTTTCTATCGTTATTCCAACCTATAATGAGCAGGAGAATATTGCCAATTGTCTTGACTCAATATTGAATCAGAATTATGATAAAAGTTTAGTGGATATTGTAATTGTTGATGGTCAATCTTCTGATAAAACCATTTCTAAAGTAAGAGATTATCAGCAAAAATTTTCAAACATATCACTACTTGAAAACCCTGTTCGAAAGACTCCTACTTCATTGAATATAGGAATTAAACAAGCCAAAGGTGAAATCATAATTATTCTTGGTGCTCACGCATCGCTTGATCCGGATTTTATTTTCTTTAATAATAAATACCTGAATGAGAAGAATGTACAAGTTACTGGTGGAACTCAGATAAATGTTGGCTTCACTTTTATTCAGAAAGCAATTGCATTGGCGATGGAAAATCCGTTTGGTATGGGCAGTGCACCATATCGCTGGAGTAAAAAGGAACAGTTTGTTGACACAGTAGTTTATGCAGCATACAAAAGAGAGTTGTTTGATGAAATCGGCTACTTTGAAGAAAACTTTTCTATTTCGGAGGATGCTGAATTAAACTGGAGAATAAGAAAAGCTGGCCATAAAATTTTCTTCTCGCCAGATATTAAAAGTTATTATCATCCAAGAAAAACAGTCCGAAAATTTATTCAGCAGATGTTCAGATATGGAATTCTCAGAGTTCACATGTTTAAGAAGCACAAATCTGCAGTTAAAATAACGCATATGATTCCTCCATCATTTGTAGTAGTATTAACTTCACTTTTAATATTGACTTTGGCTTCCGTTCTGAAACCAATTTTTCTTATTGTTGTTTTTCTAAGTTACTTTTTGGTAAATCTTTTTAGTGTTTTACTAAAAATATCAAAGGAAAATTTAAAGTTTATTCCGATCGTTTCATTTTTAATTTTCCTACTACATTTTTCCTGGGGTCTGGGATTTATCATTGGCTTATTTCTACCCCGATCAAAAAGGTGGTAACATTTAATGAATATTTTAATCAATCGCTTTAGTGAATAAAAAAACTCAAAAAATATTAATTCTTCTTACTGATTTTGTTTTTATTAGTCTGGCCTGGGCAGCTTTCTTTTTTATAAGGATAGAAACTGGCTGGTTCAGGATTCTGATAATGCCGGAAGTGTTTCTACCAATGATGGTAATTTACTTTTACTGGCTCATCATCTTCACATTTTTTGGAATGTACCGTACCTGGTTTGCTGCTTCCCGTTTTGATGAAATATCAACGTTGTTTAAAACTACTTTTGTCGGAATATTTATTTTATTCTTCTTGATTTTCATAAGCGACTTTTTGGAGGGAGTAGAATCCAGCAACAGAATTCTGATTTTTATTTATTGGATATTTCTCTTTGTTTTTGTTTCAATCGGAAGATTGTTTATCAGGAGTTTCCAACGAGGACTTTTAATAAAAGGTATTGGAAGAAGGAATGCGTTGATTGTTGGATACAATTCAAAAGCTCATGAAGTTCACGACCAGATTCTTCAGCACCTTGCATTAGGTCTTGACGTTGGAGCCTATGTCGCGGTCAATTCCGAGAATGTTGGCAAGACATATAAAAATGTTCGTGTCATAGGTTCATTAGATGAGCTGCTTGATATTGTTTACAAAACACATGCTTCTGAGGTTATAATAGCACTGGAAAAAGAAGATCACGATCTTCTTGTTGATATAATTTCAAAACTTGAGAACAGAGGAATTGGTCTTAAAATAGTACCTGATCTTTATGAAATATTAAGTGGTCAAGCAAGAACTTCTCAGCTTTATGGCATTCCGCTCATTGACATTATGCCGGAACTGATGCCCGAATGGGAGAAGAAATTAAAAAGAGTTTCGGACGTTATTATCTCACTTATTATTCTTGTTTTTACATCGCCGTTAAATATTTTTATTGCATTGGCAATTAGACTCGATAGCAAAGGACCTGTTTTATTTAAGCAGGAAAGGATTGGAATGAACGGCAAAAAGTTTAAGATCTATAAATTCCGATCTATGTATCAGGATGCGGAAAAGAATACTGGTCCTGTTTGGTCAACAAAAGATGATCCGAGGGTTACACATGTTGGAAAAATAATGAGGAAACTTCGCATCGATGAAATACCTCAGTTCTTTAACGTGCTTAAAGGTGAAATGAGCTTAGTTGGTCCTAGACCTGAAAGACCATACTTCGTAGAAATGCTTTCACAACAGGTGCCATATTATAAAAGAAGATTGAAGGTTAGACCCGGTATTACCGGCTGGGCACAGGTGAAGCATAAGTATGATGAAAGTATTGAGGATGTTAAAGTCAAATTACGCTACGATCTTTTTTATATTGAAAATATGTCCCTGAGAATGGATATAAAAATTCTTGCTAGAACTATATTAGTAGTGTTTTTCGGTAAAGGTCATTATAGTTGATATATCTTATTCGTGAAATCGTAGCAAAAAAACATTAAATTCTGATATGAAAATATTAATTATCATTCCCACATATAACGAGCTTGAAAATTTACCAAGGCTTCTGCCCGAAGTACTTTCGAAAGAAGAAGGAATTCATATACTTATTGTTGATGATAATTCACCTGATGGTACCGCTGCTTTTGTTGAAAACGAAATGAAGAATAATAATCGTATTCATTTGATTAAGAGACCATCAAAACAGGGACTTGGAACAGCGTACATTGCCGGATTTAAGTTTGCAATTCAGAATGGATATGATTTCATCTTTGAAATGGATGCAGACTTCTCTCACGATCCAAAAGAAATTCCAAGATTCCTGGATGAAATAAAGAGTACAGATGTTATTCTTGGTAGCAGATATATAAACGGCGTTAACGTAATCAATTGGCCAATGCGAAGATTGCTACTTAGTTCGTTTGCAAATCTTTACACACGCATAATTACCGGCATGCCTGTGCACGATGCAACAGGCGGATACAAATGTTTCAGGAGAAAAGTTCTGGAAGCCATTAACCTGGAAAAGGTGACATCAAATGGATATGCATTTCAAATAGAGATGAGTTTTAAAGCCTGGAAAAAGGGCTTCAAGTTGAAAGAGATACCGATTATCTTCGTTGATAGGGTAAAAGGAAAATCAAAAATGTCTAGAAAAATTGTTCGTGAAGCCGTAACTATGGTCTGGAAGCTGAGACTCAAAAGTATTTTTGGATTGCTGAAGTAGGATACCAATTGGATCTTTCGATTATTATAGTCAACTATAACGTAAAAGAATTCCTTCAGAATCTTCTCCACTCAATTGAAAAAGCCTCATCTAAAATTTCTAAAGTATTAATTGTAATTGATAATGCCTCAGATGATGGCAGCGTTGAAGTCATTAAAGAAAAATTTCCATCAGTTAAACTGATTGAAAATAGGATTAATGTTGGTTTTGGCAGAGCAAACAATCAAGGCTTAGCTATTGCTAAAGGAAAATATATTCTATTTATTAATCCTGATTGCATTGTCAGTGAAGATACATTTGACAATATGATTTCATTTTTTGAAAGCAATCCTGAATGCGGACTTGCCGGCTGTAAAATTCTAAACTCTGATGGAACACTTCAACTGGCTTGCAGAAGAAGTTTCCCGGGTCCATGGACTTCTTTCACAAAAGTTACCGGTCTCAGCAATCTTTTTCCTAAAAGTAAAATTTTTGCCCGCTACAATCTTACCTATCTTAGACGAAAACAAAACATACGAAGTTGATGCAGTCTCAGGTTCATTTATGATGATCAGAAAGGAAGTATATGAGAAAGTAGGCGGATTTGATGAACAGTTTTTTATGTACGGTGAAGATCTTGATTTGTGCTACCGGATTCAGAAAGCTGGATTTAATGTTTATTATGTGCATAATACACAAATAATTCATTATAAAGGCGAGAGCACAAAAAGAAGTAATCTTGATGAAACAAAGTTGTTCTATGATGCAATGCATCTGTTTCGTTAAAAAACACCTTTCAAGTTTTCCTATTGTTGAAATTATTTTGAGAAGTGCAATCGGTTTTAGAAAGTTATTCGCTTTTTTAGGAAAAAGAAAATTATCACTCTATACTGCATTTACAGATATTATCATATTTAATTTATCACTCTTTGCCGCCGAAAAGTTTTATAAAAGCGTAACTGATTGGGTTGGTTTTGATCCCTACGCATATTTGATAATTTATTCTGTTCCTGCATTAATTCATATTCTTGTTGCATTACTATCTGGCGTTTATAAGAAAGACGAAGTCTCTGTTCTCAGAAATTTTGGTGCCATTATAATCAGTTTTTTGATTATTACATCGGCAACATTTTTCTTCAAGCAATATGCATTCAGCCGGGCAGTTGTTTTGATATCATATATCCTTTTTCTATTAATATCCACATTCTTCCGTATCTCATTGAAACTATTTTTTAAAGTTGGAATTAAGCTTGATGGAGCTTTAAACCGGCGAACCGTAATCGTTGGAACGGATGATGAAGCTGTTCTGCTTGCTGAAAAAATCAGATTACAAAAATCTGATGTTCATAGTTTCATAGGATTGATAGGTAAAACTCATTCGGAAATTGGAATGCTTGTAAAAGGCTTTAACGTGGTCGGCAGCATTGGTAATATCAAAAATGTTTTTTCAGAAAGAAAAATTAATGAGGTGATTTTTTCTTCTGAAGAGATATCATATGCTGAAATGATGTCAATAGTTTCTGCAAGTAAAAATATCAACGTTGATTTCAAGATAGTTGGTTCGGATATGAATTTTGTTGTTGGGAAGAGTTCTGTGTCAATGCTTGATGATATTCCTTTAGTTGAAGTTAATTACAATATTTCAAATCCGACCGTACAAACATTAAAGTTAATATTCGATTACACGCTGACTTTCTTGGTTTTGTTTTCCCTTTATCCTTTTATATATTTCATAACAAAGCTATCAGGCAAAGAAACAGATTTCAGGAAATTTGTGTTATCCGTTCCATCTGTTCTTTCAGGTAAGAATAGTTTTGTCGGGCCTAAGAAACCGTTGATGTTCGAGAATGAGGTACTTGGGAAAACCGGATTAACCGGTTTGTGGTATATTGATGAGGGTTCATTTACTGATACTGACAAGCTTGATTTCTACTACGTAAAAAACCAAAACATCTGGCTTGATTTGGAAATACTTGGCAAAACTCTGAACAAAATGTGGAGTAAAGGAGATTAATATATGGGCAAAACAATATTAGACTTTGAAAAACCAGTCTTTGAGCTTGAGCAAAAGCTCGAGGAGATGAAAAAATCTTCTGACCGACTTGGAATTGAAAAAGAAATTGCTCGCATTGAAGCTAAAGTTGGACAACTAAAAGAAGAGCTTTACAAAGATCTTAGCCGATGGCAGCGTGTGCAGCTTGCCCGTCATCCCGACCGTCCATATACTCTGGATTTTATCAATTTAATGACTACAAATTTTATTGAACTGCACGGCGATAGACATTACCGCGATGACAAAGCAATTGTTGGTGGTTTCGCTCAGCTTGATGATTACAAAGTAATGTTAATTGGGCATCAGAAGGGAAGAGATACGAAGTCTAACGTTTACAGAAATTTTGGAATGTCAAATCCTGAAGGTTATAGAAAAGCTTTACGCTTGATGAAGCTTGCAGAAAAATTTAACAAACCAGTTATTACTTTGCTCGATACTCCGGGAGCTTATCCAGGACTTGAAGCTGAAGAAAGAGGTCAGGCAGAAGCAATAGCAAGAAATCTTTTTGAAATGAGCAGGCTGCGCGTTCCAATTATCGTTTGTATTATCGGTGAAGGTGCAAGTGGTGGCGCATTAGGGATAGGAGTTGGAGATAGAATACTAATGCTCGAGAATTGCTGGTATTCTGTTATCAGTCCGGAATCCTGTTCAAGCATACTATGGCGAAGCTGGGATTACAAAGAGCAGGCAGCAGAAGCCCTCAAGTTAACAGCAACTGACCTTCTCGAACAAAAAATTATTGACAGAATAATTCCTGAACCTTTAGGTGGTGCTCACAAAAATCACAAACAGGCTGCGGATAATTTGAAGAAGGCTTTAATTGAAGAACTTGATGAGCTAGTAAAAATTAAGAAGGACAAACTCGTTCAGAGCAGAATAGATAAGTTCGGAAGTATGGGTCCATATACTGAATAACTTAACTATTAATATTGAAAGACATTAATAATTTTTCAATCCCGATGTGTTCGGGATTTTTTATTTTAAGAATATAAAAATTGAAAGTTTCTGTGAATGCTAATACATAAAACAACACTTCGGGTTCGTTACGCTGATACAGACCAGATGCATTATGCGTACAATGGAAAATATTTTGAGTATTTTGAAGTTGGCAGAACAGAAATGATGCGCGAACAAGGATTGACTTACAGAACAATTGAAGAGAGTGGTTTTCAAATGCCGGTTTATGAAGCTTTCCTGCAATTTAAAAATCCTGCTTTTTATGATGAACTTCTTGAAGTTGAAACTCGTGTTGAGAAGATGCCACAAGCTAAAGTTCATATTGACCATACTATCAGAAGTAAAGACAGAGATATAATAATAGCCGAAGGTTATATTGAGCTTGCGTTTATTAAATCGGATACAAAAAAAATAACCCGTGCACCAGAGTTTTTTACTACAGCATTGCAAAAGTATTTTGACGAGAGATAATTGAAAGATTACTTAGAAAAAATAATTCGCGACGCACTTGATGAAGATATTCAATCAGGTGATGTGACGACTCAAGCAGTAATTCCTGAATCAGTTTTTGGGAAAGGAAAATTTCTTGTCAAAGCAAATGGTATTATTGCCGGGTTGAATGTTGCCAAAAATGTTTTTGAAATGGTAGATGATTGGGATTGGATTTAAAGTTTTAATTCCTGATGGCGGGAAAGTTAAAGTGGGGGATATTGTTGCGGAAGTTGAAGGAAAAGCATCTTCAATTCTTACAGCAGAAAGAACAGCGCTTAATTTCTTACAAAGGATGAGTGGAATTGCTACTCTGACGAACACCTTTGTGGAAAAGATAAAACATACTAAAGCTAAAATCCTCGATACTCGCAAAACTGTCCCCGGGCTTACGATTGCTTGACAAAGAAGCTGTTAAGCTGGGCGGGGGAAAAAATCATCGCATTGGATTATTTGATATGTTTCTTAATAAAAGATAATCACATTGAAATTGCAGGTTCAATTACGAATGCAGTTAATGCCTGTAGAAAATTTCAGCAAATGAAAAATTTAAATCTTAAAATTGAAGTGGAAACAAAAAATCTTGAAGAAGTAAAAGAAGCTCTTACCTGTAATGTTGATATTATTATGCTTGATAATTTTAAAACTGAAATGATGAAAAAAGCAGTGGCATTAATAAATGGTAAATGTTTGATAGAAGCTTCAGGTAATATTAACATCGATAATGTAAAAGAAGTCGCTGAGACTGGAGTTGATTTTATTTCTGTCGGTGCTTTGACTCATAGTGTAAAAGCTCTCGACATCTCACTTGAAGTTGAATTAATAAAATAGAACAAACTGATGTTTGACAAACTAAAGGAACTAACAAAAGACACTGCCATTTATGGTATCAGTACCATGGTTGGCAGGTTTTTGAATTTTATTCTCGTTCCGCTTTACACAAATATTTTCCTGCCGGCAGATTATGGAATTATCCAGTTGATTTATGCATATATAGCGATTCTGAATATTGTTTTTATTTACGGACTTGATTCAGCTTATCTCAAATTTGCATCGTTCAAAGATATCGGAGATGATAAAGATAATTTTTCAACTCCTTACATTTCAGTTTTTGCAACTTCTCTCCTTATTAGTTTTCTGATAATAATTAACATCGGATGTTATCGGGTCATTCATTGAGAATTCCATCTGATTATCACATATCTGATTTATTTAGCTGCTGCTATTTTATTTCTGGATGCCAATGTAGCTATTCCATTCCTTAAGCTGCAGGCTTGACAGGAGAGCTAAAATATTTTCGTTGTATCGGATTATAAATATTATTGTTAACATTCTGCTGAATATCTACCTGATTATTTATTCTGCATTGGGGTATTGAAGCTATATTGATCAGCAACCTTATTGCTTCTGCTGTTTCATTGATGCTGGTATCATTCACAATCATTAAAAATTTTAGATTCAAATTTCATTCATTGCTCTTTAAGAGGATGATTAAGTTTGGATTACCATTTTTACCTGCTGGGTTTGCAATTATGCTTGATTCAGGTAATTGATGTGCCGATTCTTGAAAAGTTAACTGATCTTGAGACGGTTGGAATCTACAAAGCAAACTACAAGCTCGGAATTTTTATGATGCTCTTTGTGAATATGTTCCAGTTTGCCTGGCAGCCTTTCTTTCTGCAAAATGCAAAAGAACCAAACGCAAAAGAAATGTTTTCCAAAGTGCTCACTTATTTTACTCTGGTCGGCAGCGTTATCCTGATTGTCTTATCGCTTTTCATCACTGACATTGCCCAAATAAAAATTTCAGGATTTTCGTTAATCGGATCTGAGTATTGGGCTGGATTGCATATCGTTCCATTTATTTTACTTGCATTACCTCATCAATGGAATGCACACAATTTTCTCCGCGGGAATTTATATTGAAGAAAAAAGTATTTACGTGCCTGTAATTACAGGAATTGGTGCTCTTAATAAATGTTGCTGTAAACTTTCTTTTAATTCCAGTACTAAATATTACTGGTGCAGCAATAGCAGCACTGGTGAGTTACCTTTTTATTGGACTTGGCTACTATTTCGTGGCACAAAAGTTTTTCAAAGTTAAGTATGAATTAAAAAGAATCGGTCATATTTTTATAGCAATATTTTTAGTGGGAGTTGTTTTTTATTATCTCAATTCGATAGGCAGTTTACTGTTTTCCTATAAGATTGATTCTGCTAATTTTATTCACTCTGTATATTTATTTTGTAGCTGTAAATCGAGATGAAATTAATTTGATAAAGAAAAAATTTGCAGAAAGCCGCAGAAAGAAAAACTGATGGAAGCTCAGATAGAAATTAAATTTAAAAGACTTCGGAAAGAATTGAATCATATTCCTTTGCCTTCCTATGCTACAAAAGGAAGTGCAGGGCTGGATATTTATGCAGCAATTGAAAAACCAATAACTCTTCCGCACGGTGCAATAGAAATGGTTCCGACAAATATTTCTGTTGAAATTCCTGAAGGATATGAAATTCAGGTTAGACCGAGAAGCGGGCTTGCTGCAAAACACGGAATTGGAATTTTAAACTCCCCCGGAACAATTGATTCTGATTACAGGGGGGAAATCAAAATTATAATTATTAACTTTGGTAAGGAAGATTTTGTTATTCAACCTGCCGAGAGAATTGCTCAACTCGTCGTGTCGAAAGTTTACACGGCAAAATTTATTGAAACAACAGAATTAAATAATACGTCAAGAGGCGAGGGAGGCTTCGGGCATACCGGTCGTTGATTTTTAATCTTCCTATAAATTAATTTATTTTTATTTTACTGTTGTTCAGAAAAAAACTTTCAACTCACTTCTGAACAATTTTCATCTTTCAAATTCTTATTTAGCTGATGGCAGAATTCATTCATCTCCATAATCATAGTCATTACAGCCTTCAGGATGGTGCCTGCACTGTTGATGGATTGATTGCTGCTGCAAAAAAATTCAATATGAAATCCGTAGCACTTACAGACCATGGTGTTCTGTACGGAATTATTGAATTTTATAAAAAGGCTTCGAAAGAAGGTATCAAGCCTATTCTTGGAATGGAAGCTTATGTTGTAAATGAAGGTGATCGGTTCGAAAGAAAAAGTTCACAATCAAATGGCACAGGTAAGAAAAGAAAGAATTACAGTCATCTCATACTGCTTGCAAAGAATAAAGAAGGTTATAAAAATCTAACAAAACTTTCCACACTCGGACATACAGAGGGATTCTACTACCGACCAAGAATTGATCTTGATCTTATTAAAAAATATCGTGAAGGTTTGATTTGCACTTCTGCTTGTGCCGGTGGAGTTGTTTCCACTCATCTTGTTCATGGTGATTATAATAAAGCAAAAGAAGTTGCACAGAACTTATAAAGAAATTTTCGGTGATGATTTTTATCTCGAAATCCAGAACCACAATATGGATGTAGAAAAACCAATCCTCGAAAATATGCCGAAGATTGCAAAAGAACTTGGTATTAAGCTGGTTGCTACAAACGATTGTCATTATATCGAAGCTGATCATGCAATTGCTCATAATATTCTTCTTCTTCTTGGAGATAAAATGGGAGAAGATTATACCAAACTTCGGTATGGAACTGATCAGGTTTATTTCAAATCAGCTCAGGAAATGGTCAAGCTGTTTAAGAATTATGATGAAGCAATTGAAAGCACTCTCGAAATTGATTCCAAGATTGATTTGAAATTAGATTTTAATGAATATCACTTCCCAGGTTTTCCTATTCCCAACGACTCTTCAGCTAAAACTGCCGATGAATATTTTGAGCAGCTTGCATGGAAAGGATTAGAAAAGAAGAAGCTTGATTTCACAAAAGAAGTTGAAGATCGCTTCAAGTACGAAATCGAAACAATTAAAAAGATGGGCTTCTCAGGTTACTTATTAATTGTTCAGGATTTTATCAATTCAGCAAAAGAAAAAAATATTCCGGTTGGACCCGGAAGAGGAAGTGTTGCCGGAAGTCTTGTTGCTTATGCATTGGGAATAACGAACATCAATCCTCTTGATTATAATCTTCTCTTTGAAAGATTTCTAAATCCTGAAAGAAAATCAATGCCGGATATTGATGTTGATTTTGCTGATGATCAAAGAGGTGAAGTAATTGATTACGTGCGAAAAAAATTCGGAGATAATAGTGTAAGTCAGATAATAACATTTAACAGGCTTTCATCAAAAGCAGTGATAAGAGATGTTGCGAGAGTTTTAAAGATTCCTATTCCAACTGTTAATAATATCACAAAGCATATTCCATCAAAATTTGGAAAAGTTTATTCGATTGATCAATCGCTTGCAGAAGTACCCGAATTGAAATGGGTTAAAAATTCTGAAGAACCTCAGATTCAGGAATTAATAAAACACGCACGTGTTCTTGAAGGAATGAACAGGAATGCTTCAAAGCATGCTGCTGGTGTTGTTATCACTCCCGGTGATGTTAGCGATTACGTTCCGATGGCAAACGCAGTTTCCCAGCAGGAAATTGTTACGCAGTATAATATGAAAGACATTGAGAACGTTGGTTTATTGAAGATGGATTTTCTGGGATTAAGAACACTTACAATTATCAGAGATACGATTGCACTTATTAAGAAAAATTATAACGAAGAAGTTAATATCGATGAAATTCCACTTGATGATCAAAAAACTTATCAGCTTATTTACAAAAGGGCAAACAACAGGCATCTTCCAGTTTGAATCTCCACCAATGCGGGAATATTTGAAAAAGCTTCAGCCGACAAGTTTGAGTGACCTTGCTGCGATGAATGCTCTCTATCGTCCGGGACCGATGGAATTTATTGATGACTTCATTGATAGAAAATTTGGAAGAAAGAAAGTTGAATATCTCCATCCAATTCTTGAAGAGATTTTAAAGGAAACTTATGGTGTAATTGTTTACCAGGAACAGGTGATTCAGATTGCAAACAAAGTTGGTGGAATAAGTCTTGCAGAAGCTGACATACTTCAGAAGAGCTATGGGTAAAAAAGATCTCATTGCAATGAAAGAGCAAAAAGCAAAATTCATTAAAGGTGCAATTGACAATGGAATTTCTAAAAAAGTTGCAGAAGAGATTTTTAATGCAATAGATAAATTTGCGAACTACGGCTTTAATAAAAGTCACGCAGTTGCTTACAGTTATATTGCTTATCAAACGGCTTACCTGAAAGCTCATTACACTCCAGAGTTTCTTGCAGCTAACCTGACTAATGAATTTGAAAATTCTGTTAAGGTAACAAAGTTTCTTGAAGATTGCAGAAGACTTAAAGATTGAAATTCTTCCTCCTGATGTAAATAATCCATCAGTAAATTTTGATGCAATTGAAGGGAAGATTCTCTTTGGTCTCTCCGCAATTAAAAATGTTGGCAAAGGCGCAGTTGAAGAGATTATAAAATCAAGAAATAAAATTGGAAGAAATTTTACAAGCATTTTTGATTTCTGCCTGAATGTTGATACAAGAACTGTTAACAAACGTGCACTTGAAGGATTGGTAATTGCTGGTGCATTTGATTCTGCGAACAACTAACAGAGCATCACTTTTTAATTCAGTTGAGTTAGCGCTTGATCATGCACACAAAATTCAAAACTCAAAACTCACTTCGGGTAATAGTTTATTCGGAGAAACTTCAGAGATTACTGTTCCAGATCCATCTCTGATTCCTGCTGAACCATGGATTGAAAAAGAAAGACTTGCAAAAGAGCGCGAAGTGGTTGGGTTTTATGTTACAGGACATCCTTTACGAAAGTATGAAGTGGAGTACAAATCATTTGCAAATTTCCATATTGGTGAAGTTGAAGAGAACGAAGAAATTGAGAATGTTCGTGCCTGCGGAGTGATCACTGATGTAAGAAAAAAAATTGATAAAGCTGGTAAAGAGATGGCATTTTTCAACATTGACGATTTCACCGGTTCATGTGAGTGCCTGATGTTTTCTAAAGTCTTTGCTGATTACGGAAAATATGTTCAAAAGGAAGAGCCGGTTTTTGTTGTCGGTAATCTTGAGAGCAGCGGTGATACTGTAAAGATGCACGTAAATAAATTATTGCCGATTGATGTTGCAAGGAATGAATTGTCCGGAAGCATCAGAATTAATATTGTTAAAGAAAAAGTGCCTCACGAAAAATTACTTGAACTGCAATCTATTCTCGAGAAATATTCAGGGAAAACTCCTGTATTCATTCAGCTATTTTCAAATGGAAGTAGAAGCTCTGTTTACGCATTAAAAAATCTTAGGGTGGATTTATCAACTGAGCTATTTAATAAGTTAACCGAATTGTTTGGTGAAGACTCTTTTCTTTTAAATCCAAAATAAATATTTGTTAATTAGGTTTCTCGTATCTTAATTTATTTGTGAGACTTTAACCGATTTTGTATTATTACATCAACCATTAAATCAATATTTCATCATACATGGATAAAGAAGAAAATAAAAAGTTCTGGGCAGTTATTTTAGGTGCTTCATCAGGTTTTGGCGGCGCAACTGCAATGAAACTTGCTGAAGATGGTTACAACATCATCGGAATACACCTGGATCGTCAAGCAACAATGCCTAATGTTGAGAAGATTATAAATCATATCAAATCCCATGGAAGAGAAGCATGGTTTTATAATGTGAATGCTGCAGACCAATTCAAAAGAACTGAAATTGTATCCGAACTTAAATCAAAACTTAATGATGAATCAGTCATAAAAGTTATCATGCATTCTTTAGCTTTTGGAACATTGAAAAGCTTTGTACCAAAAAATGATGAGCAGCCAATTACTCATGCTCAAATGGAAATGACTTTGGACGTAATGGCTCATTCATTAGTTTACTGGGTGCAGGAAATTTATATGGCAAAGCTTCTAGCAAAAAAATCAAGAATATTTGCAATGACAAGTTCTGGCAGTCATACTGCTATTCCTTTTTATGGTGCCGTATCTGCTGCCAAGGCCGCACTTGAATCACACGTAAGACAATTATCTATCGAGCTTGGTCATATGGATGTTGGTGTTACTTCTATTATGGCAGGAGTGACTGATACTCCCGCACTACGAAAAATTCCGGGCAATGAAGAAATGATTAAAGTTGCAGAAACAAAAAATCCAAGGGGAAGACTAACTACACCTGAAGACGTCGCAAAAGTTATTTCTCTTTTATGCAGAGAAGGAGGCGAATGGATTAGCGGAGGAATGATACACGCTGATGGCGGCGAAGATGTTGTTAGTTATACCGGTAAAAAAATATAAATATCTTATTAGCTGAAGGGATTTTAATATGAAACCAGTTGAAATTACTGATGATAATTTTGAAGCTGAAGTAATTAAATCAGATAAACCAGTGCTTATAGATTTCTGGGCTGTTTGGTGCGGGCCTTGTAAATTGATTGCACCAATCGTGGAAGAATTAGCCTCAGAATATGACGGTAAAGTAAAAATCGGAAAGCTTGATGTTGACTCTAATCAACAAACCTCAATTAAATTTGGTGTGCGAAGCATCCCTACATTGCTGCTTTTCAAAGAAGGAAAACTTAAAGACACTATAATTGGAGCCGTTCCAAAAAGTAAAATAGTTGACAAGCTTAACGCAGCTCTTTAAGTCTCGGTCACTAAAATTAAAATAATTTCTGTTCAATGAAGAAAATCCTTATTAGCGATTCCGTTGATGAAAAATGTGCGGAGATTTTAAAGTCTTCTGGATTTAGTGTTGATTATAAGACTGATTTTTCAAAAGACGAATTGATAAAAGTTATTGCTGATTATAATGCGTTGGTTGTAAGAAGCTCTACGCAAGTTGATGCTGGTTTGATTGAGAAGATGGAAAGGATGGAAGTTATTGGCAGAGCTGGTGCCGGCGTTGATAATATTGATGTGAAGGCAGCAACTCGAAAAGGAATTCTTGTGATGAATACCCCGGGCGGAAACACAATCTCTGCTGCTGAACATACGATGGCTCTTATGCTAGCTGCATCCCGCAAAATTCCTCAGGCAAATATTTCTCTTCATCTTAAAAAATGGGACCGTAAAAGATTTCAAGGCTCAGAATTATTTAGTAAGACTCTTGGTTTAATCGGGCTTGGCAAAATTGGAAAAGAAGTCGCTATAAGAGCAAAAGCGTTTGGGATGAAAATAATCTCTTTCGATCCACTTGTCTCTGCTGATGCAGTATCTGATCTGGAAATTCAACTCGTTTCACTTGAGGAGATTTGGAAGAACTCAGATATCATTTCCGTTCACACACCTCTGAATGACCGCACTAAAAACTTGATCTCTTATAATGAACTCTCTAAATGTAAAACAGGTGTGGTGATTATTAATTGCGCAAGGGGTGGAATAGTCAATGAGAAAGATCTTTTAAAGGCATTAAAAGAAGGTCAGGTATCAGCTGCAGGTTTGGATGTTTTTGAAACTGAGCCGCCAGATTTTCAACTTGGTTTGATTCAACATCCTGCTGTTGTAAGCACACCGCATCTTGGTGCATCAACTGAAGAAGCACAACAAAAAGTTGCTGTGCAAATTGCAGAACAGATAGTTGAGTATTTTAATAATGGATCTCCGGCAGGAGCTGTTAATGCATCAGTGCTAAAAGAAATATCAAATGAAAATCTTAAAGCTTTTATAAGGCTTGCGGAAGTCCAGGGAAAAATTCTTTCACAGATAAGGAAAGACTCACTACAAAAACTTACTATCCGTTTTAACGGAGAATTGTTCCGCAGCTCTGTAAAATTATTATCAACAGCTTTACTAAAAGGTTTTCTTTCAGAAGAATTGGACTCAACAGTTAACTATATCAATGCACCTTTACTTGCTGAAGAAATGGGAATTGTTGTGGAAGAAATAATTTCAACTGATAATCGGGAATATCTAAATCTGATAGAAACAAAAATTGTTACTAACTCAGGTGAATGGAAATTCTCAGGCACAGTATTCGGAAGCAATGAGTTGCGAATTGTTGAAATAAATAATTATCCCGTTGAGTTCAAACCTGAAGGCAACATTTTAATTTATAAAAACATTGATAAACCGGGTATGCTTGCATCAGTCAGCAGGGAGTTGTCGTTATCAAATATTAATATTGCAAGCCTTTCTCTTGGTAGAAAAGCAGAAGGAGATTACGCTTTAACCATTGTCAATATAGACAGCCCAGTAAATGAAGAAGTTAAGAATTCAATTTCAGCTATAGACGGTATAACCGATATTTATACGGTTTGTATTTAATTTTAGCGGAAAAATCGATCTCTTGACATTTTTAACAAAAAAGCTTATTTCTGAGCCAGGAAATAATTTGTAATTCAAAGCTTGACTGACAAATTCAGTAGTGTTATTTTGACCTGGCATTTTAATAATTTTTCAATTAAAGGGTCATCATTCTAATCAATTTGAAAATTTTAAAAGATTTGTTGAAGAAATCTTTCTTAATTAATTCATCCATAAATAAATAAAAGGAGAGTAGCATGCTCTACAAACTTACTACACTTTTACTTGTTGTTCTGTGCGTTGGTTTCTTACAAGCTCAGAATAGATTAAGTCACGAAACACAACAGGATGTTGCATTAACCGGTTTGGAAGGTGATGGAATAGGTGATCCTGGATCTGGTCCCGCTGTTAGCCCATTAGGTAATAGACTATTCAATTCCAGAGGTTTAGTTTGGACAATGACAGCTGTATCGGGTGTTGGTAACGGTTATGATTTGCAATCCAACGCTTCAACTCAACAACTCTGGTGTGATATAAATAATAATCCTGATTTTATGCATGTAGTATATATGTTCTCTGAACAAACAGCCGGATATACTGATAGAACTTCTATGTATTATATCAGCACTGATGGAGGATCATCATGGTTTCAGTTAGGTGGTGTACCGGTTAACACAGGTACATCAGGTCGTTCTGGTTACGGAGTGATTTCGGGTCTTTCTACTGGTGAAGCAGTAATTATGAATCATTGTGATGTAGGAACTCCAGCCAGACCAGTTCCTAAACTCTGGATTGATAACACACCATTCGAATATAATTTTCAAGTTCATGAACCCGGTCTTCTTACTAACGGTGATGTAAATCCCTATGTAATATGGCCGCGTATGGTTATTGATGGAGATGACAATATTATTTTTGCTGGCGCACAATCTGCGAATTACGGTGCAGCCGATAGCTTTTATACCAATAGATATGATTTTGCAACTACATTATTTGACGGTTTCACACCATGGGATGGAAACCAGGCTGAGACTTATCCATTTGCTATATCTGAAAGTGGAAAGATTGGATTAGCATTCATTGGACAAACTACTCCTACAACACCGCCAACTTATGAAAACGATGGTGATGTATTTTATTCTGAATCTACTGATGGCGGTTTGACCTGGAGTGTTCCGGATGAGATTTACACAAGAGATCATTCAAATGATACGACATGGGGAGCAATGAGAGGTATATCTTTAAACTTTTATGGTGAGGAGCCTTGTATTGTTTTTGAGACTGCATGGCAGGATTTTGCTGCCGGTTCATATCGTCAGGGTGATGCAAATTCATTATACTTCTGGTCTCCTAATGTAAACGGAGGAGTAGCAAAAGTATTGTACGATTCCAGCTGGGTAAATTGGAATCCCGGAGGCGGAGCTAACGATGTTTATATGGGAGTTGGTAGACCGGTTCTTAGCCGCTCACAAAGTGGGAACTACTTAGCATTAGCATTTTCAGCAGCTACTGAAAATACATATCCGTTAAATAATGAATCTCCATTCTTTGACGGTTATTTTATGGTCTCAACAGATGGCGGAGATACATGGACGGATGCAGAGAAATTTACGCCAGATGGACCTCCACTTACAGATTGGAGACATATCAGCATGCCGCAGATACTTCCAGTGAATCCGTTAGATGAAGATGCTATGATGGTACATATCACTGTACAAGGTGATACTATAGCTGGAACTCAAGTGCAAGGCACCGGTATTGATGGCAAAACTGCATTTCTATATCATTTTACAACTACAATTCCAATCGTTGGAGTTGATGATGATATAGTAGCTAACAATTTTAACCTTGAGCAGAACTATCCAAATCCTTTCAACCCAAGCACAAGTATAAATTATACTCTCGCTGAGAGAAGTTCTGTTTCATTGAAGGTTTATGATGTTCTTGGCAACGAGGTTGCTAACTTAGTTAATACAACCCAGGAAGCAGGAAAGCATAGCATTAATTTCAATGCTGGCGGACTTGCATCAGGTTTATACATTTACACACTAAATACAGGAAACTTTACTTCATCCAAGAAGATGATGTTACTCAAGTAATTTAGTCATGATGTTATTATGAAACACGGGTGGGTTTTCCAATTTAACAATTGGTAAATTCGCCCGTTTTTTTTATAAGTTTTATTTGTTCTTTTAAAAAAATCCGAGATTAACTCAGAAGATTATTTTATAACATTTCGTGGAGAAGAGATGAAAAAAATATCTACAAATCTTCTGGCATTTTTAGTCTTTCTGCTTAGCTCAACCTCTATTTTTGCTCAAACGGGAGTTGGCAAAATGAGTGGTAAAGTTATAGATGCAGATACTAAAGAACCTTTGATTGGTGCTAACATTATTTTGTTAAATACTAATTTGGGTGCTGCCACAGACATCGATGGAAACTACTTTATATTAAATATTACTCCCGGAACCTACGAAGTTAAAGTCAGCTATGTAGGTTATGCTCCTAAATCAATTCAGGAAGTGAGAGTTGTTGCAAACATCACTTATGAATTGGATATGGAACTATCAACTGATTTTACATTGCCCGAGATCATTGTTGTCGATAAACAATTCTTTGAACAGAAAGCTACAAACACTGTTAAGGTAATTGACGCGGATCAGATTTCAAGATTACCTGTTCGTGGAGTTCAAAACCTTGCTTCACTTCAATCCGGAGTTGTAATTCAGGAAGGCAGTGGTGGACAGGACGGTAATGCTACAATAAACGTACGTGGCGGCAGAGGCAGTGAAGTTCTTTATATTGTTGATGGTGTCCCTCAGAATAACCTTTATAATAGAAATACCACTGCGCAAGTAAGTAACACGGCGATAGACCAGATATCGTTTCAGGTTGGCGGCTATGAAGCAAAATATGGTCAGGCACAGTCAGGTATTGTAAGCGTAACAACAAAATCAGGTCAGCCATATTACAATTTATTCATTGATGCTTCGTCCTCTGATTTATTGAATACAGATCCTTCCGGTTCCAATTTGTATTCTGGATCATTAAGCGGTCCAATAATACCTGGAATACCTGAACACACAATATTCTTATCTGGCGAAAGAGGATATTACACAGATGCTGATCCTATTGCAGTTCCCCTCGAATTCTACACTCTTGAAGATGGAACCATTCTAAATGAACCTATAGTTTCAGAGACAATTCCTAATAACCCTGCCAGCGTTTGGAGATTCAGTGGAAAAATTAATTCCCGGTTCGGCGATTGGAATGTTCAGTTAAGCACATTATTAAATGATAGACTTTCAAAGAACTCTAAGGGTGGGACTCTTCCTAGATATTATAAAAACAGTTCTCAGTTTTTAGAAGATGTTGATGAAGCAAATTCTTCTTTTAATGCAAGGATTTCACAAACTGTAAGTAACAATACTTACTGGAATCTAAACTTTGGTTATAGAGCATTTGACTATGAAAGATATAACCCATTCCTTCCAGGTGCCAATAATCAAGATTTATTAGGTGACAGTTTATGGTGGGCTAACCAGTCTGGTATGAATGTACACCTATTAGGTGATGGACGTAGAACCACCACCGTTGATGAGAATGGGGTATATAGACCATATGGTTATTTCAATGGTGTTTATCAACATAGAGAAGATGACCGTATAGGTGCTGATTTTGATTTAACCTCTCAGCTTGATAATCACCTGCTGGAATTTGGTTTTGGAGTCGAGCAGCATACCGTAAGACATTTTGCAAACTTATCTTATCTCGTTGCAGGTATTGACCCATCACAACCTGATTATATCAGGTATGGTCAAACTCAACCAATCGTTTTTGGTTACGATGTAACAGGAAAAGAAAAAACTGATTCTGATTATCCTGCAAGTTTGGATTGGCTTGCTGATCCAAATATTGGTTCCGATCCATCAATGGCTGAATTTTTTAGACCACGGCAGCCAATATTAGGATACCTCTATTTGCAGGATAGATTTGAACTACAAGACAGTAGTTTTAAATATAGGCCTAAGAATGGATTATTTTGATATCAAGTCATATGATTTTGTGGACGCTTCATTGCCATATGCCGGAGGCTTAAATCCAAATAAATTTGATATTGAAGATTTTAAAGTAAAAGATGTTGAAGTAAAATTCTCTCCAAGAATTGGAATCGGATTCCCCGTTACTGAATCCACAAATTTTCATGCAATGTATGGTACTTTTTTTCAGATGCCGGCATTAGAAGATATGTATGGTGGTCCTTTTGATTATAACACATATATAACAATGTCACCTCAAGGCGGTTATAACGGTGGATTAGTTAGCGAAGAAACTACTCAGTATGAAGTTGGATTCAAACAATTACTTGGGTTGAATTCATCTTTGCAATTAACTGCATTCTATAAAAACACCAAGTCGCTTGTGAATGTGCAACTCAGTCAGTATCAGCGTACTGAGGGTGGTGAAATAATCAATGCAATTGGCCCAGCAAACGCTGACTTTGGAACGATTAAAGGATTTGCATTTTCTTTTGATGTTACCAAGCTAAGCTATCTCAGTGCATCATTGCAATATACTCTATCATTTGCCGATGGAACAGGTTCATCAACTAGCTCTAGCCAGACTGCCGTATTCAGAAACCTTGATAACCTTCCTCCAAAAGTTCTCGCTCCACTAGAGTTCGATCAAAGACATACTGCAATCGCTATCATTGACTTCTATGTGCCTGAAGGTGAGCTTGGATTTTTTGAGTTGTTTAATGCGAATGCAATATTATCATACAGCAGCGGCAGACCATACACACCGGTTGATCAATGGGATATACTTGGAGATGCAGGTCTCGTTGCTGATAATACTGGCTATATTAACTCAGCTTACGCACCGGGTAGTTTCAGAATTGACCTCAAAGTTGAAAAAGGATTCCCAATTGGCACTTTCTATTTAACTCCTTATGTCTGGATTGAAAATTTGCTTGATTCAGATAACATAGTTGGAGTATGGAGATCAACAGGAAGTCCATATACTACTAATTGGCTAAACGATCCTGATGCACAAGGTACCATCCAGCAGCAGGGAGAGGGTTATGCCAAGGATTATGAAACCCTGGAAAAAGACCCGAATAATTTTGGTATTCCGAGACTTATCAGGCTCGGACTCAAGTTGAATTTTGATAGAATTACTTTCTAACAAAAATTTGATTTTAATTACAAACAGGATGATTGAAATGAAAATAAAAATTAAATACAGTTATAAATTGCTGCTTCTGTTTCTGGGAGTAGCGTTTATCGCATTCGGTTTTTTAGGAGACGATAAAAATGGTGTTCGTTCTCCTAAACCAATCTACAAAATAACCAGCACGCAGGCGTCAGGCAAGCAGGGAGATGCTTACGCGCTGAATGTTAATAACATCTGGATGCCTCTTAACCGTAAAGGAATTATTGCAGATGTGAATGTTCCCCCAAAAGGTAGTCTCGGACAGTATGCGGGAGGAGGATTCCTTTTTTCCGCCGGTTTCTTTTTCAGCGGTTACAGTAACGGTGTTAAGTGGGCAAATGCTGCAGCCTCGGCAAGCTTGGTGGAAGACTATGTTCAGGGTGTTGTTGATGGCGAAAATGATCCAAATGCAGTCATATATGTCGTTAACTCACAGGATGAACCTTTCGGACAAAGCTGGCAAGACTGGAAGGATGCAGTTGCTTTAGGTGCTGATTTTTATGATGGTAATGGTGATGGAATATATGATCCGGTTGACGGGGGTATCATAGGTGTTTGGGAACCAAATGAAGATATGCCAGATTTAATTGGCGATGAATTAGCATGGTGTGTTTATCATGATGGCTTGCCGGTTGCTCAAAGAAGGTGGAATACTTCTATTGAAGTTGGAATGGAAGTACGGCAGTCAGTTTTTGCTTTCGCATCAGCCGGTGCAATTGGAAACATAATTTTTGTGAGATATAGGTTTACTTATGCCGGCACAGGCAATAACGATCCTGATGAACTTACAGATGTGTATTTTGGTGCTTGGTCAGATACTGATCTTGGTGATGCAACCGATGACGTTATTGGTGTTGATGTGCCAAGAAATGCTGGTTATACTTACGGCAATGGGCCTGATGCTCAATATGGTGCACAAGTACCCTGTTTTATGATAGACTTTTTTTCCGGACCTCGTTCCTATGAGGCAGGAGTGACTTACATTGATAATGGTGGTACCATTGGTGAATATGATGAAGGAACCGATACTCCTCTTGATTCTGCATTTTCAGTTCAAGGTCAGATTAAAGGTATCGAAGTATTCCCGGGTGCAAGAAACCTACCTATTTCTTCTTTTGTAATGTATATTAATGGAGACCCGGATTTAAGGGATCCAAATGATATAGATGAGGCTCGTAATTATTGTCTTGGTTTTAATAGAAATGGGGAACAACCAGATCCTTGCACGTTTGCATATGGTCAAGTTAGAGGCGGTGTAGATTGTAATACCGTTGACCCGAGATTTTGGTTCTCAGGTGATCCTATAACAGATGTTGGTTGGATATGCAATCAGAATAGAGATACTCGTCAGATGACCAATACAGGTCCATTCACAGTTAAAAAAGACGTAGAGAACGAGATAGTTATTGCTTATGTTGTAGGCAGAGGTGCAAATGAGCTTGATGGTATTGTGAAAGCTCGTGCAATTGATGATGGTGCTCAGAATATTTTTGATAATAACTTCCTCGCACCAACGCCTCCTCCGGCTCCGGAAGTAACATTATCTTCAAGTGATGATTTCATTGATATAAGCTGGGAAACTAAAAAACAGGTTGAATATAAGAGTACAACACCCACCTGGGATTTAGGATTCGAGGGTTACGAGGTTTGGGCTTTCAAAACTAATATTCCTGAGGATATCGTATCGGGAGAGGCAAACTCAGTATTAATTGCACGCTACGATCTGAATAACTTTATTAATGATATCTATAAAGAAAATGCAGAAACAGGAGGACTAGATCTTTTATATGAAGTTTCTTCTGCTGAAAATCAAATGGACTCTTCTGTTTTCGTTGATCCGCAAACGGGAAGGATCAGGTTAAGAGTCTTTAATGATCCATTCTCGCCTAATAACCCTGTCGTTAAAGGAAGACCTTATTATTTTGCTGTAACGAGCTATGCGCTTAATTACCTTTCATTGGTTTTTAAAGCTAATCCTGGACAAAATATAGGAAGACCGGGTGATTACTACCTGAGCTCATTTGCTTTTGCACAGGAAGCAGAAAATGTAAGAACAATCAGTTCTATTGTCGTTGGAGAAAGTGCACTTAATCCACCGGTAGTTGTTCAGCCTGCAAACAAGGTTAGCGGTGCATCCATGGGTGATGTTGGCTTTGATGTGATTAATAATGAAGAACTGACTGGCGAAACTTATGAAGTAACATTTTATAAAGATTCCGCTTCCGTTCAATATAATATGTTCTGGAAGTTAACCAACTTGTCGGATGGAAGAATATTAAGGTATAAGGGAACTGATTATTTATATGGTAACCCGGCTGTTAACGACTCTGTTACTGATGGATTCCTTACTAAAATTGAAAGACAGGATGCCGCAATTGGAGATGTATCATATAATCCTCCCGGTGCTGTTTGGTATAATTTCACTGGTAGTCCAATTGATTCGCTTCGAAGTAGAGGAATTTGGTATGTAGGCAAAGATCTAGTCTATGAAAATGAATCTAGAATGCCGCATCCTTTTAATCAGGTTACCCCAGCGAACCGTAGTACTTACCTAACTACCGATAAATTACGAAAGATTGAAATACGTTTCGGCGATGAAGGTGTTGGCAAAGCATATAGATACATAAATGGTTATAAACGTTATACTGTTGTTCAACCTGCAAATAATACTTATCCCTATGCATCGAGGATAACTAGTACCGATACTACTGGTAAAGGTCCAATTGGTAAATGGGATGAAGTCAATAACAGACCATTTGGGTTTGTGGATGTTCCATTTACTGCCTGGGTTGTAGATGAACAACATGGTGAGGAATATCAATTGGCGGTTGGTTTTATTGAGGCAAGTCCCAAAAGTGCAAATTTTAGTAATGGAAATCCTGATGGAAAATGGGACCCGGGAACAGATATTAGTACAAACAGGTGAATACCTTACGATTTTTAACAGTCCTTATGATCCGGATGGTAATCAGATTGAGTTAACCGGGGGCGAGTTCCAAACCGGCAGCGGCACGGTTACTTTGTGGGCTGACATTGCTCGTTGGTTTACGGACTTACCAAAAGTTCCCGATGATGCTCAGGGCATTTCAGCTGAGCAGAGAGCTATTTTTAATTCTCCCTGGCTAAGCACTATGTACCTCGCTTCATTGGTAAGAGTTGATTCAACCGCTTGGTTTACACCTGGCGATGTACTTACGATTCCATTAGATGTATATCCTTATACTGAGGATGATGTTTACCAGTTCACTACACTTGCGGGCACAACCTTAACCGAAGATCAGGAACGTGCGCGATGGGATAAAGTAAATGTTTATCCTAATCCGCTTTTTGGATACAACACTTTATCAAATTACTATTCCAACACACCTGATGAGCCATTTGTTACGTTTACAAACTTACCCGAGCAAGTAACAATCAATATTTACTCTTTATCGGGAACACTTCTTAGGACGCTCACAATCGACGATAAAGATTCACCAACATCCCCATTCCTACGCTGGGATTTGCAAAATGAATCTGGATTGAGAGTTGCTTCAGGTATGTATATGGCAATCGTAACATCAGAGTATGGCGATAAGGTATTGAAGTTTGCAATTATAATGCCTCAAAAACAAATACAAAGGTTCTAACTAAATTTAAGATTGGCAGGTATATAAAATGTTGCCTGCCATCTATTTTAAGTTAAAATAGTGGAGTTTATAAAATGAAAAAAATAATACTAATACTCATCCTAATTGCAACTTCAATCTATGCAGGTGATGTTGCAAGAAAAGGAACAACGGGTGCTGAACAATTACTAATACCTGTTGGTGCCCGCGGAATAGCCACAGGAGGTGCATTCCTGGCTAATATTACGGGGTTGGAATCTATTTATTATAACCCTGCCGGTTTGGATGTTTTTCCGCAAACCGAGGCAATGTTTAGTTACGTTAATTATCTTGCAGATATTAACGTCTCTTACTTTGCGATAGGTACAAGCCTTGGTGATATAGGATCCATTGGCTTGGATCTGAAAACTTTTGACTTTGGAGATATTCCTGTTACTTCGGAAACCTTTCCTGATGGAACCGGAGAAACATACTCTCCGTCATTCTTAACAATCGGGTTCACATACTCGAAAGTTTTAACAGACAGAATCTCAATCGGAACAAACCTGAAGATAATATCCGAGAATATACAGAACACAAACGCTACAGGTTTTGCTTTAGATGCCGGTGTTCAGTACCGATTCTCCGAAGCGTTGATGATTGGTGCTACTGTTAAAAACATTGGAAGTGATATGAATTACACCGGGCAGGACCTGGCTAATAGAACAATAATCCCAGGCTCTATACCGGGTTCTTCAACAGGAAGCTACGAGGTTATTACTGAAGGTTTCCAGATACCCAGCTTCTTCCAGCTAAGTATGACATATGCACTTAATATTAACGAACAAAACGATTTATTGTTTGCTGGTGCATATACAGCTAATAATTCATTCGAAGATGTAGCAAACTTAGGTTTGGAATACGGATTTATGAATAACTTCTTTGTAAGAGGTGGTTATAATTTTCTTGTTCAAAATGCAAGCGATTACATCTATGGATTAACTTTCGGTGCTGGATTAGATTATAAGCTTGGCGGCGAAGTTGGTTTTGTATTCGATTATGCATTCAGGGATGTTAAGGATTTCCCGACTGCAAACCACGTATTTACAATTAAGCTTAGCTTCCAATAATCTGTTGAGTTAGTTATAAAAGCGTCTGTTGAATTTTCAATAGACGCTTTTTTATTTTTAGAGCAACAAATAATAAAGAATTGCTATGAAGAAATTTTTACTAACTTTTTCTTTTTTATCCTGTCTGACTGTTGTCTTTCCTCAAAAGATAAGTTTTGAATTTGATTATGCACAGTTTGGTTATGACTCTCTATCTAACTATGTCGAATTCTATTATTCTTTCAATCAGCTGGGTTTGACTTATGTTGATACTGATACTACAGATTTTGTGCAGGGTCTGTTGCAGATTGAAATTAACGATTCAGTCACATCGAATAATATAATCAGCAAACATTGGATTATATCAAATGAAATTACAGATTCTGCAAATTTAGATCGAAGCTTAATTGGAATGGTAGGATTTGTTATAGATAAAGGTTCTTATATTGTAAATGTAACCGGAAGCGATGCAAATAATCCTTTGAATAAAAAAACTATCAACGAAAAAATATTTGTTGAGCCATTTCTTAGTTTAAATTCTGCATTAAGTGATGTTCAGCTTGCCTCGAATATTGTCCCTAATAGTGAAAACACTTCATCCATTTTTTATAAAAATACGTTTGAGGTAACTCCTCTGCCTGCTTCGGTGGGTGGTGAAATGCAGCCTGTCATGTTCTATTATACCGAATTGTATAATCTTAAGGTAGGACCCCCAGGTACAGAAATGCGGTTGGATGAGATGATTATAAACAGCAGGGGACAGCTTGTAAGTTCAAAATCCAAAAGGATTAATAAATCGGTTGATACAAGAGTTGAAGTTGGAATTGTTAAAGCTTATAAGCTTCCTACGGATACTTATACCCTGCTGCTAAACCTGATTGACAGTGTAGCTAGCTATGGAGTTTCTTCATCGAAAAGATTTTTTGTTTATAATCCCTCCGTTGTCCAAACCGATACTTTTCAAACAACAGTTTCACCTGTTTTGAGTACAACCTTCGGAGCTATGTCAGAAGAAGAAATAGATGACTTATTTGAGAAATCAAAATATGTTGCAACTGTTCCCGAAATGGACAAGTATAAAGCACTCTCAACAGAAGATGCAAAGAGAGAATTCATATATAATTTCTGGAAGGCTTGCGATGAAGACCCTTCAGATGATAGAAACGAAAATTATCTTAATTATACAAAGCGGGTAAATGAAAGTAATGCGAGATTCTCCGCCCTTGGTAGGCAAGGATGGAAGACTGATCGAGGAAGAGTATTCATTGTCTACGGTGAGCCATCTGAAATTCAGCGATATCCAAACGAAACAGACACCAAACCATATGAGATCTGGAGATATGAAAGCATTGAAGGTGGGGTAGAATTTATTTTTGGTGATATTACTGGTTTTAACGATTACCAGCTGCTTCACTCAACCAAAAGAGGAGAGCTAAGAGACGATTATTGGCAGCGGAGGATAGCTATTAATTAATCATTCGTTGTAATATCATCTGCTTATTGATTTTTCTGCTTCATCATCTTTATTGCTGATCTTTGGTTATTTTTACAGCAATATTTTTAAATATTGATGAAGAACAGAATTGAATATATCGTTTTTATTCTATTTAGTTTTTGCTTTAGACTACTTGGATTAAAACTTTCTAGGAAGTTTGCAACTATCCTGGCATTAGTGTTTTTCTACATCATCCCTATCAGAAAAAAGGTGGTTTTTAATAATCTCAAAATTGCCTTTCCTGAAAATGATATTCAAACTAACAAGAAATTAGCTTTCCAAATTTATCTGAGCTTTGCAATCACACTTGTTGAGATATTGTATCTACCGTATATGAAAAGAGCAGGAATTAGTTGATGCAGTTGAGTGCAGCAATCCAGAATTGATTATTGAAAAGTTTAAGCAAGGAAAAGGAGTGATTTTACTTTCATCGCACTTTGGCAACTGGGAGTTTGGGGCAATTTCTATTGCAATTCAGGTTACTCTGCCTTTTTCAGTAATTGTTAAACCGTTGCGAAACCCTTTGGTTTATAAATGGATGAATAAAGCCCGAACAAAATTCGGAAATGAAGTTGTTCCTCTTGGCATCTCAATAAGAAAAACATATCAAACGCTAAAAGAAAAGAAAGTTGTAGCAATGGTTGCTGATCAAAGGGGACCAAGAGAAGGAGTAAGAGTTGATTTCTTTGGTAAAAAAGTTTCTGTTTATACAGGTCCGGCTGCTCTTGCACTAAAAACCGGCGCACCTCTCATTTGTGGAATTGCGGTACGGGATAAAAATTATAAATATAAAATGGTTTTAGTGGAAATCTCACAGCATAATCTTCCGGATGGTGAAGAAGAAAAAATCCTGGAATTAAGTCGGAGATACACTTCCTATCTTGAAGAAGTTATACGCGAACATCCTGAACAGTGGCTTTGGATGCATAACAGATGGAAACATTAAATGAGTGAAACAACGAAAGTACTTGTCATACAGACTGCTTTCCCCGGTGATGCAATTCTCACTCTGCCTTTGATTCAGGAATTAAAAAGAAAGAGAGCTGAATGTTTAATAGATGTTCTGTGCATACCATCAACTGCTGAAATATTTGCAGCTTCTCCATATGTAAATTCTGCAATGCCATTTGATAAAAATGGTAAGCAGAAATCTTTTTTTGCATTCATCCGGTTTGTAAAAGAACTTAGAGCAAATAAATACGAAATTGTTTATTCTCCTCATCGTTCCCTTCGAAGTGCACTAATTGCAATGAATCTTTCGGCAAAAGAAACATATGGTTTTGAAAACAGTAGTCTTAAGTTTGCCTTCAAACACACGGTTAAGTATAATCCATCGGTTCACGAGGTGAAAAGGAATCTAGAATTCGTTGGAGATGATTATAGCAATGATAAATGGCGGATTATTCCTGAAATAACAGTAACGACGGGATCTAAAAAAAAGGTTCAAAATTTTTTAAGTGAGAATAAGATTGATAAGTTTATCGTAGTTGCACCTGGTTCTGTTTGGGAGACAAAGAGATATCCTGTTGAATATTACAAACTGATCGTTGAACATTTCGCTGCAGTAAAATATCAAATCGTGCTGGTCGGAGGAACTGAGGATAAAATATTATGTGAGGCTTTGAAAAAAGAGAATGTGTTTTTAGCTGCCGGAGAATTATCATTCATTGAAACAATTGAGTTGTTAAAAAATGCTTCACTCCTGATTTGCAATGACAGCGCACCAACTCACCTTGGCATGTGCGCTGATATTCCGGTTGTTACTATTTATTGTTCAACTATTCCCCAATTTGGTTTTTATCCTTACAATATGAAAAGCGATTACATCAGTTATGATGAATTGTCCTGCAAGCCTTGCGGCATTCACGGTTACAATAGTTGTCCTACCGGCACTTTTGATTGTGCAAAATTGCTTGTCCCGGATTTAGTGATTAAGAAGGCGGAAAAGTTATTGTCAAATGGACGTTGATCAAAATAAAATAATTAACATTGATGAAAATCCGGAATCGGCTATAATTTTAGCTGCTGATTTATTTCATGCAGGAAAAATATTTATTTATCCTACCGACACAATTTACGGTATTGGTGGAAATCCATTTGATGAAAATGTTGTCAGAAGAATTGCTGATATCAAAGGCAGGGACGAAAAAAAACAATATATCTGGCTTCTTTCTGATTTTGAAAATCTCATGAACTACTTTGAAATCACTTCTGAAATATATCTGGACTTTCTTCAAAAAATCTGGCCGGCTCCTGTAACTGTTATTCTTAACTTGAACGAAAGAACAAAAAAAATTACAAATCAGGATACCATTGCTGTAAGAATTCCGCAGAATGACTTTTGTCTGAAGCTTCTTAAAGAAATCTCACGACCATTAATTTCTACTAGTGTCAATAGGAGTGGCGAGAATCCCATTAGTCAAATAGATAAAATTGTTCAGAATTTTTCAGAGGATGTTGATGCAATATTCATTCATTCTGAATCATCAGAAAAAAAATCTTCCACAATAATTGACCTAACCTCAAAACAGCCCAAATTGATAAGGGAAGGCCCTATTAAGTTTGTAGAATTGTTGAAGAACTTCAGTTAAATTAGTGCTGTTTTTATATTGATTTAATTTAAATGCCAATATTCAAATACTTTAAAATTTAAAGAGCTTCTCGATAATTATTGTTCCTGATGATGCTTCGCACGAAGCCAAATCCAAGAAGTTCACCGTCACCTGGATTTTTATTTTTGCGGTAATCTATTCAATCTTGATTGCTGTATTAGGATATTACTTTTTTAATATTACAGGAATTGGTAATGCGGTTTTACCCGGTAATTATGTTCAGAGTAACGAGAGCATTGAAAAGATGGAACAGTTAAATGATAAAGTTATTTTTCTTGCAAAAGAGTTGCAGCTTCTAAAGTCTGCCAACCAGAGACTGAAATATGCAATGGCACTTGGTGATTCCACATTAATTGACTCTTTAAAAGTAAATCCCGATACGCTTCAAAAATTTTATAAAACTCCAAAGGAAGGAAATATATTTGGCAGTTTTGTAAGTTTAATTCAGAAACTTATAAATCAGCAGGACAAAACAATCTTTTTCATTCTTCCTGTTAACGGATACATCAGCAGAGGGTTTGATCCAGATAGAGGTCATTATGGTATTGATATAGTTGTTAAAGATGGAACACCTGTTTATGCATCAGCCGGTGGATTCGTCGTCTTTTCCGGATACACAAATAATTATGGACATATAATTATTCTCAGTCATTCGGATGGCTATTTAAGTATATACAAGCATAATTCAGTCATTCTAAAAAAGGAAAGAGAATTTGTAAAACAGGGTGAGTTGATCGCTCAGAGCGGAAACAGTGGATTAGCTACAACAGGTCCGCATCTGCATTTTGAAATCTGGCAGAACGGTAAACCAGTTGACCCTGAAACTCTTTTAATAATTAATAAAAAAGGAGAACAAATTGAAAAGCAAAACTATGAATGGTGACTCTGACGATATTACAATAATTAGTAATGGAGTAAAAGTTGAAGGCAGAGTTTCCAGTAACGGAAGTATAAGGTTGGATGGAACGATTCAGGGAGATATTAGTTGCCAAGGTAATGTTACTATTGGTGACCAAGGGGAAGTCTTCGGAAAAGTCGATGGTCAGATTATTACTATCGGTGGTAAAGTTGAAGGTCAGATAAAAGCCGAAGAAAAATTAATCCTCGAGTCTAAGGCTGATCTAAAAGGAGATGTCTTTACAAAAATTTTAGTTGTTGAAGCTGGTGCCCGCTTTGAAGGAAAGAGTAACATGGGAGAATCCCGAGGATCAAATGATTCTCCCCCAGCGAGTTCTTAAAAAATGAAACTGGAGCCTGATAAAATCAAAGGTGCCAATAACTTTTATAAAGACGTTGGCCCCTATGTTGGATTAGGACTCCAACTTGCTGTAACTGTTACCGTAATGGTTTTTATCGGGATTTGGTTAGACGGATACTTTGAAACTAAACCTATTCTGACAGTAGTATTTGCATTTCTCGGTGTATTTGCCGGTATGTATACTTTCATTAAGTCTGTTCTGAAAGCTGGAAATGATAAAAAATGAAAAGCAACTCCTAACTTTCTGCTTCGTAGTTTCCTTTTTATTGCTTCTCATTGTTACAATATTATTTCTTTCATCAAGCCTATCAGGTATGATTTTCAAATCTATTTTACTTGGTGCACTTCTTTCCATAATAAATTTTGTAATTGGATTATCATTAATAAAATTCAGTGTAAATAAACCTGAAAAAATATTTTTACTTGCGCTTTGGGGAGGTATCATTTTAAGGCTCATTTTAGGGTTATCTTTAGTATTAATTACCCTCATTTTTTTGGAAATAAACACATATGGGTTTATATTTTCTATCCTCTTTTTTTACGTTTTTTACTTATTAATTGAGATATTTTATTTGAATTTAGGGAGAAAAAGCCATTTTGGCGGCGAGCAATAATATCGATACACTTAAAACAGTCGTGGATACCTTGAAAAGTTCAAGCGGATCTGATAGTGATTGGATTCTACATCATGTAATGGATGGCAAAGAGATAGAACTGCCTTTCCTTGGATATGTTCATCTTCCTCAGCTTCCTCCTGTTTTTGGAATTGATATAACTCCGACGAAGCATGTTGTCTTTATGTGGGTTGCAGCTTTTTTAGTTTTATTAACTCTTTACTTGGTTGCAAAAAATTATAAAACATCTCTTATTCCAAGAAGATTAGCTAATTTTTTTGAAGTATTAATTATATTCGTTCGTGATGAGATTGCAGAACCAACTTTGGGTAAAGCTTATAAATCTTTTCTTCCATTTCTGTTGACTTTGTTCTTTTTCATTTTGTTTGGAAATTTTTTGGGTTTGATTCCATTCTCAGCAACTTTTACAAGCAACATAGCAGTAACTGCCACGCTTGCAATTATTTCCTTTTTAATGATTCAACTTGGAGGGATAAGGCATAACGGATTTTTCGGATACTTCAAAGGTTTAGTCCCGCACGGTATTCCAATGTGGCTGCTTCCACTTATGATACCCGTGGAAATACTAGGTTTGTTTACAAAACCTTTTGCTCTGGCTATACGACTTTTTGCAAATATGATTGCTGGTCATACAGTAATTCTTGCACTGATCGGATTGATATTTTTTATGGGTACAATTTTCATTGCACCTGTTTCAGTTGCTTTTGCAGTTTTTATTTATCTTTTAGAAATCTTAGTAGCACTTATACAAGCTTATATTTTTACAATGCTCACTTCCTTGTTTATAGGAATGGCAGTACATCAGGAACATTAATTTATTAACAAAAATAAAAGGAGTACTTAAATGGATTTTGCATGGTTAGCAGCAGGTATTGGCGCCGGATTAGTTGTTATCGGCGGTGGACTCGGAATTGGTAAGCTTGCAAGCTCAGCAATGGATGCAAGCGGAAGACAGCCGGAAGCTGCAGGCGCAATAAGAACATCAATGATTATTGCTGCTGCACTTATCGAAGGAATGTCATTCTTCGGATTGGTTATTTGTATTCTTCTTGCTCTTAAAGCATAAATTAAAAATTATTTGAGACAATAAATGCTAACTCAAATTACATTAGCAGTCATTGCAGCAGGTGGTGGTGAAAATGGCGGACTTCTCGACGTTAATCCCGGCTTGATGATATGGACTGTTATTACTTTTATTATTCTTCTTCTGATTCTGAAGAAAGTTGCCTGGAAGCCGATACTCACAGCTCTTGATAAACGTGAAAGTGATATCAGGGAATCTTTAGCACAAGCTGAGAAAGCCAGAGATGAAGCAAAGCAAATCCTCGAAGAAAATCAGGCGAACCTTGCGAAGGCTGAAGAAGAATCAAAAAAAATAATTGATCAGAGTCGGGCTTATGCCGAAACTTTGAAGGAACAATTGATAAAAGAAAGTAAAGAACAGGCTAAGAAAATTGTTGATGATGCTTCATTAGAGATTCAAAGAAAGAAGGATACTGCCTTTGAAGAACTAAAAGGTCAGATAGCTGAAATAGCTGTCAGCGCTGCTGAAAAGATCATCAGGGAATCTCTCGATGCTCAAAAGAGCAAACAGGTAATTGACAAATATTTAAATGATGTGACGAAAAATTAACAATGGCTGATTTCAGAATTTTACATAGATACGCTACTTCTTTACTGGAGACTTCTCTCGAGAAAAATAATCTTGAAGTTGTAACCACAGATTTCAAGCTTCTAGTTGAAACGCTTGATCAAAGCCGAGAGTTACAGTCAATGCTTGATAGTCCTGTGGTAAGACCTGAATTAAAGCTCAATATTCTCAAAGAGATCTTTAGTAAAAAAATATCCAAAGATTCGATGGACTTTGTGGAATTTGTAATCTCTAAAAATAGAGAGAGCTTGTTGAGTCCAATTGGAAAAAGATTTCTGGAATTACGAGATGATCATCTTGGAATTGCTAATGTTTTTGTGACATCAGCAACGGAGTTTTCCAATGAGCAAAAAAATGTTTTGCAAGGCAGGCTTGAGAAGATTCTTGATAAAAAAGTTCGACTAAATTTTAAAACTGATTTGAATCTTGTTGGTGGGTTCATAGCTAAAGTTAATGATACACTTTACGATGCTTCAATAAAACATCAACTTGAATTACTGAAGAAACAATTTTTAACGGGTGAGATATCACTCAATTAAACAATGAAGTTTAAAGGAATTAATTATGGCTGAAGTAAGACCCGACGAAATATCGGCGATATTAAGGAAACAGCTTTCCGGTTTCGAGAGCGAAGTTGATATATATGATGTTGGTACCGTCCTGCAGATTGGTGATGGTATTGCAAGAGTTTATGGTTTGAGCAAAGTTATGGCAACTGAGCTCGTTGAGTTTCCTAATGATGTAATCGGAATGGTTCTTAACCTTGATGAAGACAGTGTTGGCTGTGTTCTTTTTGGTGAAAGTTCGCTGGTTAAAGAAGGTGATACAGTAAAAAGAACGAAACGAGTTGCTTCAATTCCTGTCGGTAAAGAATTGCTTGGTCGTGTTGTTAATCCTTTGGGCAAACCAATTGATGGGAAAGGTGCAATTAACACTGACAAGTTTCTTCCTATCGAAAGGAAAGCGCTTGGTGTGATTCAAAGACAACCTGTTAAAGAGCCAGTACAAACTGGTATTGCAGCAATAGATGCAATGATTCCAATTGGCAGAGGGCAGAGAGAATTAATTATTGGTGACAGGCAAACAGGTAAAACTGCTGTTGCTATTGACGCAATCATCAACCAAAAATATACTCATACTGAGGAAGCTAAATCACTCGGTATAAAACCGGTTTATTGTGTTTATGTTGCCATCGGTCAGAAGAGTTCAACAGTTGCGCAGGTTGTTGCCAAACTGCAGGAACACGGCGCTATGGAATTCACAACAGTTGTTGTAGCTTCAGCCTGGGAACCAGCTCCGCTTCAGTATATAGCACCATATTCTGGAGCCACTCTTGGTGAATATTTCCGTGATAATGGAATGCATTCACTTGTTATTTATGATGACTTATCAAAACAAGCTGCTGCTTATCGTGAACTTTCTTTGTTGTTGAGAAGACCTCCTGGAAGAGAAGCATATCCCGGTGATGTATTTTATCTTCACTCAAGATTACTTGAAAGAGCATCAAAATTAAATGATGAACTTGGTGGCGGAAGTTTAACAGCATTACCAATAATTGAAACACAGCAGGGAGACGTTTCCGCTTACATTCCAACGAACGTAATCTCAATTACTGATGGACAGATTTATCTTGAATCAAGCTTATTTAACTCAGGTGTTCGTCCTGCAATAAACGTTGGTATTTCTGTGTCACGTGTTGGTGGTAATGCACAGATCAAAGCGATGAAAAAAGTTGCTGGCTCTCTTAAACTTGATTTAGCTCAATACCGAGAGCTTGAAGCATTTGCAAAATTCGGTTCTGATTTGGATCAATCAACATTAAGAACTCTTAATAAAGGTGCGAGACTAGTTGAATTGCTGAAGCAAGGTCAGTATGCCCCAATTCCAGTTGAAAGACAGATTGTAAGTATCTTTTTAGGAACGAAAGGATATATGGATGCTATTCCCGTTTCTGATGTGAAGAGATTTGAGAAAGAAGCTCTCGAATTTTTTGATGTGAAGCATAAAGACATATTAGAAACTCTGAAGAAAGAAAAAGATATTTCAAAAGATCTTGATGAAAAAATTAACAATGCAGCAAAAGAATTTCTTAAAGTTTTTAAAAAGACTGCTTAATTAAATTTTAGATGGCTACACTCAGAGATATAAAAAATAGAATAGTTGGTGTTAAAAGCACCCAGAAAATTACCAGGGCAATGAAAATGATTGCAACGGCTAAGCTTCGTGGTGCTCAGCAGCGAATTGTTGGTGCACGTCCCTATGCAAACAAAATTGGTGAAATGCTTTCCCGGCTTGCGGCCGATGATTCTTTACAGACGAATCCTTTTTTTGCAGCAAGAGCAGTTAAAAAGATATGTGTGGTTGTTATTACTGCCGATAGAGGTTTATGCGGCGCATTCAACACAAACATTATCAGGGAAGCAACGAGCTATATAAATGAAGAGCAGAAGAATGAAAATTCCGTTTCGGTTTTTACTTTAGGTAAAAAAGCAACTGAATATTTTGGCAGAAGAAATTATACTATAGAAGGAAAAATTGTGGGCTTATTTTCCACACTCGAGTATCAATCAGCGCTTCAATTATATAATGATTTGATACCCAAGTATCTTAACGGCGAAATAGATAAGATAGTATTGGTTTATAATGAATTCGTTTCGATGATTCAGCAGAGGATAGTTAAAGTTCAGTTATTGCCGATTCCATTTGTTTTAGAAAATAAAGACGAAAAAGTCTCAGCAAATTATATTTTTGAGCCGGATCAGATTTCAATTTTTGAGTCATTGATACCAAAGCATTTAAAAGTTCAGTTGTGGAGAGCACTGCTTGAATCCAATGCAGCCGAGCTTAGTGCAAGAATGACTGCAATGGATAATGCAACAACAAATGCTCAGGAACTGATTCGTTCTCTGAATTTAAAATATAACAAAGAAAGACAGGCTGCAATAACCAAAGAGATTCTGGAAATCGTTTCCGGTGCGAATGCACTCAAAGCCAGTTCATAAATTCCCTTTTAATCTCTCCATGTTTATCAGTATAAATTAAGATGTTTGAAGATTTATCATTAAAAATAGAAAATGCGCTAAAGAAGGTCAGAGGTCAGGGACGTTTAAACGAAAAAAACATTTCTGACACTCTTAGAGAGATTCGCCGTATTTTGCTTGATGCTGATGTTAACTATAAAGTAGCAAAAGATTTTATTGATAAAGTTTCCGAGAAGGCACTTGGCAAAGAAGTAATTGCGTCATTAACTCCTGGACAGTTAATTACAAAGTTTATTTTTGATGAACTTGTTACTTTGCTTGGTTCATCACAGACGGAGTTAAAGCTTAATCCTTCAGGAATAACTGTAATTATGGTTGTTGGATTACAGGGCTCAGGTAAAACTACTTTCTGTGCGAAGCTTGCGAAACGATTAAAGGATCACAAGAGAAAAGTTTTACTGGCAGCTGCGGATGTTTACAGACCTGCTGCTATTGAACAGCTAAAGCAGCTTGGGGAGAAAATTGAGACTCGTGTTTTTTCTCTCGTTCAACCGGATGCAAGAAAAACGGTAACTGATTCGCTGAAATATGCCAAGGAAAATAATTTTGATACGGTGATTATAGATACTGCAGGTCGTTTGCATGTTGACGAGAAAATGATGGAAGAGATTTCGGATATTAAAAAAATGGTAAATCCTTCCGAAATTCTTTTTGTAGTTGATTCGATGACCGGGCAGGATGCAGTTAATTCAGCAAAAGCTTTTAATGAAATTGTTGATTTTGATGGAATCGTTCTTACAAAACTTGATGGCGATGCTCGTGGTGGTGCGGCTTTATCAATCAGATCTGTCGTTGGAAAACCTATTAAATTCATCAGTAATGGTGAAAAAACAGATGCTTTGGAGGCTTTTTACCCCGACCGACTTGCATCAAGAATCCTTGGAAAAGGTGATGTAATCTCGCTTGTTGAGAAGGCTCAGGAAAGCTTTGATGATAAAGAAGCAGAGCGGATGGAAGAAAAACTCAGAAAAAATCAATTTGATTTTGATGATTTTCTTAAGCAAATTAAAGTCATTAAGAAAATGGGTTCTCTATCATCCCTGCTTGGGATGATTCCCGGGCTAAGTGCGCAGATTAAAAATGCACAGGTTGATGATAATGCATTAGTTAAAGTTGAAGCAATTATCAACTCAATGACAAGATCTGAAAGAGGGAATCCTAAAATTTTAAATGGAAGCAGAAGAAAAAGAATTGCACGAGGCAGCGGCACATCAATACAAGATGTAAACAAGCTGCTAAAACAATTTGAAGAAATGAAAAAGATGATGAAAAACTTTTCGGGTAAATCATCATTCGCAAACCTGTCAATGAGCAGGTAGGCTTTTAAATTTAGTCGATTTAATAATGTATAAAATGGAAAGGTCAAAATAACTTGGCAGTTAAGTTAAGATTAAGAAGAATGGGTAAGAAGAAACAACCTATTTATAAAATGGTTGCATCAGACTCAAGATCGCCCAGGGATGGAAAATTTCTGGAAGCAGTTGGATTTTATAATCCTTTAACCAAACCTCATACCCTTGAACTGAAAGAGGACAGAATTCTGTACTGGTTAAATGTTGGTGCTCAGCCAACTCATACAGTAAAAAGTCTATTAAGGCAGAAAGGTATTACTCTTAAAAAAGAATTAATATCAAAAGGCTTTGATGAAGAGAAAGTAAAGTCCGAACTTGAAAACTGGCAGAAAATAAAAGAAGCCGGTTCAAAGAAAAGGACTGAGAAAAAATTATCGAAGAAGGCGAAAGCTAAACAGGAAGCCGAAGCTTCTGCTGATGCTGTTGAAAAGCAGACTCCAGCAGAAGAACCAAAACCGGAAGAGACAGCCGGCTAAAGTAAGACAGAAGTTAAAGGCGCTGCTTCTGTTTTCGATATTAATTGAAATAATTCAATTAACGGTACCTGAATACAATACTGTTCACAGCGCTGATATAGGAGGCTCTTACATATGAAAGAGTTCATTGAATTTATCGCTAAGTATCTTGTGGATGACCCCGAAGCTGTCGTTGTTGAAGAAACAATTGACCAGGAGAAAAAAGTTAATTTAACTTTAAGGGTTAAGAAAGAAGATGTGGGAAAAGTTATCGGGAAAAAAGGAAAAACTGTCATCGCTATGAGAACCCTGCTAACTGCTATTGCAGCTAAAGAAGATAAGAGGGCGATGCTGGAAATACTTGATTAGATGATTTTACGAAAACTTTGGAATACATTTTAATTGCGAGAATTGAGCAGGCTTACGGAAAGGATGGATTTGTCAGGATACATTCTTTCTCAGATTTTCCGGAAAGATTCTTTAGCTTAAAGAAAGTGTACATAGATTTTTGGGGAGATAAGAAAACATTTTATGTTGAAGATGTAAAAGACGTTAATGGGAAAATTATAATTAAGTTTAAAAATTTTGATGGCCCCAGAGATAATCAGAGTACTGATTGATAGAGAAGTTTATGTAAATGAAAAAGATGCAGTGAGTTTGCCCGAGAATCATTTTTTTGTTCATGATTTGATTGACAGTGAAGTGTTTGTAAAGGAAGAAAGAATTGGAGTAGTTTCGGATGTGATTAAAGGAAAGGCCAACGATGTAATTGTGATTTCAACAGATGAAAAAAAAGAAATTCTAGTTCCTTTTGTTCTTAATTTTATTGAAAAATTTGATGCTGCAAAGAAGAGATTAATCCTGAATATTTCTAAGGATTTTTTGGAAGATGATGAGGATTGATATTTTATCGGCTGTTCCGGATTTGCTTGAAAGTCCTTTAAAAACAAGCATAATAAAACGTGCTCAGGATAAGGGAAAGCTTAGTTTGTTTATTCATAATCTGCGTGACTATGCATACAACAAGCACAAGCAAATTGATGACAAACCATTCGGCGGTGGTCCGGGAATGGTGCTTAAACCTGAGCCGTTCTTTGAATGTCTTGAAACTCTGCAGGCACAACGCAGTTATGATCACGTAATCTTCACAACTCCGAAAGGGAAGATATTCAACCAGAAGATTGCGAATGATCTTTCCCTTTCAAAGAATATTATTGTGATTGCAGGGCATTATAAGGAAGTTGATGATCGTGTAAGGCAGAAGTTTGCAACCGATGAAATATCAATCGGGAATTTTGTTCTTACCGGAGGCGAACTTCCTGCATTGATTATTGTTGATTCAATTGTAAGATTAATCCCGGGTGTTCTTAATGATAGTGAAGCAGCACTTGATGATTCGTTCCAGGATGGTGAAATAGTTGAAGCGCCTTATTTTACCAGACCTGCTGAATACAAGGGAATGAAAGTCCCTGAAGTTCTTCTTTCAGGTAATGAAAAAGAGATTAAGAAATGGAAAGAGGAGCAATCAAAAATTTTAACAAAAAAGTGGCGTGATATTAATTCAGCTTGAGACAAAAAGTCTTCGGCTTAAAAGAAGGAGTAAATTATGGACAAAGTAAATAGCATATTAAAAGAAAACCCCCGCACTGATCTGCCTGAATTCAGAGCAGGGGATCACATAAAAGTATATGTGAGTATTATCGAAGGTGATAAAGAAAGAATTCAGCCTTTTGAAGGTGACGTTATAAGTGTACGCGGTAACGGGCTTAATAAATCTTTTACTGTAAGAAAAATTTCAAGCGGTGTTGGAGTTGAAAGAATTTTCCGTTTCAGCTCTCCGAAGATTTCTAAGATCGATATTTTGAAAAAAGGTGATGTAAGAAGAGCAAAACTGTATTACTTGCGTAATCTTTCTGGTAAAGCTGCTCGTATTAAAGATAAGAAGAGTCAATAAAATTTTTTATTGCCGCCTTCAGGCGGCTTTTTTTATTGTATGAATAGAAAACTTTATCTGCCACAGAATATTTTCTCGCGGATTTTTATATCAGAAATAGAAGATAAATCCGGAGTTGAGTTTGAATTTTTTCCTTCCTCATTGATTGCTAAAAGAATATCTAACGAGAAAGATTCTGTTGGATTAATTCCAACTATGGATCTTATTTCAAATAAGGAATTATTTATCTCTTCCGAAATCGGAATTTCGTTTAATGCACTTCTTTCTAATTCCTATATTCATTTTAAAGAAGAACAGGAAACCATTGATGAGCTCTTCTTACGGGGTGATGTTGCTTCAAACGAAGTTATACTCAGCAAAATATTATTTAAAGAATTCTATGATGTTGAAATCAAAACAACCCTGCTAAACAGGGAAGTGTCTGACTTTAAAGATAACCTGCTGATCATTGGTGATGAAAATTATGAAAAGGAACTATTTCTGAACGGACTGAGTTTTGCCGAAGAAATTATTGAACTCATAAATGCACCGTATGTGAATTTTGTTTTAGCTGCTCATTCAGAGGACACATTAAAAGAATTTAATTCAAAATTTAAGAGCAGATTTACTAAAGGACATGAAGATAACTTTGATGGATTGTTTCCGGGTTTTCCACAAACGTCACTTGATTTTCTTTCAGTCAATATGCAGCATCTTGTGTTTGATTTGGAAGAACAGGACCTGGAAGGTATAAAAGCACTTTTGCAGCTTCCATACTTCCACGGTATGATTAAGGATATGATTGAAGTAAAATTTGTTTGAGTAAATCCGGGAGATTTTATTTCAACAAAATCATCTTTTTTGAATCTGAATATTCGTTGCCTACCTTCAATCGATAAAAATAAACTCCACTCGAATAATTTTTTGAATTAAAGCTATACTCATAATATCCTTCAGGTAATAATGAATTAGCGAGTACTTCAACTTCATTACCGAGTTGATCGTAGACTTTTAGTGTTATATAATTTCGCTTCATTAATGTAAATGAAATACTCGTGTTCGGATTAAATGGATTCGGAAAATTTTGAAACAAATGAAAATTCACTAACGAAGGTTCATCAGGATTATCTATTCCGGAGGCTGAATTCCAACCAGCCAGTTTCGCCCATAGCCACCAGGCTGCATAGGTTTTTAAGTTTCCGTTCAATGGCTGGCTATGTGCAGCCGAACAATCATACCAATCAACATTTATTATATGTGAATTCTGCCAATCGATTGCCCAGTTTTTATCCAGACTTCCATTCCCATCGCTGTCATAATCACAATTATCATTTGCATATTTATCTAAATAATAATTTCCGTCAGGATCATAAGATTCAATATCACTAAAATCATATAGAATTTTTCCACTTCGTTAAACAGTAATTTCTAATCTGTTCATTTCGTAAATTAAGATTACCATTGGTTCCTGTTCCATCCAGATGTCCTGTCATATAAACAAATTTTACATTTTGATAATCGTTTTCTAATCCATTCATCAGATCTAAGTACGTGTTGATATCCGCTTCAGTTGCGCTGCTTACCTGACCGCACCAGGACCAGATAACAACATTAACATCATTGTTTTCCGGGTTATTCAAATAGTTTCTTGTTGCAGTTGCCCAACTTGTTCTATCTGGATTTCCAAGATCAGAAGCTCCGGGAAATGCATAGTCATCAATATCTAAAGCTCCATTTGAACCACCTTCATTAAATGCATATTGTGTTCCTTTCCAGTTTACCAATCCTTCCATCCCGGTAATTAACTGGCTTCCGTGAGACGTGTGGCCATATGCGATATGAAGGTTTGCTTTTGCAGAATCAATCCATTCATCAGTTAAAAGCGAAAGCTTTGCAATTGTATGATTTGCTATAATTGATTCTTGAGATAAACTCACAGATGAAAAATTAAATAGCACTATTACTGATATGTAAAAAAATGTTTTCATTTTAATTCTACCGAGTTATTATTTTATTATTGGAATGAAAATCAAACGAAATGCCACTTGCGTTAATAAATACGTAAATATTATATGAATTAGGTGAGCGAAATCGAAGAAATCTAACTTATCAAAACTTGTAGTTTGGAAACTATAATTATTTAGCATGTATTTATTACGGAAGTAGCAAGTAGAATTGGATAATCATCTTTTCGGGCTGCTGCCAACCAATTGATGGCAATTGGTTTCGTAATTATTTCATCAATGCAATGGCTCGTAGTGGGAAGTCTGACGGAGAACTAACTTTTGTTACTTTGATCCTGTTTCAAAGTCTTATTTTTTATACATTTTAAAATTTCTAGATTCTAAAACCTTTTCACTTTGTGTGAAGTCAATTAAGATTTTCTAAATCAATCTTGTCTTTAGTTCGGTTGCACGCTTTCTTGTTTTTAATTAAGTCTTTAAAACCGATAAAATTTACTTTTGTTTCACCCAAATCAACCACCGAACGATTTGAAAAACAATCATCAAAGATTACTCCATCAATTGAAATCATAAGGTCTATTCTGTTTGGAGGAAATCCTATTCTAACAATGTTATCTTTTATTCGGAAATCATCTATGTTGAAGTGTTGAGGCGAGAAACCAAATTCTTCAAGAACAGAAGCCATTTTATTAACGTTCGTTTTTAGCGGATTAATCCAGATATCAATATCTCCTGTATATCGTGGGTAACCATGAAAACCGACTGCATACCCGCCAACAACAAGATATTCAACCTGATTTTTGTTTAACAACTGTATAAACTCTTTGAAGTCCTTGCTGAACATTTTTTTTCATCTGGAAATATTGTGAACGAAGAGTCTCGATCGCATCAATTCTTTCCTGGTAAGACTTACTTTGCCAGAATTTAAAGTCATTCCTGTCATCTGATTTTTTAATTACGCTAATTACTTTTTCCATACTTCTATTATAGTTTTTCTTTATTAAAAATAACAAAGTTGTTGATGAGAGAAAATAGCATTTGCACACTTTACTCCAAGAGATTATATATGTGAAGTTTGTGTGATAATATTTGGGCGATTCAGTGAATCGCCCTACAAAATGAATCTATATCTCTACGTGACTAACACTTATTACATTCTGGTTTTCGCTCATCTTCTTAAGCATATCCGCAGTTGCAGCATTCTTTAATTTCATCGTGCAGCTTGCAGCAATTCCGCCATCAAATATTACGTTCTCAATTTCTTCAATATTAATATTACCTTCTTTAAGGAGATCAAGTACTCCTGCAAGAACACCCGGTTTATCGTAGTGTTTTACTACAAGCTGGTAATGTGCATCGGTTATCTTTGCTCTGTTAACCCAGTGATCAATTACTCCGCTGTGAATGTAATGGTTAATTATGTTTATAGTCTCTTCTGCAACAGCGTCCTGTGCTTGTTCTGTTGAAGCACCGATATGATGTGTGACATAAATGTTAGGATTGTTCTGCAATTTGGATGTAACCTCACCTGATTTGCCTTCGGGTTCACCTTTGAATACATCGCAGGCGTATCGAATATTTTTTTCTTTAATTGCTTCCAATAAATCATCTTCAATAACTATATCTTGTCTTGAAGTGTTAACAAGGTAGGCTCCATTTTTCATATAGCTGAACATCTGCTTGTTAAACAATCCTTTTGTCTGCGGAGTAGCTGGAAGATGAATACTGACAACATCACACAATGGAAGCAACTGATCCATCTCTGAAAAATCTTTTATTTGAACTCCTTCAATTCTAGCAATATCTTTTCCATAAACATTCATTTGAAAGGCAAGCGCTCTTCTTGCAACTTCCTTACCGATATTTCCAACACCAATCAAACCAAGAGTTTTACCTTTCAGTCCTTTTCCTTTTGAATATTTATCTTTATTCCATACACTTTTATTAAAATCACTGATGTTATCAGGAATAAATCTGTCAAGAGAAATCATTAATCCAATTGCGAGCTCAGCAACTGCTACTGCATTCATTCCGGGGCAATTAGTTACGTAAATGCCTTTTTTATTTGCCGCCTGAATGTTGATATTATTAACTCCTGAACCCGCACGAATTATAAGATTAAGTTTCTTCGATGTGTTGATAGTTTCTTCATTGACTACAGTCGAACGAACGACAAGAATATCAGCTTCTTTCGCTGCTTCGGGGAGATCTTTTTCTCCAAACTTTGGCTGATAGATGACATCAAGATCGAGATCCTTCATCTGCTGGATATATTTATCCGGAAATTTGTCGGCTACTAATACTTTAAGTTTCATATTAACTCCTCTATTTATTTTTAATTTTATGCTGAACTTCGATTTCAGCATCTTAAATATTTTGCTTTATATCGCTTCTTTCGAAACGAGATTCGTCACAATTATTTAATTGTGATGGCTTTATTTTCTAAGGAATTCCCGGAAACGATTCCACAAATTGTATTTTAATATCAGCGAATGATTCAACTATCTTCACTTTTACATCTGGAAATGAATCAACAATCTGCCACTCACCACAATCTTCCGCGAACGAATCAACTATTTTTACTTTCAAATCAGGAAAAGATTCAACAACCTGCACCGTTAAATCGGGGAATGATTCCACAAATTGTATTTTCCCAAAGAGCTTTATACTGTTGAATGTGCATTCATCTTCGTTAATCTCATCTTCTGATTGAGCAAATGAAAAATTTATTACAAACAGAATTAGTATTGTTGTTATATAAAATGTTAATTTTTTCATTTTATTTGTCATTCCCGCGAAGGCGGGAATCCACGGTTTATAAAACAGATTCCTTCTCGCTACGCTTCGTCGGAATGACATATTACTGATAGTTATTTCATCATAGGAATTTTAACATTCCACTTTTTAGCATTTTCAATTGCCTGCTCATAACCGGCATCTGCGTGACGCATTACACCCATTCCGGGATCGTAAGTTAAAACTCTTTCAAGTCTTTCTTCGGCTTCTTTAGTTCCATCAGCAACCACAACCATTCCAGCGTGAATTGATTTACCAATTCCAACTCCACCGCCGTGATGAACTGAAACCCAGCTTGCACCGCCGATTGCATTCAATAAAGCATTTAGAATTGGCCAATCAGCGATAGCATCGCTGCCGTCAATCATACCTTCAGTCTCTCTGTTTGGCGATGCAACGGAACCGCAATCGAGATGATCTCTTCCAATTACAATCGGAGCTTTAACTTTATTATCTGCTACGAGTTTGTTAAAAATCTTTCCCATCTTTGCACGCTCACCGTAGCCAAGCCAGCAAATCCTTGCAGGCAATCCCTGAAAGTGAACTTTCTTCTGAGCCATATCAATCCAGTTGATAAGTGCTTTATTTTCAGGGAAAGTTTCTTTAACTGCTTTGTCTGTTTCATAAATATCATTTGGATCGCCTGATAACGCAACCCAGCGGAATGGACCTTTGCCATCACAGAAAAGAGGACGAATAAACTCAGGCACAAATCCGGGAATATCAAAAGCATTGGTTACACCATTTTCTTTTGCTTCACCGCGGATGTTGTTTCCATAATCAAATGTGATTGCACCACGTTTTTGAAACTCGAGCATTGCCTGAACATGCTTTACAATTGTTCGACGTGATAATTTAATGTACTTGGCAGAATCACTTTTTCTTAATGCAATTGCTTCTTCAAAACTCATCCCCATCGGGACATAACCATTTAAAACATCGTGAGCGGAAGTCTGATCGGTCAAAACATCAGGAATAATATTTCTTTTTAAGATTTCTGGAAGAACTTCACCTGCATTTCCAATTATCGCAACTGAAAGAGCTTCTCCTTTTTCTTTTGCATTAAGAACTTTATCAAGAGCTTCATCTATGTCATCAGTTAGAAAATCAAGATAACCCGTATCAATTCTTTTTTGTGCACGTGAACGATCAACTTCAATCCCAAGGAATGCGGCGCCGTTAAAAGTTGCAGCTAGCGGTTGAGCGCCGCCCATTCCTCCCAATCCTGCAGTGAGTACAAATTTTCCTTTCAGAGTTCCATCAAAATATTTTCTTGCACACTCAGCAAAAGTTTCATAAGTGCCTTGCAGTATTCCCTGAGTACCGATATAAATCCAGCTTCCTGCAGTCATCTGTCCGTACATTGTTAAGCCAAGCTGTTCAAGTCTGCGGAATTCATCCCACGTTGCCCAATCAGGAACAAGCATTGAGTTTGAAATAATAACTCTCGGTGCGTTTAAATGAGTCTTAAAAATTCCAACTGGTTTGCCTGACTGAACTAAAAGTGTTTCATCATTCTCGAGTTTCTTTGAGTGAGTCAATAATTGCCTCGATATGCATCCCAGTTGCGGGCGGCTTTTCCGCTTCCTCCGTAAACGATTAAGTCTTCCGGTCTTTCGGCTACATCCGGATCAAGGTTGTTCATCAGCATACGCATTGCAGCTTCCTGAATCCAGCCTTTGCAGGTAAGCTTTGTACCTGTAGGTGCTTTAATAATTTTAATATCGTTTGCTATCATCGTTTATCCTTTAAAATGATTTTCATAAATATCTGCGTATTGTTTGTAAAGTGATTTCATTAACCACCTTTTCAGGAACCAGCTTTTATCCATCTGCTTTTTCAAATAATCAATATTCTGTTTGATGTTATTTGTAAGTCTTATTTTTTCATCCTTTGTGAGCTTAATACTATCTGCATTCGCATTTAACTTTTCTAATACTGAATTGAATGCTTTAACTTCTCCAAAGTATTTATCATCACTGCCAATTTGCTTTAATGCCTGCTTGCAGAATGAAGAGAGCAGCTTCTTTTCGTTTTTGTTGAACTCGAAATTATAGTTTGTAAAAAGTTTTTTCATTTGCCTTTTTGTTTATTTGATTAATTGATCCCGGACTTTTTGATATCCCGGTTTAATAATATCGTAAATGTATCTAAGTCTTTCTTTATACGGAATGAAATGCTGATTTCATTGAGTTGATTGTAATCTTTTCAATCTCATCAAATGTTAGATTGAAATATTCAACTGCCGTCAGAAATTCCTTGGTCATAGTAGTGGCACTCATCAAACGGTCATCTGTATTTATTGTAACTCTGAATTTTTCCTTGAATAAAATTCCGAAAGGATGATTTTCCAATTTATCTACTGCACCGGTATGGAGATTACTCAAAAGACAAATCTCCAGAGGAATTCTTTTATCAAGTACATATTGGGCGAGTTCACCAAAGCTTACAACTTCGCCGTCATCATTTAACACTATATCTTCAAGTAATCTTGTTGCATGTCCGATCCTGTGAGCACCGCACCATTGAATAGCCTGCCAGATAGATTCTTTTCCAAATGCTTCGCCTGCATGAATCGTAATATTAAAATTGGCTCGCTGAATAAACTGAAACGCATCGAGATGTTTCTTGGGCGGGTACCCGCCTTCTTCACCGGCAAGGTCAAATCCTACAACTCCATCTTTCCTGAAGTTCACTGCAAGCTCTGCTATCTCAAGAGTGTTCTTCATATTTCTCATACCGCACAGAATCAGACCATAGCCAACTCCAAAATCTTTTTTACCTCTTTCCAATCCTTTTAAGACTGCAGTAACCGTGTCCTCAAGATATAAATCTTTATTTGTATGATAGACAGGTGCAAACCTGGTTTCAACATATGCAACACCGTCTGCTTTCATGTCTTCCATCATTTCGTAAGCGACTCTTTCTATTCCTTCTTTAGTTTGCATTACTGCTGTAGTGTGTTCAAAACCCTTCAGAAATTCAACAAGGCTTCCTTTATTCGCTCCAACATAAAACCAATTTGCTAGTTCATCTTTATCACGGGTTGGTAGTTTTTTATAATGCAGATCATCAGCCAGATCAATTATGGTTTGCGGTCTCAGACCTCCATCAAGATGATCGTGAAGAAGAACCTTGGGGACAGAATTTATTATTTCTTTGGTTAACAAAATTTTCTCTATTTTCAACTGAAAAATTACCCTTTTAAGCCCCCAAAATCAATTTAAACCGGCATCCCGTGATTTTTTAATATCTGTCTTTTAAGTAGAATAATTGTATTTTTGAAACACAAAATTCATCTGAAATTAACAAATCAATAAATTTAATCATCCATAAGAATGGAGTTAATATGAAAAATTCCAAACTGTTAGTGTTGGGAATGTTGTTTCTTGGAATAATGTTCCTTGGATTCCAGTGTGCCTCAACTGAACTAACCAGTGCTAAGCTTTATATACAGCAGAAGAACTGGGATAAAGCTATCGAAACTCTGAATACAGAAGTGGCAAAAAATCCGAAGAGTGACGAAGGTTACTTCCTGCTTGGTACGGTTTACAGCGAGCAAGACAATATTGATAAAATGATGGAGTCGTTCAATCAATCACTGGCAATAAGTAAAAAGTTTGAAAAGAATATTGAAGAATATAAGGCTTTTCAATGGGCAAATAATTTTAACCGTGGTGTTAGTCTTTTCCAGAGAGGAAATAAAGTTACGGATGAAGACAGCTCCAAAATGTACTTCGACATGGCAGTAGAAGCTTATAAAAATGCAATTGAGCTGCAGCCTGATTCAGGAGAGACTTACAGAAATCTTGCTTTTGTTTATTTGACCACCGGAAAGACTGAAGAATCTGTTGAACCTCTCACAAAGCTTGTTGAAATTGAACAAGCTGAAGAAGGCTATCAGTACCCTTGGTGAAGTATATTACACGCTGGGTGTTAATCTAATGAATGATTTTAAATTCAATAAAAACCCGCAGGATAGCATTAAAGCAATGGATTATTATTCTAAATCAATTGCCTCTCTTGAAGAAGGCTTAAAGAAATATCCTGAAAATTCTGAAATGCAGGTTGCGCGTACTAGTGCTTACATTGGCGCCGGCAGAATAGCAGAAGCAATTACTGCTTCTAAAATATTAGTTGAAAATGAACCGGATAATAAAATTTACCACTATAATTATGGTGTGCTTCTTCTTAACTCAGAAAAATACGCTGAGGCAGAAACGCAGCTTCTGGAAGCATTAAAGATTGATCCTGAATATGAAAATGCGATTTATAACATTGGTGTTACTTATGTAAAATGGGGAACTGCAATGAATAAAGAAGCAGAGCAGCAGGGAAAAATTACTGAGGATTACAAAAAGAAATACGAAGCAGCATTGCCATATTTAGAGAAAGTCGTTGAAAAAGATCCAACTAATGTGGCAATATGGGAGCTTCTTGGTAAAGTATATTCCGTGCTTGGAATGACAGAAGATGCAAATAATGCATTTAAAAAAGCAGATGAATTAAGGTAAAGTGAAAAAGATGAACCAGAACAAACCTCCTCAGGGACAGCAAATAAACATTGAGCTTGGCGAAAAAGAGGCGGAAGGAATTTATTCCAACCTTGCTATAATCACTCACTCGCCGGCTGAGTTTATAATTGATTTTACGCGCATAGTGCCCGGTCTGCCGAAAGCAAAAGTGTTATCGAGAATAATTACTACACCACAGCACGCAAAGATGCTGATGAAAGCGCTGAAAGATAATATTGAAAAATTTGAAGCACGCTTCGGTGAGATTAAAATGGAAATACCGCAGGACCAGCACTTTGGTTTTGTTCCTCCGAAAGGACCTGAGAAGGTGAATTAGTTTTATCCCGTCCGTTTCGCCTCCTTTGGATGGGAATTAGAAATGCCATCTCATTTTTGTGGGATGGCATTTTTTATTACTTACATCTCAAGCCTTATCTGGTTTTGTTTTATTTTACACCACATAATCTGACAGTTTTTAATATTCTGTAGCACCACCCTTACTCCACGCTGTTACATGGTCGGCATCCATTTCGGCCTCACTTCCAAATCTTATTCTTGTTGGCATCATGTCCAATCGCACAATGCGGACAGTTGGATACACCTTTAGTTTCAGCCTTATTTGTCTGTGTTTTGTAAACAGTCCGCTTGGTTGCCTCATCAAAAACACGGATGTCAAGCAATTTCGTGTCGATTGAACCGCCAAGGATGTACTCAAAAATACCCTTGTGGTGTTTAACATAAGGATCATCGTATAGTTTACGTCACTTCGGCTGAAACCTTTTTGGGGTTATACGCTTTCTTATGATATTCTTCATACAATCTTCCCCACTCAAGTCCGCACATTTCACTCTCTACATCTTCGAATACATTTGACACCCAGTCAATCACGCTGTTGAAATAGGTTTTTAATTCCTTAATATTCTTATCGTATCGATGACGGCTCATATAATCATCAATGTTTCCTTTACTCACCCAGTCCAAGTTCTCTCTAAAAACGCCTGTCGATTAGCACTACCCTTTACGTATGCACTCCATTTCTGGATGTTAGCATTTTGACTGTTACTAAACTCTTCTTTGCCAAGTGTTACAAATGGACCAGAAAACACAGCATTTAACAACTCCTGGTTATTGAGAGGAATTCCAACAATATTAATCGTACTGATACCACTCTTTTATCTCAGTTTCATTTCCTTCACATTCGTATATGAGTAAGTTTCGTTTTCAAAATCTTGTTCTGCTTGTCTGCTGCAATACCACTCAAAATACTGCTCCATACTGTTTTCATCTTTGATGGCAAATTTGTTAGTCACAAACCGTCCGAAACTAGTGATGCGTTGTTGACCGTCTAAAACCTCCAAATTATCATCGCTTACTTTGTTGAAGTAAATCAAACCTAATTGGGTAATCCTTTAGAATGGATTCTACTACAGCAACATCTCTTTTACCATCGGCATAAATATAATTACGCTGGTACTCCGGTTGGATGGTTAATCTGCCAGACAAACCAAACAATCCCTTGCCTTCCAAGTTCATTATAGACAAATCCTTCGCAAACATCTTTTACGGTGATGTCGGTTTTTAATGTTGTCTTCATTTTTTTGCTTTCTTATGCTTAATAAAAATGCGTTTGTATACCGCCCTTACGGGTAACCCACGTCGAAATATGTTCCAAGACCAAAATCATTTTCTCTTATTACACAGCCCATCGTACCCGTGTTTGATTTCATTCTTTTTCCGTTTACAACTTTTACTTTATTAGAATATTTCTTTGTTGCTGGCGTTCATCATAAGCATCACTTCCAATGATCTCAAACTGATCGGGGTTGTACTTATCTAAAAAACTTATTGGCACACCCATTACACCATCATAATCACTTGGGATGTATTTCGTAAATGGAATTTCTATCGCATTATAGTTATCATAGCTTTTCAAATGGTTCTTTATGCCATTAATTTCTTTATTTTTATAATCTTATGTTTCGGTCATTGTCATAAGGGTAATGGTTGATGACGTCTCCCATGATCAAGATTTGTAAACCAACAAATCATTTCGAGTCTTGTATAATTCACCTACATTATCATCAAGTCGAGCCGCTTTCTCTCTGTCCTTTTCGTCAATTGCGCCCTTGGGAACTCAAAAACCATTGCCGCTTCATTCAAACCAGTCGCTCCTAACCAAACTTTATTCTCCTTAATTAATGGAAAAACTTCCTTGTAAGTAATGGCGTTCATATTTCCAATAAATAAAAATTGTTTGTTGGCTTCCATTGTCCAAGCTAAGAACTCACGGAATAATGAGAAAGGTGGATTGGTAATGATCAAGTCTGCCTCATCACGAAGTTTTTTAACCTCATCACTTTTAAAATCTCCATCTCCTTCATTAAGTAATGCCACTCAAGGTCATTCACGTCTGTCTTTCCATTACCGGTTTTGTCGTGCGCTAGTGTGAAGATCTTTCCATTTTTATTGGTTTTATTTTTATCATATTGTGAATCATGTTTTTCAAATAGTGTTGGTTGATAGTTATATTTATAGAGTTTGCTATATGCAGCATAGCTTGTACTGATGAGCTTTTTCAAACCAAACCGTTCAAAATTTTGGGCAAAAAACTTTGTGAAGTTACTCCACTCCGGGTCATCACAAGGCAGCAGCACTGTTTTACCCCTAAACAGATCAGCATTGTATTCTAAGTAAGCCATGATTTCTTTTTCAATATCGTGATACTGTGTATAGAACTCGTCGTTTTTTGCCTTTTTAGCATTTGTTAGATTTTCGTTTGGCATATTCTTTCAATCATTTTGTATGCTGCATTGGAGTTTTCTATTGAAATGTATTCAAAGATATCTTCAAGTCTTTCTGCAGCAAGAGGAGACCAGAATATTTTCATCATTAAGACCTTTTGGCAAATCTCTTCTTTAAATCCTGGTGAGAAATTGCCAGGTCTTTACTAATCTGTTCTTCGGCAAGTTTTATATCTTCTAAAACCTCAATCTTATCCATCATTGTCTCGTATTCAGAAACATCCAATAGTATCGCTGCGCTTTTTCCGTTTTGAGTGATGATTAATGGTCTTTTGGTCTTTTTCACCTTGTCAAAATAAAATGACACCTTTGACCTGAATTCAGATAGTGGTTGAATATCATCATCTAATTGTATTCTGGACATTTATTCTCCATTTAAAATATTGTGCAGTTAAACGTACAATATTTTGCACAATATTACAATAACAGAATAATTCTAAAAATACTTAATCTAAATTTGATAGGCTGAGGAGAAGATGGGAATCTTATAGTTGATTTTAGAATAATGATCAACGATTTCAGATTTTAGAGGCAATTAAATCATAAATCGCTACTCGTTAATGTTAAGGCGGGGGCTGAGGTAAAGGTGTGATGGAAATTATTTTCGCTAATACTTCATCCTCGGCAGAGTAATAAAAGTACCAGCAACGAAAATTATGTTAGCAAACCATGCAGTCAGCACTGGATCGAGAGCGCCATTTTTTCCAAATGCCTGGCTTACTTTCATAAATACAAGATAGATAAAAGCAATAAGAATATTTATGCCAACCTGTGCAGCCAGCCCACTTTTTCTTTTGTTAGCAGATATCGGGAGTCCGAACAGAACGATTATTACACACGTCATCGCAAATGCAAAACGCGAGTGGTATTCTATCTGTGCAACAGTTGGATTTGTTCCGGCTCTTTTCTGCGAATCAATTAAATCTGATAATTCGCTCAGGTTCATCTCCGCAGGCTTCTGCTGCTTCTTCGATAAATCATCCGGCTGAAAGTGAAGGTCATTTAATTTCAGACTGTCGAAATATTCAGCCGTTTCGGATTGATCAGTAAAAGTTCTTTTAACACCTTGCCGTGCAATCCACAATCCGCTCAGTGAATCGTACTCAAGTTTTTGTGCATCTATTCTGGTTCTCATTTCTGTCTGGTCTGCTTCATTAAAATCCTGAATGCTTACCCTGTTTGCCCAGTTCAATTTGCTGTCGAAGTATGAAATGCTGACAATCCTGGTTTTACTATCCTGGAAATAAATATTACTTCCCGTAAAGCTCATTCCTTTTTTCAGGTAAGTCTGTTCGATATATATTTTAGTTTTGTTCGCCATCGGAACAATATATCCACCAAAATAAAGAGAGATCATACTGATGAGCAAAGCTGTAACAACAAATGGTGCCATAAAACGGTAAAGACTTACTCCGCTTGCCCGCATTGCTGTCAGCTCACTTAATGTTGATACTTTTCCGGTCGTGAATAATGCACCGAATAGAACGGCGACAGGCGTTATAAGTTTTATTATTTCCGGAGTGAATACAACATAGTAATGGAGGATATTAATCCACGGAACATTCTGATCAATAAAATCATCAAGATTTTCCATTGCATCTATCACAAGGAAAATCAAGATGAAAGCAAGCAGTGCAAAAAATACTGTTTGCAGAAATTGCCGGATTAAGTACTTGTCAATAATTTTCATCTGTTTCCTGATGTAATCTGAATCTCTTTGGAACGAGCTTTTTAAGGAAATTAAATGTAATTGTAACTGTTTCCCGGTTTGTTTTGATGGTTAGAACTATTCCTAGGAAAGCCAAGTAAAAAGTTTGCTGCCCACATTCCAATAAATGGTGAGAAGAATCCTCTCTCGGCAAGTTTTTCTCCTCCTATCAGAAATGCCCAATAAATAAGGAAGAAAAACAAGCTAATGCTTGCTGCAACACCGAAACCACCCTTACGAACCATAACACCCAGAGGAGCTCCGATCAAAATAAAAACGATACAAGCTACGGGTATAGCATACTTCTTATAGATCTCAACTTCATACTTTTCTATTTCCCTGTCAGAAAATTCAACACTCCTGGCTTTTGAGGTAATATTATTTTTAGCAGTTCTGATTTTATCCAGTACTTTGGCTAGAACAAGTCTGTCATTGACTATTATTGCCTGTTTTGGATAGACTGATATAAAGGAGGAATCAGAGAAGAAAAATTTATTAGTTTCAGTTTTGAGAATATTTATTTGCTGATCTCTTTCTGCCCGGAAATTTCCAACAATCGATTTCATAGTATCAACGCCAAGTTCTCTTTCACCTCTTATTCCTCCCTGCGATTGATGAAATGAGAATTGAGAGCCATCCATTACAATTCTGTGCTTCTCGAAAATGAGCTTCCTGTAGAGACCGCTACTTTTAACATCAGATTCGTGAATTTCTCCACGCCATAAATCCATGACCAGATTTTTCTGGTCGGCGGTAAAATATATTTTTCCTTTATCAGCGGTAACGACATTTATTTTTGCGGGAGTAGTGTAATCGTAAATTGTTAACCCGCTTAATTCGTTTGTGCTTGAATTTATTTCTCTCACCAGGATCGCATAGTTAGAAACTTCCTGAGAGAAAAATCCTGGCTCCAGAGAAAGTGTTGGCTTCTGCTGTGAAATATCCTGCATAAGAAGTCTCGCCTGGTGATTAGCATCGGGCAGAACTTTATCATTAAAAAGAAAAAGTAGAAATGCTAAAACGATACTTGCAATGAATGGTCCTCTCATCATTTTGTAAAGGCTTACACCGGATGATTTTAAAATTGTGATCTCATTATTCTGAGAAAAATTTCCGTAAGCCATCAATGTTGCTACTAAAGTTGCCATAGGAATAACAAGGACCAGCATCCAGGAGAGATTGAACACAACGAGTTTTATTAATAACCATGTATCAAGTCCTTTTCCAACAAGCCGGTCAGCAAATTTCATCATGAACTGAAGTAAAAATATCCCCATTAATGTGAGAGTTGAGAAAATAAACGGTATAAAATGAGCTCTTAGTATATATCTGTGTGCAATCATCGAAATAAAAATAGTTAAGCTGGCTTAGTTTAACAACATCAAGGATGCGTGCAAATAACGTTTTGTTTCCTATATTTATCAGCAAGATATGTCAAAATCATTTTCATTATTCTATTCTGCAATTTTATTACTGATTATTTCTTCGGCGATTTTAATCTTTCCTTCGGGACAGGATTCATCCGGAGTTAAAATTTATCCAGCGGAAAATTACCCGAGATGGCTGATGAATAATGTCTATCATACTAACCAAACCTCTGGGATGACTTTCTTAAGAGAAAAAGATGACGGTACAATGGAATTCCTTTTAGCTGATGACATCGGCAAGATTCACAGGTTATTTATTCAGGATGATACTTTGTTCAGTTTTTCGGAAATAAAATTCAGTGATGAAGTAATGGAATACCTTGCTGATTTCCCAAAACCTGATTTTGAAGAGATTTGCTATGATAGATATACCGGTGAAGTTTTTCTAACAATTGAAGGAAATGGAGATGATAATTTATTATATCACGGAATTTACAAGTTGAAGTTTAAGGATAATGATATTTATCAGGATTCGGTTGTTAAGCTGGATAAACTGGTATTCACACCGCAGGAAATGTTTTATAGTAATCTTTCGCCAAATATTGGTTATGAAGGCTTCGCTTCTGATGAGAACTACTTTTATTTTGGACTGGAAACAATACCTACCCCTGAAGATGTATTTAGCAGTCATACGGTAATAAGAATTGCTGACAAGAATTCACGGACAATCGTTAAAGAAATTTCAACAGAAAATATTAATATATTAAGTGTTTGCGGACTTTATTCCGATAAGAATTTTTCAATATGGGGTATTGATAGAAATCACAGGAAGGTTTTTAAATTGCTTTTTGATGAATATTTTAACATAGTTGATTTAATTTTTTTTGATGTTAAAACGGTTGTACCAAAATACAATCACCTAGGATATGTCGGCTCACTTGAATCAATAACCATTGTTTCCGAAAAATTTCTTTTTCTGGTTGACGATCCATGGCATAAGTTCTTCATACCGCTAAATGAAATTTTAGATAAGCTTGACGAAAAGACAGTGAATAATTTTAAAAACTTTATACCAGTTATTCATAAGTTTGATATAGATTAAACATAAGGAGTGAAAAAAATGGAAAATGTAGTTGGTTATATAAACTCAAACAGAGAAAAATACGTTGAAGAATTAAAAGACTTTTTGCGAATTCCGAGCATAAGCACATTAGCAGCAAACAAATCTGATATGCTCACCGCTGCTGAATTTGTTGCCGGTAAACTTCGTGAATCCGGAATGGAAAATGTTAAGTTAATTGAAACTAAAGGGCATCCGTTAGTTTATGCTGACTGGCTGCACGCTCCCGGAAAACCAACCGTACTCGTTTATGGCCACTATGATGTTCAACCTGTTGATCCAATCAATCTTTGGGATTCGCCTCCTTTTGAACCAACTATAAAAGATGGAAAAATATATGCACGCGGTGCAACCGATGATAAAGGGCAGATGTACATGCATATTAAAAGTGTAGAGGCATATTTTAAGACTATTGGCAAACTTCCACTAAACGTAAAGTTTATTATTGAGGGTGAAGAAGAAATTGGTAGCGGTAACCTTGATGATTTTGTAAATAAAAATCAGGAGATGCTTAAATGTGATTCGGTTTTGATTTCTGATACTTCTTTGTATGGACCCGGCATTCCAACATTAACATACGGACTTAGAGGTCTCTGCTATATGGAAGTCGTGGTTACAGGACCTAACAGGGATTTACATTCAGGTACATTCGGAGGAGGGGTTGATAACCCGATAAATGTATTAGCAGAAATGATTTCGAAGCTCAAGGATAACAACGGGAAAATAAAAATCCCCGGTTTTTATAAAGATGTAATTAATCTGACAAAAAAGGAAAGAGAAAACTTTAAGACTCTGCCTTTTTCTGAAAAGCAATACGCAAAGGATCTTGGTGTAAAAGAATTAAAGGGTGAAAAAGGTTACACAACTCTGGAAAGAGTATGGGCAAGACCAACTCTCGACTGCAATGGTATCTTTGGTGGTTTTACTGGTGAAGGTGCCAAGACGGTTCTTCCATCTAAAGCAACGGCAAAGATTAGTATGCGGCTGGTGCCGAATCAGGATCCTAAAAAAATTGCTAAACTTTTTAAATCCTATCTAAATAAAATTGCTCCTAAAACAGTTAAGGTAGAAGTTTCTGATCTGCATGGTGCGTACCCTATAGCTACTTCTCTGGATGATAAAGCGACTCTCTCAGCAGCAACTGCATTAGCTAAAGTTTTTGGAAAGAAGACTGTATTTATGCGCGAAGGCGGATCGATTCCAATCGTAGTTACATTTGCTAAAAAATTAAAAGCTGCCCCGGTACTGTTAGGGATGGGACTCAATACTGAAAATCTTCATTCACCAAATGAACATTTTAACCTGGATCATTTCCATTTGGGAATTTTAAGTTCTGCTTACTTTATGGATGAGTATTCGAGATAAGTTTGATCGATTTTAAATTTTGAAGAGTTAAGTTTCAAAACTGCTGGTTTTGGTAACTGTATCTTCCTTTGCGGAAATGTCTAATGAGTTATTATCAGTAGTCATTTACTTATTTAATTTCCACTTCATAATTGTGAGTAGGTAAAATTGACTCATCCGCCCCTATAGCTACCTTCCCTTATAAATAATTAAAATTTAACTTATATTCAAGCTTTTTATTGATATTTGGTACCGTATATTTGTAGCACAAATTTTGAGATATTTATAAACCTTTTAGGCACTTTTCTATTCAAAATAAATGCTTGCTACTGACGAAAAAAATATACAATTAATAGCGTATCTCGAATCAATGGGATTTTCATCTTTTCCAGTTGATGGATATAAAGTTATAAACTGGTATTCAAGTCTGGATGAGGAACTTGATTCAATTTACAATGGTGTGGCATTAAGAAATATTTCACATCAAGGAATGATTGAGCTTAAAGGGAAAGATGCGCTTGATCTAGTTCACAGAATTGGAACTAATAGCGTAAAAGATTTGCCTAAAGAAGGTGTAAAGAAAACAATTTTTACTTCTGAAAAAGGTAGAATCATCGGCTTAACTACTTTGATGAATTTTGAAAATTACCAAATACTTGTTTGTGACAGAGCAAGTAAATTGAAGGTGATTGGCTGGATAAGAAAATATGCTATTAGTGATGATGTCGAAGTTAATGATGCAAATACTAAATACAATCTCCTAGAATTAAGCGGGCCGCAAGCGGAGTCTTTTGCTACTCTGATTTGTGGCAATATGGTGAACGATATTCAACCGAATTCATTCAAAATTATTCATACCGAGAATATACTTTTCTTTATGATAAAGATTCCTGGCGAGAGGGGTAAAAACAAATTTTGGTTTCTTGCAGATTTTGAAAATTCAAAACGTCTGATTGTATATATGAAAGAACATAAAAATGTTTTTAATTTCAGCATGGTTGGAGAAGAAGCTTATAATATTTTTAGAGTTGAGCAGGGACTACCCCTTGCGCCGAATGAACTGAATGATGAATATAATCCGCTGGAAACTGGTTTAGACGATATTATTGATTTCAAAAAAGGTTGTTATATAGGACAGGAAGTTATTGCAAGATTACAGACTTACAATAAAGTTCAAAAGAAACTTGTCGGTTTAAAATTCAGTGATCCATTGGAATTTAATAATGGGCATATTGTTCTTGAAGATAATGGAGTTGAGGTTGGTAAGCTAACTTCTTATGCTATGTCGCACAAACTTAAAGCGCCAATTGGATTAGCATATATTCGTAACTCACATTTGACTCCAGGGACTCAAATCTCGTTGAAACTATCTGACAATAAAATTGTTAAATGCAGAAGTCCATCCACTACCTTTCGTAAAATGAAAATTTATACTAAAACCGGTGACAAGGGTGAAACCGGATTATTTGGAGGCGAACGCGTAAGTAAGGATTCACTTCGCATTGCAGCTTATGGAACTGTTGATGAATTGAATTCTTTTATTGGTCATGCCATTACCGAGGTTAAAGATAAAAGCGTCAAAGAGAATTTATCGAGGATTCAAAATTATCTTTTCACAATAGGATCAGATTTAGCAACCCCCGAGAATGAAAAAACTTCCAAGTTAAACATTCAGAGAACACCGGAATCATTCTATAAAGAAATTGAAAAAATGATTGATGATTACGATGCACAGCTCGAAGAACTTCGTAATTTTATACTTCCAGGCGGATCAAAAAGCTCTGCTTTACTACATATTTGCAGGACAGTCTGCAGACGCGCTGAGCGGGAAGTTGTGGCATTGAAAAAGACGGTGACTATAGGTGATAATATTGTTATTTTCCTCAACAGATTATCAGATCTTTTCTTTGTTCTTTCACGTTTTGAGAATAAAGTCTCAAACTATCCTGATACAAAATGGCAACCTTAGTTAGGTTAGCCTACTGCCAATTGAGCATTGCCCACTGATTTTTGGGGGTGAAATTTTGGTTTCGACGGGATTGAGGAGACTTAGAACTGCGTACCGTGTTCCCCGAAGACACGTTAAAAAATTGGGAACAAAAACATAACTGGCGAATATAACTACGCCTTAGCTGCGTAAATAAAACGTAGCTCGTTCTCCATTCTCCTTTTTACCGGGGTTTGGAAGAACGCCGTTTAGGTAAAATAGCTGAGTCTTTCGTCTGTGGAGATGAAGCGAATTTAACAGCAGACAGACTTTAAGTGATCTTTGTCTGTTTGGCAGCTTAAAGTCAAAAAGAAACAGACTATGTATGTAGATGTTCTTTGGATCTTAATTTCGGACCGGGGTTCGACTCCCCGCACCTCCACCAGGCTTCGTTTTGAGCGAAGCGAAAAATGAAGCCTGCATCGGCGAAGTCTCATCAGAGACGAAGCCGTGCAAATCTTTAATGAAAATTTTGCTCAAAACTACGCCTTGGTAAACCAGGCAACAAAATTTAAGGAGTCAAAATGTATTACTACGTATACATTCTTCGCAGCACAAACCACCCCGAAAGCCATTACACAGGATATACAAATGACTATAAGAAAAGGTTATTCAAGCACAATAATGGTGAAGTACCACATACTTCAAAACACAAACCATGGGATCTGCAAACCATTATTGCATTTACTGAAAAAGAAAAAGCGATAGCATTTGAGAAATATTTGAAAAGCCATGCGGAAGAGCATTTGCAAAGAAACACTTTTGAGCTTTGCGAAAAATGAAACCTGCATCGGCGAAGTCTCTTCAGAGTCGAAGCCGTGCAATCAAGGAGAAAAAATTCTTGCTTAAAAACACCCCTGCTAAATCAAATAATTTAAATCAAGCATTCCGACTTAATAAATCTTTACTCACCGATAAAATCATACCATTCATCCACCTTCAATTGCTAATACTAAACTCATTTTCTAAGTTTAGATTAAAAATAAAATATAATTTATACATGAATTTATTGCAAGTATATATTGAGACGAAAATAATTCAATTGGAACTATTATAAATAAGCTTAAGGAAGTATGGTCGTTAATTGGATTTGAAGCTTTGGTTTGGATATTGGGATTAGCTTATCTTGATTTTCATTCATCTTCCCGGAGAAACACACTTTACAATTTGTCCTTTGTCAAATCTTGGTTTTGAATTTTGTCCTGGTTGTGGTTTAGGAAATTCAATCTCGTATATTTTTAAAGGCGATTTTATTGCCTCAATTCACTCTCACCCATTAGGAATTTTTGCTTTGTTAATAATAACATTTAGAATAATCACCATCATTAAAAATAATAGGAGGAAATATGCCTAACGTATTACAATTAATGCCTACTCTCGAAGGAGATGAAATGCTTTATATTCAGGAACTGATTAAAGATATGAACGACAGCCAAGTACAGCAGTTTGCCATAGCTTATATGGCAAGAAGAAAAGACCCGAGCAATATATTAATCTTTACAGTTGTTGGATTTGTAGGGTTTGCAGGTATTCAGAGATTTGTATTAAATCAGATAGGAATGGGTATCTTATACTTATTTACTCTTGGTTTATGTTATATCGGAACTATTGTGGATGCAGTGAACCATAAAAAATTAAGCTTCGAGTACAATTCAAAACAGGCACAGCAAGTCGCTGCAATGATCAGAAGTTTCAATCCATAAATAAATTTCTTAGGGAAGCAGTGCAAAAAATAGCTTCCCTTTTTTTCTTTCCTTCATTCAATTCGAATAATGATCTTATTCTTTGCTTGCTACATGCTCATCGGTTAAATTTAATATCGAAATGGAAAAAATTATTTTTACAAAAATGAGTGGTGCCGGCAATGATTTTGTTTTCATTGATAAGAAACAAAATGATTGGCTACAAGTAAACACAGATTTTGTTCAAAAGATTTGTAATAGACGAAATGGTATCGGCGCCGATGGCCTTATCACAATTGAAGACTCCGCCACTCATAATTTCATAATGAATTATTACAATGCTGATGGTTCAACTGGTAGCTTATGTGCGAACGGTGCCAGATGTGCAATATTGTTTGCATCAGAATCAGGAAGATTGATGAATAACAAAGCTGAATTTATTTCGAATGAGGTTAAATATAAAGGTGAGGTTATATCAGACTCAGAAATCAAATTTTTCCTGAATCCGCCAAGGAATATCAAATATAATTTTAAGATTAAAGCTGGCGGAAGGCTGATAAATGCTCACTTTGCTGATACTGGTTCACCACATGTTGTTATTGATATCAATGAAAGTGAAGGATTCCTGACTTCACTTGATAATATTCCGGTAGAAAAGTTGGGCAGGGAGATAAGATATTTACCTGAATTTTCTCCCGGTGGAACTAATGTTAATTTTATAGAAGTTAAAAATGGTGCAATTAACATCAGAACTTATGAAAGAGGCGTAGAAGCTGAGACTTTAGCCTGCGGAACCGGCTCTGTTGCGGCAGCGATTAATATGTTTTGTTACTAAAAAATTATCTATTCCGGTAAAAATAATTCCTAAATCCAATGAAAAATTATTCGTAAATTTTGATATAGAAAATTCAAAAGTAAGGAACTTATCACTCACGGGTCCGGCTAAAGTTACATTTACCGGCGAAATCAAAATTTAATATTCGGAGCTTAAATGTCGAAAATCTTATTTACAATAAACTATGAAATTCAAGGGGATAAAAAAGAAGAATATTTTAAAACCATCAGAGAACTAAAAAGTTTAATTAAAGCTGAAGGATTGGAAAGTTATTCTGTTTACGAAGTTAAGGGAAAACCAAATCGTTTTCAGGAACAATACATCTTCAGTTCAGACGAGGCTTTTGAGAATTTTGAAGATGCTACTGATGAAAGAATAAATATTCTTATTAACAAAATAAGTGGGATGACGGTTGAGCATACTACTAAGTATACGACTCAAACTGAGGTTGCCTTATAATCAAAATCCTTACTTCTTACTGAATTTTAAGGATTAATCTCACTGGGCTTTTAGGGGTAATTTTAATCGTGAACTTACGTTTAACACTCGCTTAATTGCAAATTTGAAGCTACATACCTTAATTACTCATTTTCCTTAGAAGCTAATCTTTTTTAATTTCTGACTAACAAAAACTTTTATATTTATGATTGAATACGTTGGCGTTGCACATGTTACATTCCCTGTTTTCAGATGGTACCGGTGAGATACCTGAAATAGCGAAGTATGCTGATGAGTCTGACCTAGATTTTCTTCTGATGACGGATCACAACACTCTCAGAGGTTTGCAGGAAGGATTTGAAAAATGGTATGGTAAAACACTTTGCCTTATTGGATGTGAAATAAATGATAAAGAAAACAGGAATCATTACCTTGCTTTTGGAATTAATGAAACATATTCCACACGTTTAGCTGCGAGAGATTATGTTCGAAGAGTAAAGGAAGCTGGCGGTATTGGATTCGTTGCACATCCGCATGAAAAAAGAAACCACATGGAAGAACATCCGCCATATCCATGGGTTGATTGGAGTATAGCTGATTATGATGGAATTGAAATCTGGAACCATATGTCTGAGTGGATGGAAAACCTGACTGAGCAAAATAAATACACTTCATTTCTTCATCCGTTACGTTCAATAGTTTCTCCTCCTCCGGAGACACTTAAATTGTGGGATGAGCTTAATTTAAAACGCAAAGTTGTTGGAATAGGAGGAGTTGATGCTCATGCTCATAAACAGAATCTTTTTGGTTTCTTTGAAGTAGAAATTTTTCCTTACAAAGTTCTTTTCAAATCTATTCATAACCATGTTCTTCTGCCAGAACCGCTGGTAAAAAGCAACAGTAAACAGAAGCTGGCTAAATCTAAAGCAGCGATTTATGAAGCGCTTGCTTATGGAAGAAGCTTTGTTGCAAATGATTATCATGCCAGCTCAAAAGGATTTCAATTTTTTGCTAAGTCCGGGAAGAAAAAATATTATATGGGTGATTATCTTGAGTTTTCTGAAAAGATAACTTTATACGTAACTTTGCCGGTTCAAAGTGCAGACATCAAGATCATCAGAAACGGGAAAGAAATCGCTGATTTTAGCTCAGATGAAGCAGAATTTGAAGTAAAAAAGGCAGGTGTTTACAGGGTAGAGGTTCGGTATTTTAATAAAGCCTGGATATTTTCAAATCACATCAGAATCGGCATTTAATGCGCCCATAGTTCAACTGGATAGAACGTTGGATTCCGGTTCCAAAGGTTGGAGGTTCAAGTCCTCCTGGGCGTACAAGCTAAATGGCAGATTGTGAATAAAAGTATTATTTTTGCAAGGTTTTTTAATTAAATAGTTGTTAACTAAAGGATGAATTAATGTTACAGAAGAAGAAGAAACTTTCTAAGAAAGAAATAAAAGAAGATAAACTATTAGTTTTTTATAAAACAGCCGTTATTTTCTTTGAAAAGCACAAAAACAAAGTCCTCACTTATGCCGGAGTTTTGGTGGTGGTTGCAGCAGTGGTGTATTTTTATGTAAATCAAAAATCTGAGAGCAACGAAAAGGCTGGATTAGAGCTATCCCGCATAATGCCTTTGTATGATCAGGGTGTTTACCTTGAGGCAATTGAGGGCAAACAAGGGACCAACATTATCGGACTCAAAAGAATTGTTGAGGAATATAGCGGATCAGAGAACGGTGAAACAGCAAAAATCTACTTAGCTAATAGTTATGCTTTTCTTGGTAACTTCGATGAAGCATTCAAGTATTACGAAGACTACAGCGGTACCATTGATTACTTTGAAGCTGCATCCTTAGCAGGACAAGCTGGTTATTATGCAGTGAAAGAGGATTATGAGAAAGCTGCCAACTTATTTCTTCAGGCTTCAAAAATGTCAAAGGTTAATTCGCAAAATCCTGATTACTTGCTGAATGCAGGAATATATTACTTAAAAGCTGGTGATAAGGAAGAAGCAAAGATTCTCTTTAACAGAATTAAAGAGGATTATACTACCTCATTAGCAAACAGGGAAGTCGATAAATATCTTTCTATGATTTATTAACGATTTTTTATTGATTGATCAGAATTAATCTTTTTCTTTAATTAACTTAGTAGTGTCAGATTTCTATTTCCTAACAAAAAATAATTCAAAACTAAACGTAACCGGATATTATTTAATTTTTTATGGCAGATACCTCAGATTTCAGAAATGGTCTAATAATAAAATTCAAAAATGACTTATACAGCATTGTAGAATTCCAGCATGTAAAGCCTGGTAAGGGTGGCGCATTTGTTCGTTCGACTCTTAAAAATTTAAGAACAGGCAGAGTTTTAGAAAACACGTTCAGAGCCGGTGAAAAAGTTGACACTGTTCGGGTGGAGAGAAGAAAATATCAGTATCTATTCTCCGAAGGCGATTCACTTGTTTGTATGGATAATGAAACTTATGAACAGATTAATATCGCCAGAGATTTGTTCAGCGATGGTGTTAAGTTTCTTAAAGAAAGTGAAGAAGTTGAAATACTTTTTAATGGTTCCGATATAATTTCAGTTGACATACCTATATTTATAAATCTTAAAGTTGTTGAAACAGAACCGGGTTTCAAAGGCGATACTGCTACAGGTGCGGTTAAACCTGCTAAACTGGAAACAGGTGCTTCAATAAACGTTCCCTTGTTCATAAATGAAGGTGATCTTCTTAAAGTTGATACCAGAACAGGGGAATATTCAGAAAGAGTTAAATCTTAATTTAGAGGCTGCATATGGATCTTGATCTAATTAAAAAACTCGTAAAAATGGTAGATACGAGCAGTGTTACTGATCTTGAGATTGAAGAGAACGGTTTGAAGATAAAGATTGCAAAGAAGATCAGAAGCTCACAGGTTATTACACAGTCACAAATTCCCATCGCATCAGCTCAACCTATTCTTCAACCGGCTGCCGTTGGAGCAGAAGAAAATGCTAAACAAAAAGCAGAGGCTGAACTAACTTCGGCTAACGTTCATGAAATAAGGTCACCTATTGTTGGTACCTTTTACAGGGCACCGGCGCCAGATGCAGATTCTTACGTTCAGGTTGGTTCTGTTGTATCGCCGGGTAGTGTGATGTGCATAGTCGAGGCGATGAAATTAATGAATGAGATTGAATCAGATGTTAATGGTAAGATAGTAAAGATTCTGGTGGAGAATGGTAAACCTGTGGAATATAATCAACCGCTTTTTTTGATTGAGCTGGCTTAACTAATTCTAAAACCTGGATAGATTTTGTTTAACAAAATTTTAATCGCCAATCGCGGCGAAATAGCACTTCGAATAATCCGCACCTGTAAAGAGTTGGGTATAAAAACTGTTGCAGTATATTCTGAAGCAGATAAAGATTCCCTTCATGTTACTTTTGCTGATGAAGCAGTTTGTATCGGTCCCCCGTTTGGAAAAGACAGCTATCTAAAAATTCCCGCAATAATTTCTGCTGCGCAGGTTACCGGTGCTGATGCAATTCATCCGGGCTATGGATTTCTTGCTGAGAACGCTAGCTTCTCTGAGATTTGCCTGGAGTCAAACTTAAAGTTTATTGGTCCTTCTCCCGAAATGATCAGAGCAATGGGCGACAAAGCGTTCGCTAAAGACACTATGAAGAAAAACGAAGTGCCTGTTATTCCAGGAAGTGATGGCATTATTGATAATATTGAAGTAGCAAAAGGACTTGCACATGAAATTGGTTTTCCGGTTATCATAAAAGCATCTGCAGGCGGTGGTGGAAAAGGGATGAGGATAGTTTGGGAGGAAAGCGAATTTCAAAAAGCATTTCAGACTGCGCGAACAGAGGCCGAAGCTGCTTTTGCTAATGGTGATGTTTACATAGAAAAATTTATTGAGAATCCCAGGCACATCGAAATTCAGGTGATGGGCGACCAGCACGGAAATGTTTATCACTATGGTGAACGAGATTGTTCAATACAGCGAAGGCACCAAAAGCTTATTGAAGAATCTCCATCACCGGCTGTTGATGAAGATCTAAGAACCCGTATGGGAGATGCTGCCGTTAAAGGAGCTCATTCTGTTAATTATGAAGGAGCCGGCACAATCGAATTTCTCCTTGATAAACACAAGAATTTTTATTTCATGGAAATGAATACCAGGATTCAGGTTGAACACCCTGTTACCGAATTAGTGTATGACGTAGATCTTGTAAGACAACAGATTCTTGTTGCAGCAGGTGAGAAAATAGAGGCAAAACCTAAAAAGCCACATGGTCATGCAATTGAATTTAGAATTAATGCTGAGGATCCTGATAATAATTTCAGACCATCGCCAGGTAAAATAACTTCACTGCATTTTCCAGGTGGATTCGGTGTGAGGAATGATTCGCATATTTATCATTCTTACTCTATTCCTCCTTATTACGATTCATTGATTGCAAAGTTGATCGTCTGGGGTACAGACAGAGAACGAGCTATCATGCGTGGCAAAAGAGCATTGAGCGAATTCATCGTTGAAGGAATTAAAACAACTATACCATTCCACTTGAAAGTTCTGGAAGATAGCAGATTTAAAAGTGGTATTTTTGATACGAGCTTTCTTGAAAAATTTTAATATTCATTTTATTCAAAAAAAATTACATAAGAGGGAAAAATGAAAATACCGGAAAATGTTAAATATACTAATGACCACGAGTGGGTTCGTGTTGAAGGAAAGATTGGCATAATAGGAATTACAGATTATGCGCAAGGAGAACTTGGCGATGTTGTTTTTGTAGATATAGACACTGATTTAAAAGAAATTTCCAAAGGAAATGCGTTCGGTACAATTGAAGCTGTGAAAACAGTTAGTGACATGTTTGCACCATTTAGCGGAAAATTGATTGAAATAAATAAAAAGATTTCTGACTCACCAGAAGTTGTTAACGCTGATCCTTATGGTGAAGGCTGGATGATTAAAGCTGAAATATCCAATCCGGCTGATCTTAATGATCTGCTTGATGCACAGGCTTATAAGAGTCTTATCGGTCAATAAAACGGTTATCGATTTCAAATAGAATTTATTTCTATTTTAACCCGTGAATAACGGGTTTTTATTTTTGGTTAAATATTTATTTTAAAGATAAATGAAACAGCGAGACTTAATTCTTATCATTGATTTCGGATCCCAATACACTCAGCTTATTGCTCGTCGGGTTAGGGAAGTTAAAGTTTATTCCGAAATACATCCCCATACAATTTCGTTTGAAGATGTTCAGAAACTTCAGCCCAAAGGAATAATCCTATCCGGTGGACCTATGAGTGTGTATGATGATTCAGCGCCTGATATTGATCCACGGATTTTCAATCTTAAAGTTCCCTTTTTAGGTCTTATGCTATGGTCTTCAGCTAATCTGTAAAAATTTTGGCGGAACAGTCGAACCTGCAACCAACCGTGAATATGGAAAATCTATTTTGAGAATTACAGATAATACAGATATACTTCGTGGAGTTGAGGATGCTTCAATTGTCTGGATGAGTCACGGTGATTATTTGACCGAACTACCAAAGGGATTCAAAGTTGTCGGTGAGTCAGATCATTCTCCCATTTGCGCAATTTCAAATCCCTCCAAAAGATTTTATGGTTTGCAATTTCATCCCGAAGTTGTTCACACTGAAAAAGGTGAAAGAATTATAAACAATTTCCTTTTTGATATCTGTAAATGTAAAGGGGATTGGACTCCGCAAAACTTTATCGATGAAAAGCTGGAAATAATTAAATCAACTATAGGTAATTCAAAAGCAATTTGTGCTCTCAGCGGCGGTGTGGATTCTACAGTTGCCGCCGTCCTCGTCAAAAAAGCTATTGGTGATAATTTAATTTGCATCCACATTGATAATGGTCTGATGCGAAAGAATGAGAGTGAAAAAATTGGAATATTGTTCAATGAAAAACTAAAGCTAAATCATATTCATGTAGATGCTTCTGAAAAATTCCTGAAAAATCTTAAAGGTGTTTCAGATCCGGAAAAGAAAAGAAAAATTATCGGTAATACATTTATTGAAGTATTTGAAGAGGAAGCGACAAAAATCAAGGATGCTGAGTTTCTGGTTCAGGGGACTCTTTATCCAGATGTTATAGAGTCAGTCTCGGTAAAAGGAGCTTCTGCTACAATTAAAACTCATCATAATGTCGGTGGTCTTCCTGAAAAAATGCACCTGAAATTAGTTGAACCTTTTCGTGAATTATTTAAGGATGAAGTTAGGAGTGTTGGAAGAAGTCTAAATATTCCACCGGAATTTATTAACCGCCATCCATTTCCGGGGCCTGGTTTGGGAGTGCGTGTGCTAGGTGAAATAACAAAAGAGAAGCTAGATATTTTACGAGAGGCCGACGATATTTTCATCACATCAATTAAAGAAGCAGGATTATATAACAGCATTTGGCAGGCATTTACTGTTCTCTTGCCCGTAAGTTCTGTAGGTGTGATGGGCGATGCCAGAACTTATGAATTTGTTCTCGCTTTAAGAGCCGTGACTTCAGTTGATGGAATGACGGCGGATTGGTACACATTCGAACACGATTTCCTCTCATCTGTTTCAAATAAAATTATAAATAAGGTCAGAGGTGTTAACAGAGTAGTTTATGATATCAGTTCGAAACCTCCCGCAACAATTGAGTGGGAATAGATTTTCTTGGTAACTTCATTTCAATAAAGAAAAACTTATTATAAAATTGAATGATGAAAAGACTGCATACAAAAACTAATTTCGTTTTTTTCTTAGTAACACTGATAATCTTTACTTCGACCCTGGCATACTCTCAGGGAGTTACTTATGAAGAAATTAATAAGCAGTTTGATAATGCTGTTGCTCTTTTTAATTCCAAAAAATACGATGAAGCTCTTAAAGGTTTCAATAAAATCATTTCTGATTACAGTTACAACTCAAAGACCACCGCCTCAGAATTCTTTAAAGCTAAAACTCATTTTGAGCTGAAGCAGTTTAACCAATTTAAGTACACTGCCGACCAGTTTTTGAGAGATGTATCCTAACAGCAATTATGTTGATGAAATAAGGCTGCTGTTGACAAAATATAATCTTGAAATAGCAAATTACTACAATGCTTTCAGAGAAATATTATTCATAATCGAAAAGACAAATTCAACCACTTATGAACAAAAGGCAAAAAAAATAGGTGAGGGCATATCTGCGAAATATCTTAACGATACACAGCTTGATAAGTTAAATTCATCATTTACCAGTACTAAGGTTAAATCATATATTCTGCTTGAAAAAGGAAAGTATTTAATCAGGAATGGAGATGCCGTTGGTGCAAAAAAAGTATTTGAAGAACTGATTAGTAGTTATCCTGAATCAGCTGAATTTACAGAAGCTAAAAAATTAATAGATTACTCACACAGTTCTGAACCTGCAAAAATGGTGATAGGAGTTATGCTTCCACTTGAGATGAACTCAGCAGGTGAATATAATACTCAATCGGCGGCAGAAATTCTGGAGGGGATTAAATTTGCTGTGGATGAATTTAACAAGCTCAGAAGTGATAAAATTGGATTGCTGATTCGTGATACAAAGAAAGATGTAAATCAAATAAAAAAAATCAAGGAAGAGTTCACATCACTTAATTCCCTAATTGCTATTCTTGGGCCCATCTTCAGTAATGAAGTAAGGGCTACTCTTGAAGAGTTTGATGATTATGATATTCCTATCATTTCTCCCACTGCAACTGATGACGATTTAACAAGCTTAAACCATTATTTTTTCCAGGCTAATCCCTCTTTCACAGTTAGGGGCAAAATAATGGCGCAGTATGTTTTTTATGTTGAAAATAAACGAATTGTTTCAGTAATAAATTCTATTGAAGGATACTCCCCAATTCTTGCCGGGTCATTCACTGAAGAATTTGAAAAGCTAGGAGGCAAAGTACTAAAAAAGGAATCTTTCAGAGATGATTATACTGACTTCAGCGGACCAATTTCTAAAATTTTTAATGATTCACTTACTATCGAGGGGTTATATATTCCGTTATCAGACAACTCTGTCACTCCATTAATTTTTTCAGAGTTGAGTAAGCATGGAATGAAAATTCCGTTGTATGGTAATCAGGATTGGTTCACCGCTAAAGGATTTGAAACAGCTCCGGAAATCAGTAATAATTTGGTTTTTGAATCTGATAATTTTGTTGACTTCAATAGTGAGATATACAAAAATTTTAACGAGCAGTATAATGCAATTACAGGTAAAGATGTAAGTCGAAATGTTCTTTATGGTTATGATGCTGCAAAATTCCTCTTAACAGTATTGAGAAATAGTGAGCTTAATAGGAAGAATCTCGTTAATAAAATGATTTCAGGTATGGTCGGCAATGGACTTCATAACAATATTTCATTTGATGAAAGAAGAGTAAATAAATTCTTGAACATAGTCCGTTATAAAAATGGGGTATTTGAGTTAGTAGATAAATTTAGACTGAGCCAGTAATGAAGATGAATGAAGAAAGAAAGTTTACAGTTAAAGAACTTCCACTTGATGATCGTCCACGGGAAAAATTATTATTGAGAGGTGCTCAAAGTCTTTCAGATGCAGAATTAGTTGCAATTCTTCTCAGGACTGGAAAGAAGGGAAAATCAGTATTAGAAATTGCCCGGGAACTCATCAACAACGAAGGAAATTTAGCGATGCTAGCCACTAAAACGGTTGACTCTTTACAGAAAATCAGTGGAATCGGGAAGGACAAAGCTGCAACTCTTGCTGCCGCATTTGAATTAAGCAGAAGAATTCTGTCGCAACCGAAGTGGCTGTCAAATAAAAAAATAACTTCACCTCAGGATGTTGCAGAAATTTTCATCCCCATTTTAAGAGATGACAACAAAGAAAAATTCATCGTTGTGTGTCTTAACTCAGCTAATAAGATCATTAAGCACGAAACTATTTCTGTAGGTAACCTGAACTCAAGCATAGTACATCCGCGTGAGGTTTTTAAAGTTGCAATTGACAATTCATCGGCGAGCATAATATTAATCCATAATCATCCAAGTGGCAACCCTGAACCCAGCAATGAGGATATTAGAATTACTAAGAAAATTGTGGAAACTGGTAAAATTATGGAGATACCTGTGTTTGACCATCTGATCATCGCAGGAGAAACATACACGAGTTTTGTCGAAAAGAGGCTTTTTTAAAATTAAAAAGCTATTTTCCTTGAATTTTTTAACAGCTTTACTTATATAGAAGTGTTAAATTTAGAACTACTTCGTAATTGTTAGGTAGTTGAAAGTTTATTTTATATCTCATCATAAATAATTTATCAATCATTATTAATCGGAGGTTTCATATGAGCCTACTTAAAAATTTCAGGACTCCCATCCTCGCCGCTGTTCTATTTGTCAGCGTGGCTTTGGTTGCGGGTTGCGGTGGTTTAAGTGAAGCTCAGATTGCTGAACTAGATGCATTGCGTGTAGAAGTTAAGTCACTCGAAGCAGAAGCTAACAGTCTGAGAGATCAAAAATCCCAGCTTGAATCTGAGATTCAGACCATAAATCGTAAATTGGCTGAATGTAACAAGCAAAAGGAAGAAACTAAGGCAAATCTTGAAAAACTGCCTAAGTAATTATTAACAGGAATTTTATAAAAAAAATGAAAATGGAGAAAAAAATGAAACTCGCAAAATTTTTCGTTGCTATCATTTCCCTTTCTTTCCTGTTATCTTTTTCTTCCTTTGCACAAGAAGAAGAGATGACCAAAGAAGAATGGGAAGCTGAAATGACCCGGCTTACCGGAAAAAAACAAGCTTTAATGTCTGAGATAGAAACCTTAAATAAGGATATGGAAAATCTCAACACAGTCAAAGCTGGACTTCAGGATCCAGAACAATGTATTGATGAACTTTACGCACTTGTTGGTGCAACCAGAAGTGATGTTGACAATTTTAGAAATGCAGTCAACGAGCTTGATGGCAAAATCAAAAGAAAAGAAAGTCCTAAAGCTGACAGACAGGCTGATCTTAATGCATTAAAAATGAACAAAATTAGTGCATTACCTGAATTTTTTGATAAAGTCCATAACAAGATGCAGAAAGCTCTTGATGAATGGATTGATGCTCCTCCTGTAATTTCTTATAAAGTTGTCACAGGAGACTGCTTATGGAATATTGCAAAGAAAAAAGAGCATTATGGAAACGGTTTTGCTTGGCCAGTCATTTATCAAGCAAACAGAGAAAAAATTAAAAATCCGGATTTAATCTATCCTGCTCAAGAATTCTCTATTCCTCCTCTAACTCAGGAAGAAAAAGATAAATATGAAAAGCTGAGATCAAATTACAAACCAGCTCCGGTGCAATAAATTATATTGTCTTGTTTAACTTAATTTATTTTGGAAGAACCCTTGTCCCGTGTTGGGATGAGGGTTTTTTCATTTAAAGACTAATATGACTGCTGTTGAAAAGAAAATAATAATTGAAAATGTAAGTATGTTGGATCTTCTTGGATTCAATGATTCAAATCTGAAGGTCCTTGAAGACAGGTTTAATTCTTCCATAAGTGTTAGGGGAGATAACTTTTTTATTAAAGGTGTTGATGAAGAAGTTGAACTAATCGAAAAGATTCTTAAAGAAATGGCTTACGTTCTTAATACCAGTGGAAAGTTAGGCACCAATGATGTCAATACTATCCTTGAGCTAACAATAGAAGGCAAGGAGGTAGTTGATGAAGGCGAACTCGATGCGATTGTTCTTTATACCAAGAAAGATGTAATTAAAGCTAGAACACCAGGGCAAATAAATTACATAAATCTTGCACGTAAAAATGATATTTGTTTCGCGATTGGACCAGCAGGAACCGGAAAGACCTATCTTGCAGTTGCTATCGCAGTCTCAGCACTTAAGAGAGGGCTGGTTAAAAAATTAATTTTAGCTAGACCGGCCGTGGAAGCAGGCGAAAGTTTGGGATTTTTACCAGGTGATTTTCGTGAAAAGATCGATCCATACCTTCGTCCTTTGTATGATGCACTTGATGATATGATCCCTTCAGAGAAATTAAAAAACTACATTGAGAAAAGAATAATTGAAATCGTTCCGCTCGCTTATATGAGGGGCAGAACTTTGAACAATGCGTACGTTATTCTTGATGAAGCCCAGAATGCCACTACATTGCAGATGAAAATGTTCCTGACCAGATTGGGTGGTAGTTCAAAGTCGATAGTAACCGGAGATATAACACAGATAGACCTTCCTTCGAAACAAGTCAGCGGATTAGTTCAGGCAAAAGAAATTCTGTCAAAAGTTGAAGGCGTTGCTTTTGTTTATTTTGACAAAGGAGATGTTGTAAGGCACAAGCTTGTCAAAGACATAATCGATGCTTACGAAAAATTCAGCAATAATAAGAACGGAAATTCCTAAATTATCTTTTTACTCTCCTCCCAGTAAAAATCCATCTCTTGAAGATTTGAATCCGATAACTTTTTCCCCATCGATTTTATTTTTTCTTCAACGTAACCAAATCTCCTGATAAATTTTGAGTTAGTTCTTCTGAGTGCATTTTCTGGATTAACATCTAAAAATCGTGCATAATTTACTAAAGCAAAAAAGACATCACCTATTTCATTTTCCAACTGGTTATAAAAGTCCTCTAGACTTCTATCTTCTGATTTCTGACTTCTGACTCGTTCAATCTCGTGCATTTCCTCAATTTCTTCAATTACTTTTTTCCAAACGTCTTCTTTCTTTTCCCAATCAAATCCTACTTTTGATGCTTTTTCCTGAAGTCTGTGTGCTCTTTGCAATGCAGGAAGCATTTCCGGTACACCTTCAAGCACAGAATTTCTTCCTTCTTCGAGTTTTATTTCTTCCCAATTTTTTTTTACTTCATTTGATCCTGAAACTTTCACATCGCCAAATACATGCGGATGTCTTCTTATTAACTTACTTTGAATTCCATCAATCACATCATCAATTGTAAAGTTGCTGGACTCCGAAGCAATAATTGTATGAAATACAACGTGGAGTAATAAATCGCCAAGCTCGTTTTTCAATTCGTCGTAATTTTTCTTTTCGATAGCTTCAACTACTTCGTAGGCTTCCTCAATTGTTGCAGCTTTTATTGAATCGTTGGTTTGTTCACGATCCCACGGACATTCCTTCCTTAATCTTTTAACTATCTCAACGAATTCATTAAATTTGTTGCCAGTCATAAGATAAATCCTTGTTCTAATTGTAATTTTTAAACACTTGATTCAGTTGTATTCAAATTTAATCAAAAAAACTATCTGAGTAGAAAAAGAGGAAATCATGTTTGAAGAAAAACTTAAACAAATGGGAATTACTATTCCTGAAGCTGTTAAACCACTTGCTGCATACATCCCGGCGATGCAGGTCGGTAATCTTGTAATGACATCCGGGCAGGTGCCAATTTCTGCTGGTGTTGTAAAATATGCAGGCAAAGTTGGAAAAGATTTATCAGAAGAGGAAGGAAAAGAAGCAGCGAAACTTTGTGCATTGAACTGTTTGAGTGCCGTAAAAAGTGTAATCGGCAGTCTTGATAAAATTAAAAGAGTGCTGAAGCTAACTGTATTTGTAAGCAGTGCTGAAGGATTTACTGCTCAGCCAAAAGTGGCAAACGGTGCATCTGAATTTATAGTTGAAATCTTTGGTGAAGCGGGAAAACATGTTCGTAGTGCTGTTGGAGTAAGCGAGCTTCCTTTAAACTCTGCTGTTGAAATTGAAATGATTGTGGAAGTAATCAGCTAGTTACCGCCAATTTTATGAAAGACTTTTTTAACATATTACTCACTCTTTTGACTTTTAATTTTTATTCATGTATTAGTTCTGATCAGAATAATAGTATTAAGTCAAGAGTAGGGCATATTGACATCGATTCAGTATTACAAAACTTAATTCATGAAAAGAAAATTCCTGCGATTGCCCTCGGAATTTTCGACACAGATTCTATCATAGCATATACACATGGAATAAGATCCACAATAGACAGTATTCCAATTCAGAAAAATGATAAATTCCATATAGGTTCATGTAGTAAGTCAATTACTTCATTTGTTGCTGCTCGCCTGATAGAAAAAGGAATAATAAATTGGGATTCACAAATTGGGGACATTCTTCCTGAATGGAGAAACTCAATAAATCCTTATTATAATGATAAAAGCTTAGCTGACCTATTATCTCATAGAGCAGGTATACAGCCTTTTACTGAAGGCAAAGAATTTATGCATGTTCCTGATTCGATAATTAAATACCATGGATTAAATGAAAGACATCTATTTAGTAAGTGGGTTTTAACACAAAATCCAGTTAAAAATAAGAATAATAAATATGTTTATTCCAATGCTGGATATACAGTTGCCGCTACAATGCTTGAGAAAGCTTCAAATGAATCATGGGAGAATCTAGTTGTTGAAGAGTTCTTTAATCTTTTTAAGATTTCAGGTAGTTTTGGACATCCGCATCTGACCAAAAAAGACCAACCGATAGGTCATATAAATCCAACTGATTTTGGTATTAAAGGAAATTCGAATCCAATTCCCTTACCTGATTCACTTAACTATAATGCTCGTTTTCTGGAGCCTTCAGGAGACATATCCTTATCAGTTTGTGATTATTCGATTTACCTTCAGGAAATATTAAAAGCTTTGTTAAAAAAAGGGAGTAAAATAAATCAGGAGAATTATGACTATATATTCTTCGGATATGATGATTACTCGATGGGATGGGGTAATCCCAAAGAGAACAAAATACAATACCTTAGTCACGACGGAAGTGATATGACTTTTTATTGCAGAGTATTAATATGTAAAGAGAAAAAATATGGATTAGTCATACTTGCTAATTCAGGAAATGAAAGTACGGTTGAGAGGCATTTACTATTTAAGTGGATTAATAAATAGTGAGATAGAATATTAATTGCGTACAACACGTTAACACCAATTTTAGAAAAAGTTAGAATGCCAAATTATTGATGCTAAAAATGAAAGAAATAGTTTATATAATAATTTCAATTGCATTTTTTTCTTGCCAAAGTAGTCAACCCGACTTCGAGAGGTCGAAAATAATAATAAATAACCAGCAATTCGAAATACTCACTGCCTATGAAATATTCGAGAATTATATTGATAATAAGAACAATTACTCACGAAATGTTTTTAAAAGAATTGAAAATGAATTTGGGAATAATACTGAGTATCCGTTCCTTTTCGAGGCATTAAAAAAGGAAATAAAACCTGATGAAAATCTGAAGGAGGAACTTAAAATTTTAAAAAGCAGTGATTTCAGACGAATAATAGATTCTGCTTACCAGAAAATAACGAAAGCGCTGCCAGGTCCAGACACAAAAATACTTTTCATCCCAGCAAATCCAGAATATAGAGAAATGTTTAAGAAATATGGTACAGGAATGCATGCTATAACTGTGGGAACCGGCAAAATTATTATTTCAATTGACCCAACCTTTAGTAATTGGGAAGAACTTCTACTTTATGCTTTGGCACACGAATATCATCATAGTGTTTGGACGTCAAGAAATTTTAAGACTTCAGATTTTACACCATTAGAGTATCTTATTTTAGAAGGGAGAGCAGAATCTTTTGCTCTGGGACTTTTCCCAAATGCAAATCATCCTTTCTTAAACATGTTTAGTAAATCAGAAGAGAAAAGGATTTGGAATTTGATAAAACCTGAACTCAATAAATATAAATCTATTACAAACGACAAAATATTTTATGGAACAAATGAGATTCCGTATGGTAGCGTTTATGCCATTGGATACAGTATTGTTGAGTCATTTTAAAAGAACAATCCTGAGATTAATGATTATAAATTAATTGACATTTCACCTGAACGGATTTTACTTTTAAGTAACTTTGATAAGTGAGATATTTCAAAATAAATGAAATCATTGATTTCTTAGCTTCATACCCTGAATCATATAAATGCAAATAAGAAATGAGTAAACAAGATTTCATATTTCCAGTTGGTTACGAGAAATTTCATAAAAAACAACTTTTTAATTTCCAGCTGAATCGTCCATATTCTTTTGGATATGCCAGATTTGAAGACTTGAAAGAAGTTGGGCAAAAGATTAAGACATTTAAAGACTGGAAAAGAGAAATGCTAAGACTCGCCGAAAAAGCGGTTTCTGAAGATAGATTAATGAATGCTGCATTTTATTACCGTGCTGCTGAATTTTACACAAAATCAAATGACCCCGAAAAAGATATTCTGTATAATAAGTTTATCGAACTATTTTATAAAACTTTTGAGAGAGATGTAATTGAAAAACATAAAGTTCCATATGAAGATTCCTTTTTATCTGCCTTAAGAATACCTTCATCTGATAAAAATAAAGGCACAATTGTTATTCATGGCGGGTTTGACTCATTTATTGAAGAATTCTATTCCATGATGAAATACTTTTCAAATAGCGGTTATGATGTTATAGGATTTGAAGGACCTGGACAGGGTGCCACACTAAGAAAATATAACATTCCAATATCTATTGAATGGGAGAAACCAACGAAAGCAATATTGGATTATTTTCAACTTGAAAATGTAACGATGATTGGTATTTCAATGGGCGGTTGGTTTTGTTTACGAGCAGCTGCATTTGAAAATAGAATTAAACGAGTGATTACAACAGGACATGCAATAGACTACATGAAAAGTATGCCGCCAATATTTCGCAAAATTCATATATGGTGTATGGAACATTGGCCAAATTTTATGAATCAAATGGCAATAATGAAGTTTGAGAACAAAAATAATATGGCATCATGGGTGGTTGACCATTTAAAGTTTATCACTAAGAAAACAAAACCTTTAGAAGCTTTGGATTTGTACCTGCAATTGAATGAAGAGAATATCCATTCAGAACGTGTAAAGCAAGACGTTCTGATTTTGACCAGCAGGAATGACCATTTTATTCCATTCAAAATGTTAGCTATGCAAGTAAAGGCACTAAAGAATGCTGAATCAATAACCAGCAAAGTTTTTACAAAAGAAGAGCATGCAGAAAATCATTGTCAGATTGGTAATATAGGTCTCTCTCTCGATGTAATGATTAAATGGATTAAAGAAAAATCAATATGCAATTAATAATAAATTTTAAGAGATAATAATATGAAAGCAAAAGTATTACTTGGTTTAGTCTTCTTATTTAGCCTGCCATCAAATTCATTATTTGCATGCACAGCATTTTATGCCGCAAATGATACAATTGCTTTAGCTGGGAAAAATGAAGATGCGATTTCTGCTGATCAATATATTTGGTTTTGCCCTCCCGAAGATGGTAAATATGGTAGAGTTTATTTTGGGTGTAATTTTTTTCTCGATCATAAAGAAGCCTCTAACGGAATAAATGATCAGGGATTATTTTTTAATATAGTTTTTGCACCTAATGTAGAAATTAAAAATGATATTACTGGTGAATTTTATCAAGGAAATCTTTTAGAGAAAATATTAGAAGAATGCTCTTCTATTGAAGAAGCACTCATTTTAATAGAGAAATATAATAATTTACAGTATTATGCTAACTTTCTAATAATGTTGGGAGATAGACATGGTCATTCGCTAATCATTGAACTTGGTAAAGTAATCGAACATAACAGTCAGTTTCCAATATTACCACAAAAAGATGATAATCCTTGTGACCAATATTTAATTACACACAGCACACTTCAAAACAGCAAAAAAATATCGATAAATCTTTTCAAGAGAATATTGGCTAATGCACATGTAGAAGGAACAATGGGATTGGCTACAACAGTGTATTCTACAATTTATGACTTAAAAAATGGTAAAATTTATCTTTATTATTTTCATAATTTTATGGAAGAAGTAATATTTGATATCAACAGCGAATTAAAAAAAGGTACAAGAACTGTTAAAATAGAATCTTTGTTTCCGAAAAATATCTCGGCAGAAGATTATTTTGATTTAAAAAATAAAGAGCTTAAACAGAGAATAGAATCCAGATTAGCAACAAACATTTCATTAACAGAATATGTCAAAATATTAGGTGAGTATAAAAGCCTGGATGCTGCATCTGAAGATCGATTTAACATTATATTAGAAAATGAGAAACTTTACATTACATCTAATAGTCAATCTAAATTCGAGTTATTTCCTGAATCGTCGAATAAATTTTTCATTCCATCAGTAAATGGAGATTTTTCTTTAACATTTTATAAGGGTGAGTCTGATAATATATTGCAAGTATTAGCAGAACATGAATTATATGGAATTCAACAAATTTTTCAAAAGATCAACTAGGTTTATGGTAGTTAAAATAGTAAAACAGCGTCAATGTGTTAAAAGGAATGGCGGTTTAAACCCAACATATTTTTAAAATCATAATTAATTTAAGTTTCATATATTTTAACATTTCCGCTAGCCTAAGGACATTTTAAAAGGTGTAAACATGCAATATCATCACAAACAAATAGGATACGTCATTATCATTCCATTGGTAGTGTTTTTCATTATTGTGTTCACTCAATTCATGGCAAAGGGAGTTTTTCCTTTTATGTTTATCCTAATTCTGATTTTCTTCATTGCCGCTTTGGTTCTTTTTTATGCATTAACGGTTGAAATACAGAATAACATAATTACATGTAGCTTTGGAATTAGTCTCATACGAAAGAGTATTTCCCTCTCTGAGATTCAAACGGTAAAGGCAGTTCAAAATCCTTGGTATGCGGGTTGGGGAATTCGCTGGATTCCGGGGCAATATTGGTTATGGAATGTTTCGGGCTTCGAAGCAGTGGAGTTAACCATGAAAAACGGAAAAAGATTCCGTATAGGCACAGATGAACCGGAAGCACTTGTTCGTGCAATTGAATCAAATAAAAAAATACGGACTTAGAGTGAATTAACAATCATTTTACCTTGCTGTGAATATTTTAAAATCATTAAGCATTTCAGATTTCAGATAAGATACAATACAAAAAACTGGAATAAATTAAGAGAGGAAATTAAAATGATTAAAGAAATGAACTTGCAGCTAACCGTTTTTATTCTGTCTGGAATAATAAGTTTGTTACTCAATGCTTGTAGAATAAATTTCCAGTCACAAGCAATTCCGGAAGAATATAAAAATTACATTCCTAAAAACTCGGTTCCCGTCTCTTATAAAGAAATCATACCCTTCCATGGCGGAGATAAGCTGAAAATTCCCGGCTATATTACAAAAGCGCAGGCGCTGGAAGATATAGATATGTTTGAGTATCTGTTCAGCACTTCCTACGCTGGTTACGAATATTGGGAATCTAAGGGAATTAATTTCAAATCTTTCTTTGATGAAATGAGAAATTATATTTCCGATAAGGATACCATTTCCACATACGATTTCGAGCATGAACTATCTAAAATATTTCAGGCAAATCTTCGATGGACATATTGCTTTAATTGGAGATATTTATAACTGGGCATACAAGCATAAAGCTGTTTATTACTGTGATGTTCTGGTTGAAAAATCTAAGGATGGTTTGCTTAAAGTTATTGATACTAAAAACGATTCGGTCAAGTTGGGAGATTTGTTTACTCAGAGTGATGCAGCTGATTATTTATTCAAAACGCTCTCCGCAACTGGTAAAGAACAATATTTTATTGGCAAATTATCGCCAGAGAATGTGAGTTCTGTAAAGCTGTCTTTTAATAACCGGGTGATTGAAATTCCGTTTCACAAAAGCCGCTTGATGTATTCCAGGTTCGATGATCCAAAACCTTTCTATATAAATCGAGTAAACGATATCCCTGTTTTGAGAATTACCAGTTCGGCAGATAATCTTTACCCTGAGATGAAAAAATTTATGGAAGCCGGAAACGAATTGAAAAACGAGAAAACATTAATCATTAACTTATTTTATAACGGAGGAGGTTCTTCAGTTTATCCGCAAACCTTTATGCAGAACTTGAACGGAAATTCAGAATGGGAAATCAATTGGGCTATGCTAACATCTCCTGCGATAACAGAGTATTTTTATAAATATGATCTTAGCACTATGCCGAACATTTCACCTCATTTCAAAAATTGGATTGAAACAAATGCCAGTAAATTTGAAAATTATAAAACGAATCCGGTGAAAGATTGGGAATTCGGATCGGGAAATAAACGGAGTGAATCCGGAAATTATGAGGGCACGCTAATCTTTTTAACAAATCGTAGAATATTATCAGCCGGTGAAGGAATGATAGGTGCTTCGCAGTCTGTTAAAAACAGAATAATCATTGGTGAAAATACAGGCGGCGTTGCTCAGTTTTCAGATGCCTGCGAATTTTATCTGCCTAACTCAAAGTTCATTGCTAAACTTCCTCGCCAATTTTTAATTATACCGGGATTGGAGGAGTGTGTTGGATATCTGCCTGATTATTGGCTCGATACGAATGAACCATTAGAGGAAGTTATTAGCTGGCTGCAAAACCGAAATAGCTATCAGTTTAAATATTCATCAACATTTAATGACTTCTTAGAGAAGAATAATTTTTCTCTTGTCTTACCGAATGATGTTAAGGTTGTTACTCCGGGTTCGAATGTTTCGAAAGATCTTAAATCATTCTCAGGCAAATGGTCTGGTGTATGCGGATGGTATTCTGGATAATATGCTGGTCGTTGAAAAAATTAATAACAATTTTGAAGCGGATGTTGTTTATTCGTGGGGTGTAGCCTATCAATGGGGAGTCGGTCAGCCCGGTTGGCAGAGATATAAAGCAAAATTCCAAAATAAAACATTAACTATAATTGATGAGAAACAAAAAGTTAAAATAACTTATACACTTAATCCTGATAACACTCTAAGTTCCGTATATGAAAGACCTGGAGCAACTTCACGCACTCTTTTAACAAAGTTGGATAAATAAAATGGAGAATATATGAACACAAGGAATTTTACAAAATATGTTCTGATATTTCTAATTATCACATCATCCGGGTGTAAGCCACAGCAAAATGTGCTCAATCAGGATGATGTTTTTCTTGTTGACTCTTTAAGAACAAATAAAATATGCTTTCATCGGAATATGTCATCTGTTGATTCCTCATATTATCCCCAAATCATAAAAAGCATTAAACAAGGAATTGATACAACAAGCAAAGTAATAGATTTACAAGATGTTGAATTCAGGGTGCTGGTATTTCCATCGAAAACAATTCCAAGGATAGGTATGAGCGGTGCTGCACCAAATGAAAAACAAATTTATATCTTGCTTGATCCGGCGCATCCCAAATTTGACGAAGCAATTACCACTCATATTATTCAAACAATTCCTCATGAATATCATCATACTTTAAGATATAGAACAGTTGGTTATAACAACAGTCTTTTTGAATCAATGATAACTGAAGGACTTGCCTGTCATTTTGCAATTGAAGTATGTAAGATAGATACACCATTTTATTGTAAAGCGCTGACAGAAGAACAGTTTAGGGAGTGGAAATCAAAAGCAGAGAAAATGTGGTTTAATCCGGAGTATGATTACTTAGAATGGTTCGTAGGATTGAAAAAAACTATTCCACCTAATACCGGATACACTATTGGTTTCAGGATGGTTAGCGATTACTTCAAGAACCACCCTGGTCAATCAGCGGCAACATCATATAAAACTCCTGCCGATAAGTTTCTTGAGAAGAATTGAATCTGAGTTAATTAAATAGAATGGAGAAGATGTTATGCTTCAAAAAGAACATGCAGAGAACCATTGCCAGACTGGAAATTTTGAATTGGCTCTTAAGACAATGAATGAATGGATAGAAAGCAAATAAAAAACTGGCGGTAACAAAGGCTATATGCAATAGGGTTTCAGAGGTAATTCAAACGTTCTGCCCCGCTAAAACTTCGGTGTCAGTGGACAGGTTTATAGCCCGCAATCCCTTACTGCACATAGCCTCAACCGTTATCCATCAAAGGTTCAACCAGTTTTTGATGATACGGTTACCCGAAGGAGTCAGGATTGATTCAGGATGAAACTGTATTCCTTCCAGTGAATAGACTTTATGACGCACACCCATAATTTCTCTCGGTTGAAGCTTTAGCTGAAATTTCAATTTCATCAGGCAAGGTATTTTCTTTGACGATCAAAGAGTGATAACGCATTGCATCAAATTCTTGTGGAATATTTTGAAATATAGTTTTGCTATCGTGATTAATTTTAGAAGTTTTTCCATGGAAGATATTTTCCGCATTGATTATCTCTGCACCGAATAAATAACAGATTGCCTGCATACCGAGACAAACTCCAAGTATTGGAACTGAATTCCCAAATTCTTCAATTACTGCGAGAGTTAATCCTGAATTTTCAGGTCTTCCCGGACCGGGAGAAATTAAAATCTTATCCGGCTGAAAATTTCTGATTGCAGTAATGTTCTCGTCATTCCTCAATATTAAAAGTTCGTTTTTATATTTACCCAGCAACTGAACTAAATTGAAGGTAAACGAGTCATAATTATCAATTACCAGTATTTTCAAATAAAGCTCTTAATTTTTTCAAAATAGAAGTTAATTATCATTCTGACCAAATTGTTCCCTTGAAACTAAGATTTGGCATTGGGTATATTTGACTGCACAAAATTAAAGGAAAAAGTTTTAATGCAAAGAGAAATGTTGAAGTCCAAAATTCACCGGGTCACGGTTACTCAGGCTGAGCTTTATTATGAAGGAAGCATTACAGTGGATAAGGATTTGCTTGAGGCGGCAGATATTTTACCCTATGAAAAAGTTCAGGTTTTGAATTTTAATAATGGTTCCAGACTTGATACATACACAATTGAAGGAGATGCAGGCAGTGGCACGATTTGTCTTAATGGTCCGGCAGCCAGGTTTGGATCAGTAGGCGATGAGGTTATAATTGTTAGCTATATTCAGGTACCCGAAGAGAACATCAGGAAATTTAAACCTAAAGTTGTCCTGGTTGATAAAAAAAATAAAATCACGAAGGTCTTATAATAAATTGTCAGAAAGATTCTAGTTGCTTTTTGTAAGTTATTTATATAAAATTGAATTAAAATTTCAGGTGATGATGTGAAAAATTTATTATTGCTTACTTTTTTGTTGTCAGCAACATTTACGTTTGCTCAATTCAGAGATAGCGGCTTTGAAACTAACAGCGTTAAAGAAGGAATCGTAACTGAAAACTCAAATTCTCTTTTTGGATTTCTGAACTCCGATGATTTTATAATGCGCCATTCCTTCAGCCTGAACTATTCAACATTTGCCGGACAGGGCATGTCATTAACAAGCTATACCAATAGTATGTTCTATAGATTGATGAATAATTTAAATGTGCAGTTAGATGTTAGTGTAATGTATTCACCTTACAGCACTCTGGGCGAGCAATTCCAGAAAGATATCTCCGGAATTTATATAAGCAACGCGGCAATTAATTATCATCCCTGGGATAATTTTTCAGTTCATTTGCAGTACAGAAGTATGCCGTTCGGTTATGGATATTATCATCCTTTTTATGGATACGGAAATCCGTTTAATTTCAGTTCGGGGATAAATGGTTATCAGACAGAATCGCCTTTTGAAAATAAGTGAAGAAAATTATAATTCTTAATTAGTGAGGGAAAAGAAAATCTCAACCAACAAAACAAAAGAAGACCACTCGAAAAATCTTCTCCTCAATGTTTCGATTCTCATCCTGATTGTCATTAATACTATTTTAGCTTACTCAGTAGTTAAGACTATTTCTTTTAACGATACTGAGGATTATCTTTTAGTAGACAGCACTAAGGCAAGAATACAGGTCGAAGTCCTGAATGGCTGTGGAGTAAGTGGAGTAGCCGAAAAGCTAACTGACTATTTAAGAACTAATAATATTGATGTAGTGAATTTGGGAAACTACCGATCGTTTGAAATTGAAAACAGTATTATAATTAGCAGGAATGAAAAAATTCATAACGCAGAAAAAGTTGCTGCCATCGTCGGGCTGGATAATCAAAATATTATTCAACAAATCAATCCCGACTATATGCTAGATGTTACATTCATTCTTGGAAAAGATTACAGAGATTTAATTCCATTAAAAAAGAGGTAAAATTGAACTCAACAGATTTAGCTCACCGCATCTCGGATATCATCTTCACAAAAAAAGGTTTTAATGTTTTATCAATTGATTTACGAAAACTTGTTTCATTTACTGACTACTTTGTGATTTGCTCTGCTGATTCCGATACACAGGTTAAAGCGATTGCAGACGAGGTGGATAAAGTTTTATCGGATGACGGAATTAAATGCTGGCATAAAGAAGGACTCAAAGCACTAAGCTGGGTTTTGCTGGATTATGTTGATGTAGTTGTTCATGTCTTCAAGAAAGATGCAAGAGAATTTTATAATCTCGAAAAGCTTTGGGGAGATGCACCAACTGAAAAAATGAAAGATCCTTTAGAGAAGACCGCTGTCAAAGCAAAATGAGAAATGTCTTTTCAGAAGAATAGTTTTTTCCGGTCTCCTTCTTTAATAAGTTTGCATATCAGATTTCATTCACAATTATTCCTGCAGGATTGAAAAAATATCTACAAAAATTATTTGAAGACGCTGCAAAGCGATTGCCATTTCTGAGTGAAATAGAATTACTATTTGATACTCCTAAAATTGAAACACACGGTGATCTTTCCTCAAATGCTGCAATGATCCTGTCAAAAAAACTCAAAAAGAATCCGAGAGAGTTAGCCTGCAGAAATAATTTCAAATCTTGAAATTGATGAAAACATCATCAGCAAAACAGAAATTGCCGGACCGGGATTCATAAACTTTTATTTTACTCCTTCATTTATATCAGAGATTATCAAAGAGATTAATGAAAGAGGCGATGGTTTTGGAAAATCAAAAAAATATTCCGACAAAAGAGCAAACGTTGAGTTTGTTTCGGCTAATCCAACCGGACCATTAACTGTTGGTCACGGAAGGAACGCAGTAATTGGTGACACGGTTGCAAATATGCTTGAGTGGATTGGATATGAAGTTGACCGCGAATATTATTTCAATGATGCCGGAAGACAGATGCGTGTGCTCGGCGATTCTGTCAGGATAAGATATTTAAATCTTTTGGGAAAGAATGTTGAATTCCCCGAGGATTATTATCAAGGGGAATATATCATCGATATTGCGAAAAAACTGAAGGAAGAATTTGGAAATAATCTTGTAGATGAGCCTGCAGAAGGAAAATTTAAAGAGGCTGCCGAAGCTGAAATTTTTAATGATATTAAGAAAAGTCTGAACCGTATAGGAATTCATCATAAAATTTTCTTCAATGAAAAATCTCTTTATGAAGATGGAAAGATTGATGACCTTTTGGGAAAATTTAAAGCTTCAGGATTGTCTTATGAAAAAGATGGAGCAATCTGGCTGAAACTTTCTGAGCTAACAGGTGGAGAAGATAAAGTGATTGTGAAAGCAACAGGCGAACCAACTTACCGGCTTCCTGATATTGCTTATCACGCAGTAAAATATGATCGGGGTTACGATCTGATGGTTGATTTGTTTGGTTCAGATCACAATGCTACTTATCCCGATGTGCTTGCTGGTATAAAGGCTTTGGGTTATGATGTTGAGAAAGTGAAAGTTCTTATTCACCAGTTTGTAACGATTTTGAAAGACGGTGAAGTAGTTAAAATGTCAACACGAAAAGCTAATTACATCACCCTGGATGAATTGATTGATGAAGTTGGCAGTGATGTAGTCAGATACTTTTTTAATATGAGAACAATTTCTTCTCATATGAATTTTGATATTGACCTTGCTAAAAAACAAAGCGATGAAAATCCTGTTTTCTATCTTCAGTATGCTCACGCAAGAATCTGCTCGATTATCAGAACGGTTGAATCAGAAAATCTGAAACCTTCAACGAATAATTTAAATCTGCTGATTGAAGAAGAAGAACAAGCGCTTCTTAAAAAGCTTTACAAGTTTGAGGAAGAAGTTTTATACAGTGCGGAAAATTATGAACCTCAGAAAATTTGTGCATATCTCGAAGACCTTGCAGCAGCATTTCATAAGTTTTATACTTTCAGAAGAATACTTGGCAGCGAAAAAAATATTGCTGAAGCACAGATTAGCATTAGCGGTTGCAACTAAAATTGTAATTAAAAACGGTTTAACTATTCTCGGTGTTTCTGCGCCTGAGAAAATGTAAGGTTCAAATAATTTCTATAACACAATTTCATTTAGAGTAATTACGCAATGCGTAAAGAATTATGTTGGCTGCTATACAATTTAACACTTCACTAATTCAGAAAAAAAAAGGAAAGCAAAACATTGAAAAAAACAATCTTCTTGACCATTGCAATTTTATTTGCTGCTCTTTTACAAGGACAACAATTACTTTCAAAAGAACATCAAGAAATACAACAAACTGTTGTAAAAATGTTTCAAGCCTTATCTAATCGAGATTCAATAGCTTTAAAATATTATTGCTCTCCTGATGTTACATTTTATGAATATGGGCAGATATGGAATATAGATACACTTATAAGGAAAGCAATTGCAATGAACCAGTCAGCAGATTTTGAGCGTACCAATACTTTCGAATTCATCAATACTGAATCAAGTAAAACTACCGCATGGGTCACTTATCGACTGAATTCGATTATTACTAAAGATGCAAAAAAAACAGACATACAATGGTTGGAAACAGTAGTTTTAGCAAAGCAAAGAAAGCATTGGAAAGTAAAGCATCTCCATTCAACAATGATTAAAAGAGGTTAGAAGAGATGGATTTAATGAAGATGATATTTGCATTACAGCAGCCAACAAAAGGTTTTGTGCAATTGGGGCATGACGTTGAAGCAATCATCGGCAGTGCATATCCAGGCTTTGGTTTCGGCGGACGAAATTCTGCCGGGCAGTAGTTCTAAACATCGGCTTTTAGTTATAAATTTAGCTTCGGTTCCGGGCGGACAGTTGGTCAATTCCCCAACTGCACAAAGCCTCGAACGTTAGGTGCAAGTTGATTTCTGAAAATAAGAATTGAATTTTTAAAAATAAAGGAAAGCATTATGGAAATTTTAGATACGATTTTGAATATAAATCCGAATTATATTATTATCGGATTACTTGCTATTTTCTTCACATTGGAGCAAGTATCTGGAACCCCTTTTTCTTTCAAACAGAGGGGAAATCATTTATTTCAAAACATCCTTTTTCAAATAGTATTGATAATCCTGAACATATTTTTCGTTTCAATCCAGGTTTATTGTATTGAGTGGTTGAACTCTAGTGAAATTGGACTACTATATTTAGTAGAACTTCCATTTTGGTCAAAGCTATTTTTGAGTGTTGTTCTATATGACTTTACTACGTATTGGATACATAGAGCATCCCATAAAATACCACTTTTATGGAGGCTACACAGAGTACATCATAGCGATACAACAATGGATTCTTCCACAACTTTTAGATTTCATCCATTAGAGCTTATCCTCATCTACCAAACTGGAAATATACTAACTGCGGGAATATTTGGCACAGATGTAACTTCAATGGCATTATACTATTTTATCATTTATATTTTCTTCTTTCTTGAACACTCTAACCTGAATTACCCTAAATGGTTGAACAGTACATTCGGACTTATTTTTGTAATGCCTGACCATCATAGAGTTCATCATCATCAAGAACAATTTTATACAGACTCAAATTTTGCAGATATTTTTATTATCTGGGACAGAATATTTGGAACATTTAAGCTAATTCCTGTTGAAGAAATGAAATATGGATTAAAAGAATTTGAACCAGAAGAAAAGCAGACTTTCCTTTATCTGATGAAAAGCCCATTTATAGATATTAAAAGAATAGAATTTGATAAATCTAAAATTATTGACGAATAAAACCAGCACCTAACAAAAAATATAATGCATTTGGCGGATTGTGTAAAATATGAAAATTAGTAGACAAAATAACATATGTCACAGTTTGAAAATTAAGCGTTACAAAACGCCAAACGCACCATATTCAAACCGCTAGCAGTAAGCTTAGAAAAAACAAATTGAATAACACAACCAACTTTAAATTGACAGACAAAAAAATTTTAATAATAATTTACCAAACAGAGGAACAATGAAGCAAACAACAACATTAGGGCACAGTACACTAAGAGTTAATAGAATCGGTCTTGGTTGTATGGGTATGTCAGAGTTTTATGGATCTTTTAATGAAAATGAATCCATAAATACATTGCATAAAGCCATCGACTTGGGAGTTAATTTTTTCGACACAGCCGACATGTATGGTTGGGGCGCGAATGAACGACTATTAGGAAAAGCATTTAAAGGCAGGTGGGATGACCTAATTTTAGCCACCAAATTTGCCGTGATGAGAGGACCCAATGGTGAATTTCTTGGACTTAATGGGAAACCAGAATACATAAGACAAGCTTGTGAACAAAGTCTTCAAAATTTGGGTGTTGAGTCAATTGATTTGTATTACATGCATCGGCAAGATCCGAAAGTTGAAATTGAAGAAATTGTTGGTGCAATGAGTGAATTGGTCAAACAAGGAAAGGTAAAACATTTAGGTCTTTCAGAAGTTAATGCAGAAACGCTTCGTAGGGCACACGCTGTTCACCCTATTACTGCCCTTCAAACAGAATATTCCTTATGGAGTCGAGAACCAGAAAAAGAGATTTTTGATGTTTGTAAAGAACTCGGTATCACCTTTGTGGCATACAGTCCTTTGGGAAGGGGATTCTTAACTGGTGCGATTAAAAGTCGAGCTGATTTAGAACAAGGGGATTTTCGTCTTACGTAATCCACGTTTTACGGATGAAGCTATAAGTGAGAATTTAAAGTTTGTTGAGGCTATAGATCAAATTGCACAAAGCAAAAAAGTTTCCAAAGCACAAGTTGCCCTAGCATGGGTACTTAGTCAAAACGATGAAATCGTTTCAATTCCAGGTACTAGAAAAGTTCACCGTCTCGAAGAGAATTTAGGTGCATTTAATGTGGAATTAACTAAAAATGATCTGGCTATTATTCAAAAGTCTATGCCATCAGAAACAATTGGAAATCGTTATTAGTAAGGTATTACTTTGGCGATACATTATTTAATCAAATGACCGCACAACTTCAACGACAGACAGAAAAGCCTACTACTAACACAGGCTTGGCGAAAGTGGGCAGAAGTGCTAAATTGAACTGACGGAATTCTTATTCCCCCTGCACAAAGCCGCAAATCGTTGCTGAAGCACGATTGGCGTTGGCTGTTGCTACAGAGACCGTAATTAAAAATGGTTTAACTATACTTGGTGTTTCTGCACCTGAGAAGATGTAGAGTATTATTGTTCTACAATTGCAACAGAGCACGCATAAACTGAATTTGCGCCCGCACTAACCATTACCTTTCCGCATTCTAGGATTGTTGCTCCAGTTGTAATTACATCATCCACAAGAAGGATGTTTTTTCCTCTAATCTTTTTTTCTCTCCTACTTTAAAAGCATCTGCTACATTATTTGCTCTTTGGTCAGGATTCAGTTTGGTCTGCGATTCTGTGTATCTTATTCTTTTAATACTTTTTGTTGAATAGGGAATTTTTAGAGACTTGCTTAATCCTTTCGTAATAAAATCTGATTGGTTAAATCCTCTTTCTGCTTTTTTCAGATGATGGATGGGAATGGGTATAATCAAATCAATTTCCCAGTTAAGTAAGTTAATTCCTTCGGCAAGAATCTCACCTAATAAAATACCTAGTTTGAACTGTCTTTGGTATTTCAGAGCGTGGATTATATGCTGCAGAGTTTTATCAGTTTCAAATACATATTTTGAATAAAAATTTTCAATCATTCTTTCTGATCGAAATTTTCTATCGAATTCATATTGAAGTCTATCTTCATCAGCTATCAAAATACTGCTGATACAATCACCGCAGACAGGTTTTTCCTGAGTGGATAATTTTTTATTGCAGCCGGGGCAGAATCGCGGTAGGAAAAAATCGAATATAATGCCTGGTATAAATTTCATTTATTAGCTAATACTATTCATTATCGATAAAAGGTTACTGTGTATGGCTTGTATGGATGTATGTTCTTATCATCCATTCATCCATTCATACATTCATGCAAACGCTCGTTCTTAAGGTCGTATCACAACATTCCGCTTCTTTTGCGGATGAACCATTCAAGTGCGAATAATAATATCGCGATTATAAGCATCCATGTATTAGACCACAATGTAATTTCTGATGTAACCACTTTTTCTTTGGAAGAATTTATTTTCAGTTCTTTCAGTTTGTTTAGGAGGGGAGAATAATCATCAGGAAAATAAAATTCCCCGCCTGATTCTCTAGCCAACAGATTGAGCAAAGGATAATTCATCACCGGGTTAACCAATTCGATATCAATCTCGCCAATATTAAAGCTTCCGTTATCTTTTCCTAAAATCCTGCCGTCAGTCATTGCTTCAGCAGAAAAGCTGAAATCACCGGTTTCATTTATAATAATTGAACCTTCATATAATCCCGGACCAACGTTCTGCATATCGGTTTCATATTTATTCTTCTGAGAAGAAATTTTGATTTTAATTCCGGCATCTGAAATTGGAGTTAATGATTCATCAAAAACTTCACCGCTAAATTCTATTCTTTCACCCTGCGAAAAATTTTTCTTTGATGTCTTAATCTTTACCAGCTTTTGATCTTCACCTGCTCTTAACCATCGCAAAGAATTAACAATGAAGCTGTCGAATAAATCTAATCCCTTTGGTGCTACCTGGAGTTTCCATTTCCAGATATCTTTTGCTAAAACGGCGATTGATCTTTTTCCACTGAAATTGTTTGAAAGTATTAACGGTGAATTAACAACGGCGTTATTTACTTTAATCTGCGCCAATGTCTTGCTTTCAATCTTTGGATTAAAAATTAAGAAGGGCTGCGAAACCGGCGGCAGATTGTTCCAATTATCCAGGAAATTTTTATCGGCTTGCTGAAAGATCGGATTATTGATTTGTTCCGGAAGAATAAATGGCTGCACTTCTCTGAATCCTGCAAAGCTCTGGCTAAATCTGAAAGGAAGGCTATTACCAAGCCTTAAAAGTTTGTTAATGCTTACTCCAGCAGACAATGTTAGAAAGTAGGGAATTTTACCTTCTTCGATTTTTAAGATAACACGGTTCAGCAATTCATCAGGTGTTGCGTCAGATGGAAAACCGATCAGGAACAATACATCAGCACTATCAAGTTTCGAATAGTTTAATTGATCTAAAAATTTGTCTCGTGATATCTGAACGATCGAGTTGACCTCAATGTTTTCATCTCTTGCAAGTGAGTTTTTTATAAATGTTAAATCTGCATTCGGGCTGGATGCAAGCAGAAGCACTTTAATTTTATTCGAAAGAACATTTACATAAAAAATCTGTTTGTTATTTGCAGTGGTAAATTCATCTTTTAAAGTCGATAGTTGAATGCTCAACTTTTTTTCACCGCTGCTTTGAGCTTTGTAATCAAAAGAAACATTCTGAATCCCGGCATTGCTCAAGTATAACTGTTTGCTGCGATATGAATTTATTATTCTCGTATAAACTTGCGGTAACTGATTCACCAGCAAATCCTTTGTTAGAAATTGTTGCAATGATGCTTGTAGGAGTTTCGGCGTAAATAAAATCGTTGTGCAGAACTTTTTTTAATTCAATATCCTTTCGCTGCGTTGTATCTCCAACACCGATGGAGAAAACAGGTATACCAAGATTGATTGCATCATAATATGGATTGCTTCCGGAAGTAATCACACCATCAGTGATTAATGTTACCGAAGCTATATTTTTGTCTGAACTTTTAACATAATTAAATATTTCCTGCAGGTTAGTAGATCCATCTGAAAATTTCATCTCTTCCAGACTATCAACGCTTACATCTTTTACAGAATTTCCGAATTCATAAAAAGTTAAATTACTTTCAGAGGAGTAAGCTGAAAAATCATTAAGTATTTTCTTAACCTTTGTAGTACGGTCTGTTCCATCATCTATAGTAATAGATCTGGAGTTATCTATAAAAACTAAATTTCCCGGTTCAAGAGTTAATTTTTTACTGAGATTCAGGATGGGTTCGAATAAAATCAGGCATAAAATAAGTAATGCCAAAACTCTCAGAGTTACCAGTAATACTTTTTTATATGGATCGATTTGAGGGATTGTAAATCGGTAAACGTAAAAAGAATAAAGAGCAATCAATAACAATGCAATAACAAGGTAAGCTGCAGAATGAGCTAATGATAATTGAATATCTTCGTAACCGAACATTAAAAAGTTAACTCTCCCTTAAATACTGTTACTGCTTTTCCGGAAATAGTCAGCTCATTTTTTGATGGGGAGTAAGAAACATTAACTCTTCCTTTCCTTCCGAGGACATCTCCTTGTTCAAATGTATAAGTTTTTCCTTCGGTGTTCTGTTCAACTAATCCAAGCTTTCGAAGTACCAAGCAGCAAAGGTCCATTTGCAGAACCTGTTACCGGGTCTTCATCAATTCCGTAATACGGTGCAAAGAATCGTAAATGAGCATGATTATCTTTTTCTATTGTTTCAGTTGTGAACAAAGTGAAAGCATCGTATCCTTTTCGTGCAGAAGATAAATCCAACAATTCCCTGAAGTTTGGTTTTATATTCATTAAATCACTCAATGATGAAACGTGAATGTAAAGATAGCCACCATTGTCAAGAATAAAAGGGAATTTTTCGGGATTGATTACTTTCCCGCCATTGAGTGCATTGATAATTTCTTCTTTATTTCCTTCAAATGTTTTTAATTCAGGAATGGGAATGCTGAGTGAATGAATTCCATTTCTGTGTGCTGCATTTCAAGATGCCGGAAAGTGTTTTAAAAGTTAGGAAAGAATTTTCCTGAATTATTCCTTGCTGCAGTAAGTAATGAATCGAAGCTACGGTTGCATGACCGCACAATTTTACTTCAACTGTTGGAGTGAACCAGCGTAAATTGAAATTTGCTTCGCTGGATTTGGAGATGAATGCAGTCTCAGAAGCGTTAAACTCCCTTGCGATGAGCTGCATTTCTTCTGTACTTAGTTCATCTGAATAAACTACACCTGCAGGATTTCCTCTGAATGGTTCATCAGTAAATGCATCGATCTGGCAAACATCAATGAGTTTTTTCATTGAATATCTTTTCAATGTCCCAGCTCTTCATTTTTTGGAAAGTATCGTAATCGGTTAAATCAAAGTGTATTGGAGTAACAGATACAAACTTATTTTTAATTGCGAACTGATCGCTTTGTTTTTCATTTTCAATTTCTACCAATTTTCCTGTAAGCCAGTAATAATCTTTGCCAAAAGGATCTGTTCGCTTTTCATAAATATCATCCCACTTTGCTTTACTTTGCTCTGTAACAAGTATACCTGCAATCTGCTCTTCAGGAAAGTTCGGAACATTTACATTTACGAGTGTTCCGCGCGGAAGTCCATGCTCAATAACTTTTTGTGCAATCATTATCGCAACTTTACCAGCATATTTAAAATCTTTTGCTTCATGACTTGTTACTGAAATTGCAATTGCAGGAACATCCATAATTGCTGCTTCTCTCGCTGCTGATACAGTTCCCGAATAAATTATATTGATAGCAGTGTTTGAGCCATGATTAATTCCTGATATGACAAGGTCAGGAGATTCACCCATAATATTTCTTATTCCCATCTTAACGCAATCAGCAGGAGTTCCTTCTACAGCATAACCAAAGAAAGTTCCGTTCTTATAGTATTTGGTTACTCGAAGAGGATTTTTCATCGTGATTCCATGTCCAACTGCACTTTGCTCTTCACTGGGTGCGACGACGGTTACTTCGGCAATTTCTTTCAGGGCTTCAGCTAATGCAGCTATGCCGGCCGAGTAAATTCCATCATCATTAGTTACTAAGATTTTCAATATATTTACCTTAAGTGATGTTTTAAATATAACCGTGCTAATATACTATTAAAGTGGTATACTCTCAATCATTCTTTGGTGTCTGATAAATAACTTTATGCTCATCATCAAGCCTTTTATTTTCAAACGATTTTCTGAAATTGTTTTTGGTTTTAGCACTAAGATAGGTCCAGATGCAGAACCGCCTTATTATTTCAATCTTTCATATAGTGTTGGTGATGAAAAAGAAATTGTTGATTCAAACAGAAGATTATTTTTTAGAGAACTTGGCTTGAACGAAAAAATGGTCAGCTATCAAAAGCAAGTGCATGAAGATAAAATCAGTACAGTTAATTCATCCGGAAGCTGCGGTGAAAGTGATGCACTTATTACGACAACTAAAAATCTTGGATTGGCTATCAGCAGTGCTGACTGTCCTGCAATTTTTATTTATGATCCGTTACAGAAAGTAATTGCCGCTGTTCATTCAGGCTGGAAAGGAACTGAGAAAAAGATTCTTAGAAAAACTATTGAAAAACTAAAAAATGATTTTAATTCCAGATCCAGCAAATTTAATTTGTTATATCGGACCTTCAATCTCTCAAAAAAATTATGAAGTAGGAGAAGAAGTTGCATCGAAGTTTGATAAGGAATTCATAATAAAAAATGAAAACAAATTCTATCTTGATCTTTCCGGAGCTAATTACAAAATGTTAATTGATGAAGGAGTGAAAGCATTTAATATTCAGGTATCCGGCTTATGCAGTTTTGAATATGAAAACTTGCTTCATTCCTACAGGCGAGAAGGAATTAAATCGGGCAGAGCACTTGGCGTAATTGCGATGAAGGAGAATAACTGAGCAAACTCGGAGTTAAAATTGCTCTTGCTTACGCTACCATCTCCTTCATCTGGGGTTCAACCTGGATTGCAATAAGATATGGGCTTGAATCTTTAACACCATTTTTTTCTGCCGGTGCTAGATTTTCACTTGCCTCAATCTTCATTTTCATTTTGATGAGGATCAAAAGCATTACTCTTCAAACCGACAAAGATTCATTACGACTTTATCTATTAATGGGTTTCTTTTCATTTGTAATTCCGTTTGGATTGGTTTACTGGGCACAACAATTTATTCCTTCCGGTATGGCAGCCGTTCTTTTTGCCGTGTATCCGTTTTGGGTTGTTATTTTTTCACACATAAGAATCCCAAGTGACTTTATCGGCTTCTTTAAAATATTCGGGACAGTGCTTGGCTTTGCCGGAATAGTAATCATTTTTTCCGATTCATTTGTCGGTGATATTTCAAATTATTTAATCGGAATGTTTGCAGTTGTTCTTAGCGGAATAATGCAAGCGTGGATCGCAGTTTCAATAAAGAAATTTGGTCATCACCTGCATCCACTTTCAATGAACTTTATACCGATGGTAATTGCAGGAATATCAATGCTGGTAATTGCGTTCTTCACAGAAGATCTTTCTACTTTAAAATTTAACCAAAATGCTTATCTATCAATTCTCTATCTTGCTTTCTTTGGAAGTGTGGTTACGTTCACTTCATTTTACTGGTTGATTAAGCATGTCAATCTGGTTATACTTTCATTGGTAGCATTTATTACCCCGATAGTTGCACTGGTTCTCGGATACTTTTTTTATGATGAAGTACTTTCCACAAGACACTTTATTGGCGCAGCACTGGTTCTCACAGGAGTTTTCTGGGCCAATTTGGGTAATCTTCTTAAATTAAGAAAAGGTTCAATAATCAAAGCGGAAGTGGAATAAAATCAAATCATTATTAATGAACATTTATTTAATTTTAGTTATGAAAATATTTCTTTTTGGTAAATGACAAACATTATCAGGATAAAAAACGCAACCTTTTACGGCTACCACGGCGTAAGCAATGAAGAACAATATGTTGGTGGTAAGTTTGAAGCAGATATTGATATTTATACTGATTTTTCTGAAGCCGCGAAAGATGATGATTTAAAAAAACAGTAGATTATTATCAGGTTTATTCATTCCTTAACCAGTTTACTGTAAAACAAAAATATTATTTGATAGAAGCTCTTGCTGTAGATATTGCCGATGAATTGTTGAAACAGTTTGACAGAATAATTAAAGTTTCAGTTAGAGTGAGGAAAAATAATCCACCGCTTGGCGGAGTTGTCGATTGCGTTGAAGCAGAAGTAATCAAAGCCCGTCACAATTAAAATAATTGTGACGAAGTCTTGTTTCGCAAGACGAAACGGAATAAAAGTGAAGTAAAAATTTAAAACGGAGCATCGCATAAAAAACATCGCATATATAGGTATTGGTTCAAATGTTGGAGTTCAGATTAATAAAATTGATTATGCAATTGAACTGATAGATCCAAATCCATATTGCGAAGTTGAAACGGTATCGTCAATTTATGAATCTGCTCCGTATGGTGCTGTTGAGCAGGGCGAGTTTTTCAATGCTGTAATTAAAATTCAAACTTATTATGAGCCTAAAGATCTCTTCCATTTTTTGAAATCTGTTGAGATGCAGGTCGGAAGAAAAATAACAACAAAATGGGGTCCGCGGGAAATAGACCTCGATATTTTATTCTTCAATGATTTGATTTACTCCGATAGCGAAATTACGATCCCTCACAAGGATTTGTTGAACAGAGATTTTGTTTTGGTGCCTTTAAGTGAAATAGCTCCCGAATTTAATTTATCCTTCAATGAACAAAAAAAT
>CAVOPS010000009.1:0-55790 GCA_963698155.1 uncultured Ignavibacteriaceae bacterium | reverse complement strand
AACGGATATTCTAAATCTGTAATTCAAAAAATAGTTGCAGAAAAACTTGAGCTTGTTGATTTACCCAACACACAAAAATTAAAACCTTCTGAACTTTCCGGCGGAATGAAAAAACGGGTCGGGCTTGCAAGAGCATTGGTGACAAACCCCGATTATATTCTTTATGACGAGCCGACTACAGGCCTTGATCCCATCATGTCCGATTCAATTGATAATTTGATTAAGGATCTCGGAACAAAATTGAATGTTACTTCCGTTGTTGTTACTCATGATATGTACAGCGTGAAAAATGTTGCGGATAAGGTTGCAATGATTCATGAGGGCAAAATGTATTTTGTTGGTAAACCTCAAGAACTTCTCAACTCGGACGATCCTGTAATTATTGATTTCATTAAACGAACAGGAGTTTAACTATATGATAGATAAAATTTCTATTGTTGAAGTCATTCAATTGATGCTCGCCCCGGGTTTAATGATTTCAGCTTGCGGACTGCTTTTGCTTGCAATGAATAATAAATACTCGCTTGTCGTTAATAGAATTAGACTACTCAACGAGGAAAAAAGAAGATTCATAACCAAGGTTTCTGGAAATGAATTCAACTACGAAGAAACAATCAGACTCGAAAGCATTTCTCTTCAAGTAAAAAAATTAGCATTTCGTGCGCAGCTTGTCAGAAATGCAGTATTGTCCTACACAATTGCCGTTGCTCTTTTTGTAATTACATCTCTTCTAATCGGGTTTAAATTTATTTTCGATATCGAAAGATTGGGATCGATCATCACAGCCCTTTTTCTGATTGGAATGCTTTCGGTACTAACCGGAGTTATTTTTGCCGCGTATGAAACACTTAAAGGATATGAAATAATTCAGCTTGAAGTAAAAGTAGATTAAGAGCCGGCACTATATTTTCAACAAAAGATTTTGCTCATGCCTTCCAAAGAGAAATTTTCATATAAAGATTATCTCGAACCTGAAATAATGCTCCGCCTTTATTTGAAAGGCGCATTTCCCATGGCTGATGAGGAAACCGGAATTATCAATTGGTACATTCCTGAGAAACGAACCATTATTCCGCTCGACAATTACAACTATCCCCGCTCACTAAAGAAAGTAATTACAGAATCTAAATTTGAATTTATATTCGACACGGATTTTCATTCTGTTGTGAAAAATTGTGCAAACAGAAGTTCAACTTGGATATCTGAGGAATTGATAGAAGCTTATCTGCGGCTAAATAAATTGGGATTCATTCACACCGTTGAAACTTGGCAAAAAGGAAAACTCGTCGGTGGACTTTATGGAATTGCGATCAAGGGAGCTTTTTTCGGAGAATCAATGTTCTCAAAAGTTTCACAATCTTCAAAAGCTGCTTTAATAAAATTGATAGAACATCTTAACCAAAAGAAATATACTCTTCTTGATGTTCAATATATGACTCCTCATCTCAAAATGTTTGGAGCAATTGAGATTAGCTTTGAAGATTATGAGCAGCTATTGCTTGAAGCCCGCAAGAAGAATTGTTTGTTTTAGACTCAGCTTTTTTTTTATCACAAGAATACGAACAGAAGAATTCCTACGGAGATAAGTGCAATTACAGTCCGACGAGAAGCCATAGGATACTTTGATTTAAACCAGCCCCAGCCCTTTGCAGCAAATATCATCAACACTGCGAGAATAATCGTGACAATAATTGCTTCAATAACGGTTAATTTGTTCCCAAACATCGACAAAAGACTTTCACCTCCAAAAATATTTCTATAAATCAATTGTAAGTGAAGCCAGTAAACAAGAAGTGATTCTCGGCTTACATCTAAAATAAAACCAACGTGCTTAGTTGATTTTTCAAGATAGTACCAACAGGCAGCTAATAGAATAAGTACCACTCCCAACCTTTGTAAAAAGAAAAATGGATTGGGAATTATTGCCTTTAAATCGGGAGAAAGTACAAAGTTTAGAATCACTAAACAGCTCGCAAAGGAAATTGCGCCAAAGATTAATAACTGCTTACTGAAATTTTTCTCTTCGTTATTTTCTCTAGCCCAAATATAAAATTTCGAAGTAAGAGCACCGGCAAAAATAAAATTGAACCACGGCAGTGCGGGGAATAAAGAACCGTTCATTCTATTTAGATAACTTGCCAATGGCAGCGGCAAGTAATTGTTAAATTCAGTTCTCCATGCAATCGGACTAACAGTCAAAACAATGATCAATGAAATAAAAATAAAAAGATAAAACGGTTTATCTTTTTTGAAAATCATTCTGGCAATCAGCAGAAAAAGCAATCCCATAGCTATGCATTGAAGCACATCAACCATGAATAAATCATTGAGAACCTGTTGAGTGGGGTTGTTGAGTATTTTCTTTAACGAGAAATGCGGAAGATGAAGAGAATATCCGGCGATTAAAACAAGTGCAATCCTTCCAATTTTCTTCCAGAAGACATTGCCAAATTTTCGCAGCTCATCAACACTTTTTTGAAGTGAAAGTACAAAAACCAATCCGGATACAAATAAAAAGGACGGAGCAACCAACCCATTAATAAAATTCAGGTAAGAAAACCAGGCGGACTCCTTAATGGCGGGAATAAGCATAGAATTGAAAACATGAACTTCAATCATTATTAAAAGAACTAATCCTCTTAATAAATCAATAAAAAATGCTCGCTTTTTCTGACTCATATTTTAAAAATAATATTATTTATTGTATAAAGATAAATTACATATTAGTTTTGAAATCATAATTGGGTAATAAAGTTTTTTTGATGCAAAAGAAAGTTACTTGACCTATTTTGCGATTAGGATTTTTTTTCTTTTAGATTTAGTCATTGAATTCGGGCTATGCCCATAAAACAAAATTAGAGAACAAAATGAAAATTCAGAATCATCCTTTCACACAAATTGACTGGCATACCATTGATGCAGAAGAACATCCGGGAACAACCGGATCGGCCTTCTGGAAAACGATTTTCCTTGGCGATATTAGAATTCGGTTGGTTGAATATTCATGGGGTTATCTTGCAGATCATTGGTGCGATAAAGGTCATGTTATTTATATTATCGATGGAGAAATGACAACCGAATTAAAAGACGGTAGAAAAATTACTCTAAGAAAAGGTATGTCTTATACCGTTGGTGATGATTCCGATGCTCACAAAACCTTTACCGATAAGGGCGCCAGATTATTTATTGTGGATTGACGAAATTAAGTGACCATACATACAAAGGGATCGAGGGAGGCGCAAAATGAAAAGCAATTATTTAACTAAACTTTTATTATCACTCATTGTTCTGGGATTTGCCGGTTCAATATTTGCTCAATCCGATCGGGAGATTGTTGATAAATTCAAAGTAGAGTATGCTGCAATTGAAAAAAGTATTAAAGATGCAACAACTTCACAGGAACTTAATTTAGTCCTTGATAAAATAACTATTCTGAAGCAGGACTTTGCGCAGCATAAAGAGCTTCTTGATAAAAGTCTCTATCCGGATAAATATGATGCATCAATGGAAAAATTGAACAAAGCATATCTGCTGCGGCAAGGAGATTTTTCAACGATCGATGTTCTTCAGACAGAAGTTGGTGAGTTAAAACAGCAGGTTGAATTTCTAAACAAGAGAAATAATGAGCTGTTAGTACAGGTTCAGAAGCTTGAAGCTCAACGTGAAAAGGATGCAAAAACAATAAAGAAGCTTGAGAACCTTGTTGTAGAACTTCGCTCTTCAATAAGAGAAAGAGATGAACTTGTGCTGAGTATGATCGACAGTCTTATGCCGCCAACTATGAGAAACAAGGAAGCTCTAACCTTAGAAGATAAAAATATGGTCGCAACAGAGGAACAAAAGGATAATGTTCTTAATAACGTTAAAACTACAATCAGAGATAATATAAGATTTGTAAAGGCGACCTCGCTGAAGCCGGATGATCTTGAATCGATCGGTGAACAGCAAAAAGATTTTGTAAATAAGTGGCAGAAAGTTGGAATTAAGCTGGTTGAAGTTTATGCTGAAGATGGAAATAAATCAGAAGAGCTTAAACAAATTGATGAGTTGTTCAGCGAATGGGCAGCAGTTGTTAAACAAGAGGGCTGGGTGTCAATCGGCGACGAATTCTCTTTGAATGGAATTGAACTGATGAGCTTTAAAAATGGCGAGGAGTTTACAAACTCTGTTCTGCTTTTTGTTGATGATGAACTTAAGAATCTTGGAGTGAAGAGCGACGAAGAATCCAAAAGAGTTTACGCTCAATTTGCAGACAGCACCTGGTTCGCAACAATACAACCCGTTTGGATGAATTACTTAATTGAAAACAAAATGCTCACCGATGAGAACAAGAATAAGATGGAAAGTAAAATAGCAGAATGGAAGAATGCACTCTATCCATCTTACTGGTGGATTTATTTAATTATTGCTTTGGTTGTAATTGCCGGTGCCGCATTATTTTTTATGAAGAGGAAAAAACCTTCAAGCAATGTTAGTGAGTAAATGAAATAAAATTAATTGTAACAAAGCCCCGGTTGTTCGGGGCTTTTTTTATTTGCAAAGACTTTCACAGCAGCACATAGCAGGAGAAAATTAATTTCTCAAGCTACTTTTTCCATTTGCACAGTTTCGGTGTTATGCTCAATGCTGAATAAAAATTTAGCCTTCGGATTTTTTTCTTTTGCCGCATTTAATTGATATTCTGACTCAGCCATAAACACAAGTTCATCGTGCTTGTCATAAAATAAATTATGCGAACGAAGTCTTTGCAGTTCAGCTATGTCTTCCTTGTCATCAAACTTTACCCAGCAGGCTTTGATATAATTCAGGTGACGGAAGCGGCAGTCAGCACCATATTCATTAAGAAGCCGGTATTGTATAACTTCAAACTGAAGTTCACCAACAGTACCAACAACTTTCCTGTTATTTTGTATAAACAACTGTGCAAGTCCTTCATCTGTTAATTGCATAATTCCTTTTTCTAACTGCTTTGATTTAAAGGGATCGAATAGCTGCAGTTCTCTGAATATCTCGGGTGAAAAAGTTGGTATGCCCTTAAACATAAATTGCTCGCCTTCGGAAAGCGTATCACCGATTTTGAAATTTCCTGAATCATATAAACCAATTACATCGCCCGGATATGCTTCTTCAATTAAATTTTTATCCTGTGCCATAAAAGTTGCAGGATTTGCGAACTTAAATTCGCGGTTTAATCTTACATGGTAAAAGAATTTGTTCCGTTCAAACTTTCCTGAGCATACTCTTAAGAAAGCAATCCTGTCTCTGTGCTTTGGGTCCAGGTTTGCGTGTATCTTAAAAACAAATCCGGAAAAATTATTATGAGTTGGTTCAATAAAACCTTTAGTGGTTTCTCTGCCTTGAGGACCGGGAGCTATTTTAATAAACGTATCAAGTAATTCTTTTACTCCAAAATTATTTAATGCACTTCCGAAGAAAACAGGTGCCAGATTTCCTTTCAGATAATCTTCAATCTTAAAATCACCATATATTCCATTTACAAGATTCAACTCTTCGTTTAGCTTGACAGCATCTTCACCGAGCAGTTTCTTTAATTGAGGATCAGTTGAACCCTTAAAGGTTTCTACATCCTTTTCAATTTTCTGTTTGTTTGCACGGAAGAAGCTGAAAGAATTTTGAAAAATATTATATACACCTCTGAAAGAAATTCCAATTCCAACAGGCCAGCTTAATGGTCTCACTTTTATTTTTAACTTGTGTTCTATTTCATCCAGCAGTTCAACAGGATTTCTGCCTTCTCTATCCAGCTTATTAATAAAAACAATTACCGGTGTGTTCCGCATCCGGCAGACGTTCATAAGTTTTTGAGTCTGCTCTTCAACACCTTTAACACAGTCAATTACAAGGATAACACTGTCAACCGCAGTAAGAGTTCGATATGTATCTTCGGCAAAATCTTTGTGTCCCGGAGTATCGAGCAGATTTATTTTAACACCATCGTACACCAAAATTCATAACGGAGGTTGTGACAGATATTCCTCTTTGCTTTTCTATCTCAAGAAAATCTGAAGTGGTTGTTTTTCTTATTTTGTTTGATTTAACCGCACCGGCAACCTGGATAGCTCCGCCGAAAAGGAGAAGCTTCTCCGTCAAAGTAGTTTTGCCCGCATCAGGGTGGCTTATGATTGCAAATGTTTTTCTATTCTGTATTTGTTTAATAATACTTGTCATATTTAAAAAAATTCTTTTTAATTAATGGAAATTTAAAAATGATGTGTATGTAGGGCGTTGAGCCGCTAGAGTATCAAATCGGAGTGCTGATATGAATATTGCTAATTAACATACAGCAAATATAAGGGATTATCAGCCGAAATTATAGAGTATTAAAAATATTTCGAAAAATCGATCTTGTTATTTTCTCAGCTTCAACATCATAATCGTAGAAATCAACCCAAACACAAGGCATCCAATCCAAAGATTAAAAGGACCATAGAGATCAAGAACAGTTGTTCCAAGCCAGGGACCAACCATAAATGCAAAGCTAAACGACATCTGGAAATAGCCCATATATTCACCACGCTGTTTTTCGGGGGCAATCTTTGCCACATATTCACCAGCAGAAGGAAAGAATATCATTTCGCCGAAAGTCCAGATAACAATCAAAAAAACTATTGGCGGGATTGTGTTAGTAAATGCCATTAAACCGAAGCCAACTCCGCTCAGCAATGCACCCAATCCAATTGACTTCCTATCATCCCAGTTCCGCATCGAATCATTCAAAGGAACTTCGATAAAAATTATAAGCACAGTATTGACCGCAGTAAGATATCCAAAAACAGCGTTTGAAAATCCTAAATCAGAAACAATGAATAGAGGTAATGCACCAATATGCTGGAAGAAAACTATCTCAACTGGAATGAGAGCAAGAAGAAAATAAATTAATCTGCGGTCGCTGAATACACTTACTTTCTCGTGAGGGATTACCTGCTTCATAACACCAACTTCTTTCGTTGTGACTTCGTGTTTTTCCCAGGGAGAAAAAAGGAGAAAAGCCCCGCCTGCCAGGGAAGTAAATCCATTTATATAAAACAGAAGTTGAAAATTAATTGTGCTGAGTATTCCACCGATAACAGGACCGATACTCATACCAAGATTTATCGCAAGTCTTTGAAGTGCAAATGCAGTTTTCCTTCTGTCGGAGGTTATTTCATCAGAAATGAAAGCCATACTTGCCGGGCGAAATGCTTCGCTTAGTATCGCCCAAACAAAAGTAAGACCCAAAAACAAATTGAAGTCGGTAACAAATGAATAAAGAAAAAGAAAAGTTCCGGTTAAGAATAATGATATTGTCATTAATCTTAACGCACCGATTTTGTCACTTAACCTTCCTGCGAACGGTGCTGTGATAAATGCACCTATTCCATAAGCAGCAAGAACAAGTCCGGCATCGCTTTTTGACGCATTGAGTACCTGGTTTGCATAAAGTGCGATGAATGGCAAAACCATTGTGCCCGATCTGTTGATAAGAGTTGCCGCCGCAAGTATCCAGATATTTTTGGGGATGTTTTTTAATCCGCTGTACGGGTTTTTCAAATAAGAAGCCTCACCTAAATCCTCTCCAAAGGAGAGGACTTTCTTAATTATAATTGGGAATCAGACTCAATCAACCTTATTAACATAATTATTGAGAATCAAAATTATCTTCATTAATAACCTAAAATTAACACTAGTTTAATCTTTAGTTAATGTTTGCAGAATACTTTTCTGGTGGTGAAATATAATAAAAAGGAAAATTATCATGGACGAAACAGTAAGATTCTTTATCGGTATAGCTTTATTTCTTGCGGTTGTCACTTATGAATGGCTAAAGGAAAGACCGAATAGACGAACTTCCTGATACTGTTCTGATCATCACTTAATCTGCTGATTGTCTCACAATCCAAAAGTTATCTCTGGTTTTATTTGTTTTCTATAAATTTACCTCACTCTAATCTCTCTCCTACAAGGAGAGAGACTTATTATCAATAAAACGATAACTGAAATTCTTCTGACAGGATATTTATATCAAGATACAATAACTAATAAGCCCTTCTCTTTTGAAGAGAAGGGTTGGGATGAGTTCTATTTTAAAGAAAAAACCCAAGAACATTTTTCTGTTTTTACATTAAGCATACCTTCTTACAATTCCCTATTTTTATCCCTGAAATATTATCTCCCTTTTAAATTCTATGAATGAATTCAATAATAAGGCCTGGGTTGTTGCTGCCGATATGGGCTATGGACATCAACGGGCAGTCTATCCGCTCAGAGATATTGCAGAAGATGGAATAATTACAGTCGGTTCCTTTGAAGCAGTATCTAAAGCCGAGCAGAAGTTGTGGAAAAGATTATTAAATGCCTATGAATTTTTTTCGAGAGCTAAAGGTGTCCCTGTTGTCGGTCCACCTGTTTTTTCGATGCTCGATTCAATGATGCGTATTCCTTCGTTCTATCCGATGCGGAATTTATCTAACACAACTTTCCAGGTTAATCTGCTCGAATCATTAATCGAAAAAGGTCTTTGCAAAGGAATGCTTGAAACGACCTCAGCCAGGAACATTCCAATAATAACTTCATTTTATGCATCTGCAATTGCCGCCGATAAAAAAGGATTTAACAAAGTTTATTGTATAATCTGTGATGCTGATATAAACCGAGTCTGGGTTGCCAAAGATCCATGGGAAAGCAGGGTAGAATATTTTGTTCCTTGCGGTAAAGCAGCTCAGCGACTTAAGGCTTACGGTGTTCCTGATGAAAGAATTCATCTTACGGGATTTCCGTTGCCTCTTGAATTACTTGGGGATGAAAATCTTTCTGTTCTGAAAAAGGATTTAGCGCAGAGATTATTTTATCTTGATCCTAAAGGAAAATTCTGGGCGAGACACGGAAGAAATGTCGAATACTTTTTGGGAAAAGAGAATTGTGTTTTCAAGAATGACAGAAAATTGACTATTACTTATGCAGTTGGCGGAGCGGGCGCACAAAGGGAGATCGGCAAGGAAATAGCACAAAGTCTTAAAGACAAACTTAAAGGCGGAGAGATAAGATTAATTCTTGTTGCTGGAATAAGGAAAGAAGTCAATGAATATTTTAGATTAGTAAAAAAAGAAATTGATCCCGATGGTGATAACATAAAAATAATATTTTCAGAATCACTCCAGGAATACTTTGACCTTTTTAATGACACATTACATGAAACAGATATACTCTGGACCAAACCGAGCGAACTTTCATTTTATTGTGCATTGGGAATTCCTATAGTAATGAGTCCTATAATTGGTTCGCAGGAAAAATTTAACAGGAAGTGGCTGCGTGAAATTCAGGCAGCGATGAAACAGGAAAAACCTGATTACACAGACCAGTGGTTATACGATCTTCTGAACAGGGGAACACTTGCTGAATCGGCGTGGGATGGATTTTTAAAGGCTAGAAAGCTGGGGACCTTTAAGATAAAACAGGTTCTAGAAAAAGGATTTCTTGAAAAAGTAACCGATCCGGTATTAAGGTAAAAGTTGTGAACGCTAAGAAAAAATATTTATTCATGTATCTGAAGACTGGCGGCGGTCATCTTGCGCCAGCACGCGCAATCTTTATTTATATGAATAAACACTTCTCAGATTTAGCTGAACCAAAATTAATTTATTGTTTTGAAAAAACACCGCGCTGGGTTCAATACATTATCGAAGACGGATACCGTATGCTTCAATATACAGGCAAATGGTTCTTTGAATTTCTTTATGCGCTAAACAAAGTTCCGCTTATTGCAAGAATAAGCTGCAACCTGCTAGCACCTTTTATGCGGGAGTATCTGGAGGAAACAATTCTCAGTGAAAAACCGGATAAGATAGTCATCTTCCACTTTTTTCTCATCATTCCAATTCACAAAATATTAAAGAAGAAAAAACTATCAATACCAGTTATAACTGTTATTACTGATCCTTTTACGCCGCATCCAATGTGGTTCCTGATTAAAGATCAGAACTTTATTGTTTCAAGTAATGGCTTAAAAGAGAAAATTATCAAAAAGAGGAAAAATTATAATGTTCACACTTTCTTTTTTGTAATTGATGATAAATTTTCCAAAGAACTTTCGAACTCAGACATCATTTCTGCTAAAAAGAAATATGAATATGACCCGGAGAAAAAAATGCTGCTGATTTTGGGAGGAGGAGACGGCATTCCCAAAGGCGAAAAAATTCTTGAAAAATTATTAAAATCAAAGCCAGATTATGAAATCGGAATTGTTTGTGGGAAGAATGAAATCTTGCAAAAGGGTGCAGAGAGTCTTAAGAAAAAATATGAAGCTAAAAATCTGCAGATTTATGGGTACGTTGATTTTATTTATGAGCTGATAAATATTTCGGACGTAGTGCTTACAAAATGCGGCGCATCTACAATTATGGAAATACTAAATCTGAAGAAGGTGCCGGTAGTTAATGATTACATCTGGGAACAGGAACAGGGAAATGTTGACTATCTGATTGAAAAGAAACTTGGAATTTATGAACCGAAAATTGAAAACCTTCCTGAGGTAATAAAGAATCTTCTTGAAGATGAAAAGATTTATTCAAGGTACAGAGATAATATTTCAAAGGAAAAAATAAGTAACGGAGTTAAAGAGGTCACCGAATTTATACTCAAGTAATTTTTAGAATATATTTATTGGAGAAATAAAATGAGATGCAATCACAAATTTGTACTAATTGCTTTTTTAATATCATCATTATTCTTTTCTTTGTCCGCACAGGAGCTTAATCTTTTTAACGCCGGGAGAAAGATAATATTCTCAAAAAGTGTTGATGACACCTTTTATGTTTTTATAAGTTTGCCCAACAGCTATAATGATTCAGCAAAGAGTTATCCTGTGCTTTATGTACTTGATGGAGATGTTGCATTTGGTATGGCAGTAAGCATAGCACGTTATCTTCAGATAGGTGAAAATATTCCCGAGCTGATTGTTGTTGGAATCGGTTATGGTGCACTTGATAAATCCGCGGGTGAAAAACGCCGAAGAGATTACAGACCAACAATAACCGGCGGTGCAGAGAATTTTCTGAAATTTCTTAAAGATGAGCTGATACCTTTTATTGATACAAATTACAGAACTGTTCCCGAAGACAGAACTATAAATGGTTACTCAATCGGAGGGTTATTTGGATTATACGCACTTTTTACAAAACCTGAAATTTTCAATCGATATATTATTGGAAGCCCGAGTCTGACCTGGGACAATTATTCGATCTTCAATTACGAAGAGAATTCTTCTGAAAAGATTGGTGAAATGAAACAAGGTGTTTTTATTTCAGTAGGAAGTGAAGAGTCTGATGAAAAATATTTTGATCCTACCGATAAGCTTGTCACTCAAATCCAGGAAAGAAATTATTCCGGTTTGAGATTAGAAGCAAAAGTTTTTGATGGTTCAACCCATCTTATGGGCCCGCCTGAATCATTGACTCATGGATTGTTGTCAGTATTTGGGAAAGAATAAAACATTCAACCATTCAAAGAAGCAAGAAACTTTTTGATTGGCTGATTGGCTGATTGAATGAATGAACGAGCAATTTTTTGCTTATTACCTGCTCAATACTCAATACTCATCTCAGTGATTTTTTCCATACATTTTTTCACCGGCAGTAATTCTCAGCTTGATGTAGTTTTCTTTTGGCGGCAAAGGACAGGTTGCAAACTTTGTGAGCACACAGGGCGGATTGTATGCTTTGTTGAAATCAACAATTACTTTTCCAGTTGAGTCGGCTTTACTATCTGTGTATAAAAATCTTCCACCGCCGTAAGTCTCTTCACCGCTTGTTCCATCAGCAAAGATGAACCAGAGTTTGTCACCAGCATCAATAGCTTCTATTCTGTAGGTTTGGTTATCCCTGGTAAATACGATCGCTCCTGGTGATGGTTCTTCATCTATTTGCCCGAGCACATTAGGAACGGATATTTTTCTTGGTGGATCATATGCTTCAAACTCTGCGGATATTCTCCAGTCTTCGTTTACAGGGAAACGTTCAATCCCCGAAAAGCTTTTTACGAATTCTGATTCAAGATCACGGAAACGTATTCCGTACAATTCATTCCTTACTATTAAATTCCATTTTATTGAGCTATACTGGAATACTGTCATCTCTTTTTTAGTATCCCCGATCATTACCATTTCTTTAACAGGCTTGCCATCAAGTAAAATTTCAACACCATCATTGACTTTCATTGTAACTGTTGAATCCTGAAAAACAAAAACTCCCATATAATCCGGAACTTTGTCTGATTCAATTACAACATCGTTATCCTTAGCGGAACCGAATTTATTTTCACCGGGCTTGAGCCAGGTTCTTCCGACGAGGTTCAACCAGCCATCATCAGCTTTTAGTCTCTCTAATCTCTTTTGGTCCCATTGATTTATTTCCTCGAAGTATTCTGGAGAACCCTTTGCTTCAAGGTCTTCATTTTTACAGGAGTAAATTGATAGTAAAGTTAAAAGTGCAGCAAACAAGAATAATGTTTTTTTCATTTGAAATTATTTCCAGTTTTAATTGATGTGTAAAACTACCATTAGATAAGGAAAGTTCAATTCTGTTCATACGCTCTTATTTTAAATTTTCAAGATAGAGAGGCAGCATAATTAAAATCTCAAATCATAAATCGTTAATCAACAATCGTGAATCAATTAACTTCAGGGAAAGGATTATTCCATTGCCACCCGGTTTTACCGGTTTTGCGATAGCGCTCAAGTCGCCTGATTGAAAGCTCAGCAAACACCGGATCAATTTCCATTGCATAGCATCTTCTGTCAAGCATTTCGGAAGCTACAAGTGTAACTCCGCTGTGACTGAAAAAATCTGCAACCAGATTATTCTTTTTGCTGCTTGCTTCGATTATACGAGAGATAGCTTTCAACGGTTTCTGTGCATAAGCACCGGGAACATTTTCTTCCATCCTGTAAAAGACCTGTTGAATATCAACCCAAACGTTTCCGGGACGAATAAATCCAGATTTACTTCTTTCAAAATTATCAACGACTTTCCCATTTACCTTTTTGTAATAGCCGCCAAGTATTTTTGGTATGTCTGTGTAAATAACTTTGAAGGAAGGATTACCTTTAATATAGTAAAGCAACTCCTGTCTGACTGACATCCAGTTTTTTTGTGTGCCGTATCCACGCTGGTTTCTCATTGTAATGAAACTTCTGGTTTGCAGTTCTTTAAACTCCCGCATCATAATCATAAATTCTGGAAGTGGTTGGAATCCATCATTCTGGTCGGCTCCAAGCCAGATGTATAATGCAGCATCTTCATCAAGAATTGAAATAACATTTGAAACCCATTTTCGTGAGAACTCAGTGTATTCTTCAATATTTATCTTTGAAAGGTTTTTTGTGTTGGCATTTCCAACAACAACGTTGTAGGGTGGATCGTTTATTATAAGCTGTGCTTTTTCTTTTCCAAATAATTTCCTTGCGTCTTCAATACTTGTTGCATCAAGCACACCTACCTTATGTTTTCCTTTAGGATCTTTCCAGATTTCACCCTTCTTTAATCTGCAATAAGGAAGAATTTTTTTTCGCAGCTCTTCATCAATATCAAGGCGGGTTAATTTTTCAGTTGTTTTACCTGATTCAGATTTTTTCTTTGACAATTTTTAGAACCTTATTGCTTAATTATATGTTTAAAATTAATGAAAATAATGGCAAGTTCCCGATAAGCTCTTAATGTAAATTTAATATGATGCTTTTATAAACGGTTTGTAAGGAGTTATTTACTAGATTATTTTAATTATTGCTGTGGATAGACATTCAAAAAAAATCTATTTATCACTGTTAACGTTTTTGTGATATAAATCAACGAGATTACTCTAAAAGAATTGTATAATAAAAATGTAATCTCTTCTTATTCTGAATAGTTTATTATTTATTTCATTCAATACAAAGATTTTATAAATAAATTCATTTAATCAATAAAAAAGGAGTAACTATGTACGTAATAATGGGTGCATCCGGCAATACAGGAAAACCCCTGGCTATGGCTTTGCTTAAAGCAGGAAAGAAAGTAAGAGTTTTATCACGAAGCGAAGAAAAAGTAAAAGAGCTAAAGACCGAAGGTGCTGAAGTGGTGATTGGGGACAGTAATGATGCTGGTTTTTTAACCAAAGCGTTTTTGGGTGCAACCGCAGCTTATGTTATGATACCACCAAATTGGGCGGCTGTGGATTTTACAGATTACCAGAGAAAATATGCCGATACTATCGCAGAAGCTGTTAAGAAAAGCGGAGTTAAGTTTGTCGTTTCTTTAAGCAGTGTTGGAACTCATCTTGAAGAACACTCGGGAGTTGTGTTTGGTCTGAGATATATGGAGCAAAAGCTTGATGCTATTGCCGGTCTCAATACCTTGCACCTCAGACCAACCTATTTTATGGAAAATACTTTTGGTCAGATCGGAGTAATTAAACAAATGGGAATTATGGGCTCGCCGGTAAAAGCGGATTTAAGGTTGAGTATGATTGCTACAAAGGATATTGCCGACTATGCATTTAAAAGAATGAATGCTCTAAACTTCAGCGGTAAAAATATTCAATATCTTTTGGGACAGCGCGATTTAACCTACAAAGAAGTTGCGTCGGTTCTAGGCAAAGGAATTGGTAAATCCGATCTTCAGTATAGCGAGTTCCCGCCGGATGCATTGAAACAAGCACTGATGCAGATGGGTGCAGGTGAAAGTCTTGCAGATAATATGAATAAGTTTATTGGGCATCTTAATAAAGGCAAAGTCCTTGAAGATGCAAAACGTGATGTTGAAAACACAACCCCGACAAGTATTGAAGAGTTTGCCCATACTTTCGCCTATGTTTTTAAAATGTAATTGATTTCTAAATGACGGTTAAATCGGGTATCATAGGAAAGACTTATTCTCTTTATTCAGGGAATGAAGACACAGATGAATTTTATTCTGAGTTATCTGATTTAGCCGATTCTTTTCTTTCTTTTGCTGAATCAGAGGAACAGCTTCTATCCATAATTAGAAAAAACTCAAATAGAAAGCGGACATTAAGAGCTGAAAAGAAAAAAGTTTCATCCGATTCATTGATAGCAAAGCTTCTGGTTGAAACAGAATCGAGACTTTCAAAATATTTTACCAATATTGATAATCATCTGAAAAATCTATCACTTGCTGAAAAATGTGATTCAACCTTAACAACTTCCCGCGAACAATATCTTCTTTATATGCTGGAAATTGAACTCGTTAATCGTTTGAACAGAGAAAAATTTAGTTCATCTGAATCGAAATATGCTTTTCTACCTCATTGTCTGCACGACCTTGATAAAGAATGTTTGTCTGCTTCCGATGGAACTGATTATGTTTGTAAGAGTTGTTCGAAAAATTGTTCCATCAACTCAGTAAGTAAGCTGATGAAGCTTCGGAATATTAAAGCATATATCTGGAGAGAGGCAGACCTGAAGAAAATTTTTAAGCTGGCAAGATCAAACGGGCAAAGCATCGGAGTTTTTGGTGTTGCCTGTATCCCTGAGCTGGTAAATGGATTAAGACTTTGTGTTAAGTATGATGTTGCCGCAATTGGCGTTCCACTGGATGCAAACAGATGCATCAGGTGGATGGGAGATTTCTATCCAAACTCTGTAAATGAAAAAAAGATTCAATCATTATTAAATTGAATAAAGGACTGTTAATGAATTTTAAACTTCTTGGAAAAAGCGGATTACGTGTTTCTGAACTTGCATTAGGCACTATGACATTCGGCGAAGAATGGGGCTGGGGTACGAATAAAGAAGAAAGCAAGAAAATATTTGATACTTATTCTCAGGCAGGCGGAAATTTTATTGATACTGCAAACCGTTACACGGAAGGAACATCAGAAAAATTTGTTGGTGAGTTTATTACATCTGACAGAGAACATTTTGTGGTTGCTACAAAATTCACTCTGCATATGCGAAGAGATGATCCAAACTTCAGCGGTAATCACCGGAAGAATATGATGCAATCGCTTGATGCAAGTCTGAAACGGCTTAAAACAGATTACATTGATCTTTACTGGGTTCATGCCTGGGATTACACAACACCCGAAGAAGAAATACTTCGCGCACTTGATGATATGGTCCGCGCAGGAAAGATTCTCTACATTGGCATTTCAGATACACCCGCGTGGATTGTTTCCCGTATGAATACAATTGCAGAACTCAGAGGATGGACACAGTTTGTTGGTCTTCAAATAAAATACAGCTTAATTGATAGAACCGTTGAGCGCGAGCTTCTCCCAATGGCTCGCAAGTTAGATATGGCAGTTACACCGTGGGCAGTCCTCGGTGGCGGAATTCTTTCTGGAAAATATAACCGCAACAAAGATGAACAGGGAAGAGCACAAACATTCAGATCACTTAAAGAAAATGATCTTAAGATTGCAGAAGCAGTGATAAAAATTTCGGAAGAAGTCGGTTATTCACCATCACAGGTTGCGATAAGCTGGGTCAGGCAGCAGCCGGGAGTAATTATTCCGATTATCGGAGCCAAAACAGAAGCACAATTGAAAGATAATCTTGATTGTTTGAAATTCAGCTTGAACGATGAACAAATTGCCAAACTAAATGAAGCAAGTAAAATTGATTTGGGTTTTCCTCACAATTTTTTGAGCAGTGATAATATTCGCGATATAGTTTTTGGCGGGACGTATAACAAGATTGATAACCACCATAAGTTCTGAGTACAGTTCCAACCTGAACTTGGTTCAGGTTCTTTTGAACTTGGTATTAATGTGTCAGATTCCGAAATAAATTTGGAATTATACTCAACAAATAATTTTAGTGCGAACATACATTGAAAGATAACAGGCAACTAAGAATACTTGTCTCCCGAATTGACCGCATCGGCGATGTGGTTCTTTCCACACCAATCCCTCGTGAAATAAAAAAAGCTTATGCAAACAGTATCGTTTCCGTTCTTGTAAAAAAATACACAAGAGATATTTATCTCAATAATCCTTATGTAGATGAAATAATTTTATATGATGGAGAAGATGACAGTAAACCAAAAACATTCTGGCAATTAGTTAGAGAGATAAGAAAGCTCAAATTCACACACGCATTTATGCTTCTGCCAAACGAAAGATTAAACTGGATACTATTCTTCGCAGGAATTCCAAATCGTATTGGCGTTGGACATAAGCTTTACCAGTTTTTAAGCTTTTCGAAATACGTTGACCGAAAAAAATATATTCCATTGAGACACGAAGCAGATTACTGTCTTGATATGATCAGAAAAATTGGAATTGAACCGAAGAGTTTGGAGCCGGAAATATTCCTATCTAAAGATGAAACTCTGAAGAAGGATGAAATAAAAAAGAAACTTGCACCCGACGGAGAACTTTTAATTGGAATTAATACAACCAGTGGTAAGTCATCTGCCAACTTAAATGTTGAAGAATACAGAAAATTAATTGTGCACCTTTCTGAAGAAAGCAACATTCGTGTTATCGTTACCGATAACAATCCTCCAGATGAAATTAAAAACATAAAAGATGTCGCTTATCCCAACATTGATTTATCACTCAGAGAATCAATAATTAATTTCAGCACTTTGGATGTTTTGATTTCTGCGAGCACCGGACCAATGCATATTTGCGCGGCTCTGAAGGTTCCGACGATCTCAATGTTTTGTCCTTTGCCTGCTTGTTCTCCAAAGCTTTGGGGTCCTCTTGGCAACAAATCTGAAATAATTATGCCGGAAGAAAAATATTGCTTGACTGTTTGTCCGGGTGATCCGCACGTTTGTGATTTCAGCGGGAAGGGAGGAATTGATAGTCAAATAGTTTTTGAAAGAGTTAAGAATTTTATAAATAGTGCTTTTTAAGCATTTATCTTTTAATAAAAATAAATTGCTATGGAAAACTCAAAAATCTCCCGAAATCTTATCACGCTTATTCTCACAATCTCAATTATTAACCTGCTGATTTATCTTTTAACATCGGCATTAACAAGTTATGGTATGTTCCGTGATGAATATTATTATCTGGCTTGTGCAAACCAACTTGACTTAGGATATGTTGATCATCCGCCGTTTTCAATATGGGTTCTTGCTTTGTGGAAATCGCTTTTCGGTGATTCGATGTTTGTCATCAGAATTGTCCCCGCAATAGTTACATCTGTTATTGTGTTTATAATTGGATTGTTTACAGTTCGGCTTGGTGGTAACAAAGCTGCAGTTATCATCTCAACAGTTACGTTTATGCTTTCACCAATCTTTCTGGGGATTAACACTTATTATTCAATGAATGTGTTTGATTTTCTTTTCTGGATTTCTTCCGCTTATGTTTTTTTAAGAATAGTTCAGACGGGAAACAACAAACTCTGGCTTTTACTTGGAGTTATAATCGGGTTCGGAATGTTAAACAAAACGAGTATGCTGTGGTTGGGTGCTGGAATTTTTGCCGGAACTGTTTTTACTCCATTAAGAAAAGATTTGAAAACAAAATACCCATACCTTGCTGCTACAATCGCATTAATAATTTTTTCTCCTTATGTAATCTGGAACATCACTCACGACTTTGCGCATCTTGAATTTATGAGAAATGCCGCATCGAGGAAGTACGGCGGACTCACTCCTCTTTCTTTCATTCTTGATCAGATATTAATTCTTAATCCGTTGTCAATTCTAATCTGGCTGCCAGGAATATTTTTTTATTTTTTTAGTAAGGATGGAAACAAATTCTGCGCAGTTGGTTTTATCTGGCTCACAACTTTTGCTGTTCTATTCATTAACTGGCACAGCAAGGGTGAATATATCGCGGCGGCATATCAAATTCTTTTTGCCGGCGGTGCGGTTATGATAGAAACCTGGAGTAAAAAAAGAAGCTGGCTTAAATATTCTGTTGCTATTCCTGTAATTGTATTTGGAATTCTTATTGCTCCTTTTGCCCGACCATTACTTCCGGTTGAAAAGTTTTTGGAATATCAGAATGCAATTGGACTTAAACCTCCAAGCAATGAAGGACACGAAACGGAGCTGTCTCAGTTCTATTCAGATATGTTTGGATGGGGAGACTTGGCAAAAAATGTTTCTAAAGTCTATCTGTCTATTCCTGAAGCAGAAAGAGAAAAAACTCTTGTCTATTGCAGCAATTACGGCAAGGCTGGTGCGATTGAATACTTCAGTAAAAAATATCCGCTGCCAATGGTAATTTGTCCACATAATAATTACTGGTATTGGTGGCCGGATACAAGAAAGTATACTACTATAATAATTATTGGCGGAGAGACAGAAGAACATCTTGAATCGTTGGAAGAAGTTTACGAAGCTGGCTATCACCAAACTAAATATGCAATGCCGTATGAGAACAATGAAAAAATATTTATCGGAAGAGGATTAAAGGTATCCATTGAAGAAATAAGAGAAGGCAATAAAATTTTTATATGAGTAAGTCTCCTTCTCATTTCACTTCTATTTTACTTGCTCTGCTTGTTACTTTTCTTTGGTCAACATCCTTTGTGATAATAAAAATCGGTCTTGCTGAAATACCACCATTAACTTTTGCCGGATTGAGATACACAATTGCGTTCATATGTATTCTGCCTTTTGCATTCACAAGAACCAATTCTTCCGTAATAAAAAATCTTGAAAAGAAAGATTGGTCAAAACTAGTTCTTCTTGGTATCCTGTTTTATGCTTTTACACAGGGGACTCAGTTTATTGGGTTATCACTTCTTCCTGCTGCTACTGTGAGTCTTTGGCTAAACTTCACACCACTCTTCGTTGCCGTAATGGCAATATTTCTTATTAATGAATTCCCAACTAAGCTACAGTGGTTAGGAGTAGTACTTTTTATCGTTGGAATTTTCACTTTCTTTTTTCCTGTTGCTTTAAGTGCAAATCAGGAATCAGGATTAATTGTGATGACAATTGGAGTTGTTGCTAATTCAGGTTCTGCAGGTACTTGGCAGAAATATAAACCGCGCAGCCAGAATAAATCCTATCATTGTTACTATAATTAGCATGGGAATTGGCTCAATCTTTCTTTTAGTAATCGGGATAATTTTTCAGGGATTACCACCAATCAGCTTTGAGAGTTTTTTATACCTTCTCTGGCTTGCAGTTATTAATACTGCACTAGCATTCACAATCTGGAATTTTACTCTTAGAACACTTTCAGCTATGGAATCGAGTATAATTAACGGAACAATGCTGATACAAATTGCGGTGCTTGCATGGATATTTCTTGGTGAAGCAATTACCTTACAGGAAGGAATGGGGATGTTGATAGCTGCTTTTGGTGCAATGTTTGTGCAGTTAAGAAGAAATCCACTGAGTAAGGGTGAAACAAGAAAATAAACAACACACTGTTAAAAATTTTCAGCACAAAATATAAATTGCTTTTTGATTAAATGATAAATAGATTCGCATAGCCCCTGGGTGAATAAAAATAATATTCATCATCCATACATCAAATTCACCCATCGAGTCATTCCTATGCCGCACAGCTAACGGCCAGGCAAAAAATATTTACTAACATTTTACTAAGGAGGCGCAATGCGCAAGTTCTTTTTTGTTGCAGCTATATCTGCAATATTCTCTCTTGTACTTTTGCTTCAGCTAACCTGTACAGGGGAAGTTGACGTTAAACCAAAGACCCAGGCGGAGATGGTTGCTCTGGGGAAATATATTGTTCACACCAGTGGGTGCGACGACTGTCACACTCCAAAAATGTTTACTGAGAAGGGACCTGTCTTCGATACAACCAAATTACTTTCCGGTCATCCGCAAGGTGAAACTTTACCTACGCTTGATTTGAAAGCTCTTGGTCAGAATACATGGGCTGCAACTACTATGGGTTTAACTGCATGGGTTGGTCCGTGGGGAATTTCTTACGCTTCTAACCTAACGCCTGACAATGCAACCGGCATTGGCACTTTATCGGAAGAAATGTTTATCAACACAATGAGAGAAGGGAAGTTTATGGGCGTAGGAAGACCAATACTTCCTCCAATGCCCTGGGAAGTATACGGTATGAAGACAGACGAGGATCTCAAAGCAATTTATGCTTACCTGATGTCTATAAAACCAATTCACAACGAAGTTCCGCAGCCGGTTCCGCCTGATAATGCGGCTATGGTTTTGGCAAAGAAGTAATCCTAAATTTTTAGGAGGCTAATATAATAAAGCACTCTGCTTCGTAATTGAAGAGAGTGCTTTTTAAATTTTGGAATAATTGAGTCTCTTAGTTGGTGAGATTAAAGGTTGGATTTCAAAAGAACGACTATCTTCTTCTGCTAAAGTTTTTACCCCCACCAGCGCTGTTCTTGTCTCGTTCCTGCTTAGCTTCATTAACGGACATTTTTTTCCCCTTAAGCTCAAAATCATTTAAAGTTTTAAGTGCTTTCTTAGCTTCAACTTTGCGTACCATTTCAACAAATCCAAATCCTCTGGACATTTGATTGGACATATCGCGAACGATTCTCACATTGCTGACACTTCCATGCTCAGAAAACAAAGCAGTAAGTTCCTGCTCATTTACTTCATGCGATAAATTTCCCACAAATATTTTCATTGGTTTCTCCTAATCATTATTATTCAACTAAAATATACAAATGGAAATACGTCTGGATTAATAAACATACTTCAGAAGCTATTATACAAATCCAGTATTAATTGATAAAGAACTATAACAGATAAATATATCAACTTAAAAAAGAAGCTGAACCAGGTTCAGCTTGTTAATAAAAAGCTAATAATTATCTTCTTCTTCCGCCGCCGCCTCTTTCCTTCTGAGGTCTGGCTTCGTTAACGATAATTTTTTTTCCTTTAAACTCAAAAGTGTTTAGTGCTGATAATGCTTTTTGCGCTTCAGCTTTTCCGGGCATTTCAACAAATCCGAAACCCTTCGATGTCTGGCTGAACATATCGCGAATGATTTTAACGCTTTCTACTCTGCCATGCTGTGAAAAAAGATCTTTTAGCTCCTCGTCCTTAACATCGGATGCTAAGTTGCCTACATAAATATTCATTTTATTCTCCTTTGAAATTGAATTTTAATAAGTAAATATCCGGCTCAGATAATGAATAAAACCTGGCCGGCAATTATGCCTCTGTAAATAAATTAAGGGTTAAAAGAGGGGAACTGTGAGAAGTATATCTCTTATCTATCTTAAGATTTATTTCGCAGAACAATTGCAAAATAGACTTATTACCATTCACTTACAAGACTAATTGATAATCTGGCTGTCATTAAGGAATTATTATTCTTTTAATACACTTATTAACTGCTATTTTGAGAATCTTAATTTCGGTATATTGCAAAGAGAAGAAATTAACAGCGCACGCTCGTCTTACCGTTGAATATTTCCTCAATAATCCATTTATAAAATAATTTAGAAAAGAATTTCCAGATTGAAATTAACAAGACAGTTAACAAACCGTGAAAACAAATCATTAGACCTGTACTTTCAGGAAATTGGAAAGTATGTTCTTTTAAAGCCTGAAGAAGAAATTGATCTGGCGATAAAAATTAAAAAAGGTGATATGGCTGCTCAGGATAAATTAGTAAGAGCCAATTTAAGATTTGTTGTCTCAGTTGCCAAGATGTATCAAAACCAGGGACTTTCACTCGGTGATTTAATAAATGAAGGGAACATCGGTTTAGTAAAGGCCGCTCAGCGGTTCGATGAAACAAGAGGGTTTAAATTTATTTCTTATGCTGTTTGGTGGGTGAGGCAGGGAATAATGTCCGCAATTGCTGACCAGTCAAGAGTTGTTCGTCTGCCGCTTAACCGCGTTGGCAATTTAACAAAGCTCGGGAAGGTTTATAGGGACTTAGAGCAGGAGTTTGAAAGGAAACCTACTACTGAAGAGCTTGCCAAAATTCTGGAAATCTCCGCTGATGAAGTCGCTTACATACTACAGATATCCAGCCGGCAGGTTTCTGTTGATGCCCCTTTCAATAACAGCGATGAAAACAAAACCACACTGATGGATGTTCTGCACAATGAAGAACAGCCGATGCCTGATACAGATTTGATGCAGGATTCTCTTAGAAATGAGGTTGCCGATATCTTATCCACACTGGATGAGAGAGAAGCCGAAGTAATAAGACTTTCATTTGGAATCGGAAGTAATCAAAAAGCCACTCTGGAAGAAATTGGCGAAAGATTTAATCTTACCAGGGAGCGTATAAGACAGATCAAAGAAAATGCACTTAGAAAATTACGAAGCTCAAAAAGAAGCAATAAGCTTAAAGATTATTTAGGGCAGTAAGAATCTTCATATAAAATTACTTCGTATTCTTTTTCCCCAATTTCAAATTTCCACATCTTATTTACTTACCAGACAAGTAGTTGTCATTCCGGTTGATCCCGACTTCTCGGACGAAGAACCGGAATCCAGATAATTAACCGACAGCACGTTTGGTGGTGGTACTTAATCAGCACCTGCATATATTGCACCTGTTAATAACGGAATTGATAAAACAGCAGGTGCTAAAATGAAAAAAAAGACTTACTCCAAAGAAATTTACCTCCCCGAGCTTAAAGAATTTTCAGCCACTTACCCCCAGTTTGCAGGGCTGGCAAACGCTGAGGGAAAGTTTCTTTTTGAAATAGTGATGAAACCCGAAACTTTTATCCAGGCAATGATTTTAACTGAATATGGAATGCCGGCAGTTACCAGCGTAGCTGAACTTTGTTACAATGAAGCAAGGAAGAAGAAAGGGTTTCAATTTACTGGAAGAGTCAAGCAGTTTATAGGAGCGATGATTGCATCTTTAATGGCTGCTAATGGTTATAACAAAACCGGCAGAAAGAAATCTATAATTCACCGTGCTTACACTCGAGGTGAATTTTACGTTAAAAAGTAAAAGAATCGGAATGGTGTATCTGGCAACTAAGTCATACGCTTAATATTAGAGAATTTCATTTTCTGAAAAAAATCTTATTATTTATATATTTAACCTGGTAATTGAAGAACACTTTTTATTCTATCTATTTCTGATGGTTTATAGTTTGACAATTGTTATCAGCATACTAAAGCAAGGCTTATTAAAATGAAAAAAATAAGAATACTGCTTATAGAAGATAATCGTCTGCTGCGTGAGGGACTTGCAGCTATGCTTAAAAAGCAACAGGATATGAGTGTTGTTGAAACTGTAGGAAATGGCGAGAATATTCTGGCGATTATGAAAAGGCATAAACCTGAAGTGTTGCTTCTCGATCTTGGACTCCGGAGCCGAAGCAGTTTGAGTTTAGTAAAACAAATCAAGAAGAATTCTTTCTCTCCCAAAATTATAGTTATGGATCTTATTCCCCTGCAAGCTGATGTTCTTGAATTTGTACAGGCGGGGGTTTCCGGATTTATATTAAAGGATGCAACAGTAAATGATTTTCTTAAAACTATCCGCTCTGTTGTGAAGGGTCTGCAGGTTTTACCGCCCAATTTAACAGGATCACTTTTTTCCCAGATAATTGAAAATGCAATAAGCGGATTGCAACCTTCCGAGATAATTGATTCAGTTAGAATGACAAAACGTGAGAAACAGGTAATAGAATTAATTTCGGAAGGGCATACGAATAAAGAGATTGCCCAGGAGCTTCATCTCTCCACGTACACAGTAAAAAGTCATGTCCATAATATTCTTGAAAAGCTCGCATTGAGTACGCGGGTTCAGATTGCAAAGTATCTTCACGATTCAAAAAAAATAGATTCTGCCAATAAAGACATTTCTCTGCTCGACGAATAATTATTCTCACCTATAAGAAGTAATCCCTTTTTCATCCTTTAGAGTGATTGATTTTATATTACCAATGTTGCAACTTAACAATGGAAAGTAATGAATCATTCAATTACTCTGTTAATCAAGAAACAAAATGAAAAAAATAAGATTATTAATCATAGAAGATAACCGCCTTCTTCGGGACGGCATACACTCAATTCTTAAAGCACACAAAGATATTAATATAATTGCTGCTGCGGGAGACGGAAAGCACACTCTTGTTAAAATAAAAGAGTTGAAGCCAAATGTGATTCTTCTTGATTTAGGTTTGAGGAGTCAGAACAGTCTGCACGTAGTGGAAATAGTCAAAAAAGATTTTCCGGATGCAAAAATAATTGTAATGGATCTCGCCCCGGTTCAGGCAGATATTCTTCAGTATGTAAAAGCAGGTGCAAATGGTTTCATCCTGAAAGATGCATCACTCAATGAGTTCTTAATTACAATTAGAACTGTAGCTGAAGGTTCAACCGTACTTCCGCCGCTGCTGGTTGATTCACTTTTTTCACAAATAGTTGATCATGCAGTAAGAGAAGGCAAAACCAAACTGAAGGAAGCTGTCCGTATGACAATCCGGGAGCGTGAAGTTATAGTGCTACTTGGTGAAGGTTTGACAAATAAAGAGATAGCACAGAAAATTCATGTGTCAACCTATACAGTAAAAAGCCACATCCATAATATTATGGAAAAACTCGCATTACATACACGCCTTGAGATTGCAAATTATTCCTACACAGGTGAGACACTGAAGACAGTTGCAAAGAGTATTTCAACCATAAACAACTAACTTTTCCGATTTATATCCCCCAAAAGGATTAATCCTTTTTCTATCCATTAGATTCATTTTCTGTAATTATTAATTTAATATCTTTTTATTGCAGCGAATAAGGACGAATAGAATCCTGTCCACTTAAATCATTTTTAAGAATAATAGGTAATACGCAATGATAAAGTTATTACAAAAAAGAACCAGGTGTCTTTTAATACATCCAAAATTTTCACCATACAGCTTTTGGAATTTTGTTGAAGTTAGTAAAATAGTCGGTGCAAAATATCAGGCAGCACCGTTGGGCTTAATGACCGTTGCTGCACTGCTGCCAGAAGAATGGGAAATAAAATTAATTGATACAAATGTTGAACCTCTTCTGAATGAACATTTCGAGTGGGCTGATTTAGTTTTTACAGGCGGTATGCTGCCGCAGCAAATTGCCATACTTGATATAATTAATCTATCGCACCAAAAAAATAAACCTGTCGTGGTTGGCGGACCGGATCCAACATCTCAGCCGCATCTGTATCAATCTGCTGATTACCTCGTGCTGGGAGAGGGTGAGAATACTATCCCGATGTTTTTAGACGATCTGGCGAGTGGAAGCAAGAGTGGTGAATACACATCTCCTGATTATGCTGATATGACAAAAGCAGTTGTGCCAAGGTTTGATCTGATAAACTTTAACAACTACATACATCTGAATATACAATTTACTCGAGGCTGTCCTTTTAATTGTGAGTTTTGTGATATAATAGAATTGTATGGCAGAAAACCACGATCTAAAACTCCCGGACAAATGGTTAAAGAACTTCAAGCCTTGTACGATCTGAATTACAGAGGTCATATTGATATCGTTGATGATAATTTTATAGGGAATAAGAAACAGGTAAAAGAAACTTTGCGAGCGATTAAAGTTTGGTCCAAGCAAAACAATTATCCATTTTATTTTGGGACTGAGGCTTCAATTAACCTGGCAGATGATGATGAACTGCTTGAGTTAATGAGAGATGTTGACTTTCGTCTTGTATTTACCGGACTTGAAACTCCCGATGATGAAGTATTAGAAAAAGCAAACAAGAAAACAAATATGAACAGATCAATTGTAGAAGCAACAAAGAAAATCAGTTCGTATGGAATGGTAGTCAATGCCGGATTCATAATAGGCTTTGATAATGAGAACGGTCAAACAGCAAAAAGAATGAATGAGTTTATACAGAATACCGGAATATGTGTATCAATGCTTGGATTGATGTATGCGTTGCCCAACACAAAGTTGACTAAACGATTGGCGTCGGAAGGAAGATTGTTTGAAGAGTTCTCAGTTTTTACCGACACTAAAACTCAAATTGACCAGGCTTCCAGCGGTTTGAATTTTATTACGCTGAGACCAAGAATAAATATTTTAAGGGATTTCGTTGATGTCATCAGCTATATCTATAATCCTAAAAATTATTATGAAAGAATCATCCGCACCTGTCTGAATCTGAGGGTGACGAATAAGCATAAATATAATTTTAAAAAGACCATGAAGAATCTGAGATCTTTTTCCAGGATTCTTAGAAATGTTGGATTTAATAGAACAACAGGAAAGTTCTTTTGGAAAATGTTTTTTACTGTTCTTCGCAAAAACCCAAAAGCAATTGAATGGGGCGTAAGTCTGTCTGCAATGTTTATACATTTTTATAAACATTCCAATTTCGTTGTAGATCTCACGAACCAGCAGATTGATTATATCGATAAATATGGAGAAGATGTTTACAATCAAAGCAGGATTAAAATGACCGAAACGAAAATTGCGAATTATGCAAATTGATGTTTCTGAAGGGAAGAACTGATACGATTAGCTTATTTAAAATTATTTTATAGGACGTTAATTCAATGGAAAAAATGAACATACTTTTAGTTTACCCGATGTATCCCGATACTTTCTGGAGCTTTAAGCACGCCCTGAAATTTGTATCGAAGAAAGCTAGCTTTCCTCCGTTAGGATTGCTGACTGTTGCTGCAATGCTTCCGAAAGATTGGAATAAAAAATTAATTGATATGAATGCAAACAGTCTGGAAGATAAAGATATACTTTGGGCTGATTTTGTTTTTATCAGTGCAATGTCTGTTCAAAGCAAGTCTGCTGATGAAGTAATAGAACGATGTAAAAAGTTAAACACAAAAATTGTAGCCGGTGGACCCCTGTTCACAAGCAGTTCTGAAAATTATGAAAATGTTGATCATCTTGTTCTTAATGAAGCTGAAATTACTTTCCCTCAGTTTTTAATTGATCTTGAAAAAGGAAATCCAAAACATAAATACACCTCAGATGAGTGGGCTGATATTACGACCACACCTTTACCCCGATGGGATATTGTTCCGATAAAAAATTACACATCGATGAATCTTCAATACTCGCGCGGCTGTCCTTTCGATTGTGACTTTTGTGATATCACGGTTCTTTATGGAAGAAAACCGCGCACAAAAACCAAAGAGCAAGTTATTGATGAACTTGAAGCCTTGTATTTTACCGGATGGAGGGGCCCTGTCTTTTTTGTTGATGATAATTTCATCGGGAATAAAGGAAAGTTAAAGAGAGAAATCCTGCCCGCAATAATTGATTGGATGAAGAAAAGAAAAAGTCCTTTCTACCTGAACACCGAAGTATCAATAAATCTTGCTGATGATGAAGAGCTTATGCAATTGATGGCGAAAGCAGGATTTGAAGCAGTGTTTGTAGGAATCGAAACTCCGAATGATGAAAGTCTGATTGAATGTAATAAACCTCAGAACAGAAATCGTGATCTTATATCGAGCATTAAGAAAATTCAGCAGTTCGGATTGGAAGTTCAGGGAGGATTCATAGTTGGTTTTGATAATGATCCGCCTTCAATTTTTGAAAAGCTTGCAAACTTTATACAGGAGAGCGGAATCGTAACTGCAATGGTTGGGTTATTAAACGCACCGAAAGGAACAAAACTTCAGAAAAGGTTAGAGAACGAAGGAAGGATGCTGAAAGATTTTACAGGAAATAATACCGACTTTTCAATTAATTTTATTCCACGGATGGATCCAAACGCACTTCTTGATGGATATAAAAAAATCCTTGATAAAATTTATTCACCAAAATATTATTATGAAAGAGTTATGCGGTTTATGAAAGAATTTGAGCCGAAGAAGAAAAAAGTCTTTCATCTTAATCCCAATTATATCCTTGCACTTTTCAAATCAATATTTAAGCTGGGCGTTATCGGTGAGGAAAGAATTTATTATTGGAAATTATTCTTCTGGTCGCTTTTCAGGAAACCGCAGCTGTTTTCTTTAGCAATCCTGTTTACGATTTATGGATTCCATTTCAGGAAAGTATCAAATGGGTTTATTTAATGCATTCAATTTGTTCGGCTTTACTTGTAAGAGCTAAGGTCTTTGTATGTTTTAGGGGTTTTTCAAATTCCCCCGAATTAATGAGATTGCGTGAAAATTAAATTATTGAAGGTAGTAGCAAGCTTCAGCTTGTGAATGTAGAGTAAAAGCACAGCTTAAAAATTATGGCTACTTCTTGTGGGCTTCATTTATAAACTAAATATAAAAAAAGAATGAAAAAATTTAATTTAAAAGCAGCAAAAGAAATTGGTGATGATCTCGTCATCAATTGGAATGAGGTAAATATCGATGAATTCACAAAAGGTGTGAATGTCGAATTAGAACATGGTTCGAGATATCCAGAAACGAATGTTACAAAAAATGACAAAAGATTGACAGGAAAAATTGCCTGGGCTCATCTAAAAGAGTTTCCAGATTATTATACAAGGCTTGAAAAGTTAGAAAAGAAAGCCAAAGAATTTTGGAAAAGACGAGGGCGGAAGTAATAGACACATTTCTGAATCTGTCTGATGCGGACTGTATAATTGCATCATTCAATAGTCAGATGGGGTTTAATTTTTTCAACATTAATAATATCAGGATGATAAAATTTATAAAGGTAAAATATTATGAAAACAAAAATAAAAAATTTCAGCGGAAGACTCTTCCTAAATCTCCCACAAGCATTCTAGGATTTGATGAAATTACGGGAGGGGGATTACCTAAGGGAAGACCAACACTTGTATGCGGCGGTGCAGGCTGTGGGAAAACTCTTTTTGCGATGGAGTTTCTTGTTCGCGGTGCAACTCTCTATAATGAGCCAGGTGTATTTATTTCTTTCGAAGAAAACGAAAAAGAACTTATTGCGAATGTTGCTTCTCTGGGATTTGATTTAGCCGGGCTTATCAAGCGCAAAAAGATTTGGCTTGAGCACATCCACGTTGAGCGGGGTGAAATAGAAAAGAACGGCGAATATGATTTGAAAGGATTGTTCGTTCGTATTCATCACGCTATTGAAAGCATCGGGGCTAAGCGTGTTGTACTTGATACAGTTGAATCACTTTTTACTGCACTGCCAAATCCCACAGTGGTACGAACAGAACTGCGACGGTTATTTGGCTGGCTTAAAAAGAGGAGGGTTACTACAATTGTTACGGGTGAGAAAGGTGATGCTACGTTAACGCGTCAGGGTTTGGAAGAGTACGTTTCCGATTGTGTGATTCTGCTGGATCATCGTGTTAGCGATCAATCATCAATAAGACGATTACGTATTGTTAAATATCGCGGTTCAACACATGGCACAAATGAATATCCATTCTTAATTGATGAGGATGGTTTTTCTGTTTTGCCCGTAACTTCGCTTGGATTGAAACACATTTCTTCTAAAGAAAGAATTTCTACCGGTATTCCACGGCTTGATACAATGCTTTCTGGTGAAGGCTACTTTCGCGGCAGCACAGTTCTCGTTTCGGGGACTGCAGGCACCGGCAAGACTAGTCTTGCAGCCCAATTTGTTGAAGCAGCATGTAAGAGAGGGGAGAACGTTCTGTATTTTGCTTTCGAAGAATCTCCAAGCCAATTTATGCGCAATATGTCTTCTATTGGAATTCATTTAGAGCCGTGGGTAAAAAAAGGATTGCTTCACTTTCATGCAACACGTCCGACACTTTTTGGATTGGAACATCATTTATCTACTACTATTAAATTAATTGATAAAGTTAACCCGCAAATTGTAATTCTTGATCCAATAGATGCATTCATTATGGGAGGCAATCAAACCGAAGTTAAAATAATGCTGCTGCGGATTGTAGATTATTTAAAGATGAGAAATATCACGGCATTGTTTGCAAGTCTAACTAATGGACGTGAGAATCAGGAACTTACAGATATGGCAATATCATCATTGATAGATACCTGGCTTCTGTTACGTGATATTGAAATTGGTGGTGAACGTAACAGAGGATTGTATATTCTTAAATCACGCGGAATGGACCATTCAAACCAAATCCGTGAATTTATACTTACAGAACATGGAATTGAATTGCTTGATGTATATGTTGGTCCGGAAGGTGTATTAACCGGCTCTGCCCGATTATCACAGGAAGCAAAAAACCATGAAGCACAATTATTACGTCAGCAGGAAATCGAGCGCAAGCGATCCGGGTTAGAACTTAAACGTGCAGCAGCGGAAGCTAATATTGTGGTGCTGCAATCTGAATTTAAAGCGGAAGAAGTAGAAACACTCAAGGTTATCGAGATGGAAAAAGCAAAAACAGGAAGGTTTGCACAAGAACAGAAAAAAATGGCAGAAAGCAGAAAAGCAGATAAGTTCATCAAAAAAACTTTAAAAGAACCGAAAAGAAAAGTTTAAAGCCTGGAACAACCAGATAACCATGAAACCAGAATTAGACATGAAAAGTAAATTTATATATATCATTCTACTAATTTTTTTAATTGCTGCATTGAGTGGTAATTCATTAAATAAAAAAATACCGATCTAATTTCAAATTCATACTTCCCCATAAATCAGAGTGAAGAATTAGTTTATGAATCATCTTTTGGTGAAACAATAACAAATTATTTTCGGGACGGCGAATTTATAATCAGCTCGAGTGAAGCTGATGACTTCAAGTACAGACAGGCCCTGGTAATAAAAGATGACGGTGTTTATGTAGTGGAAACTTATCAGTTCGTAAAAATATTTTTGTTCATTAATAAAGAAGCAACCTCTAAGTATGGAAAACCCTTGTTACGATTTCCAATGCCTTTGTTACCTGGCACGGAGTGGAAATGGGAAGGAGATGAATATTCAGATGGTGATACGAATAAAGTAAGGATTACAGGGAAAGTTCTTGAAAAGGAATTTGTTAAGACAGACGCCGGAAGTTTTGAAGCAATAAAAATAGAATCTCTTGTTGAAGGCTCTTCCGATCTTAAAAACAGAGTAACCGAATGGTATGCAGAAGATATCGGACTGATAAAAGCAAAAGTAATTATTGAAGGCGGTGGAATAATGGGATTTGTGAGGGATATTCTTGGATATGGAACAATCGAATTTGAATTGAAAGAAATCAGAAATCAATAAACGGAATCAAAGTTTCAATCTGCTAACTAATCTCATCTTGAATAAGTGCTGATTAAACTTACCTAAAAGATGTAGTCCCTTTTTCATCCCTTTGCCGTATTGTGCAAAATGTTTTTTCTACATATCATCATATACAGATATTACCATCAATTAAGTAATAAAGCGAAGAATAGAGCGGTAATCAGGCTATTCCAAAATGGGAATGCAGGTAATTTTTAATTATCAAGGAAATGGACTAAATGGCGAAAATAGTTTCACAACAGGTCTATGGTGAAAACAAGCAAGCTGAAGTTATAATGGAAGAATCTCCGGAAATCGTTCCCGATTCATTATTTAAAAAATTCTTTTTAGAAGTAGCTTCACTTACAATTTTCACTTTGCGCTTTTTTAAAGAAGTAATTAAACCGCCTTACGAGTTTAATGAACTAATGAAACAATCTTTTATGATTGGCTACAAATCACTTCCTTTGGTAGCTATTACAGGATTTATCATTGGACTTGTACTAACTATTCAGTCAAGACCTACATTGGCAAAGTTTGGATCTGAATCGTTGCTGCCTGCGATGGTAGCTGTTTCAATCATACGTGAAATAGGACCGGTTATAACTGCGTTAATCTTTGCAGGAAAAGTTGGATCAGGAATCGGAGCAGAGTTAGGCTCAATGAATGTTACAGAACAAATTGATGCGATGCAGGTATCAGATAATAATCCATTCAAATATCTTGTTGTCACAAGAATCCTTTCCGCAACATTAATGCTTCCTTTGTTAGTAATCTTTGCGGATGGTGTCGGGTTGATGGGTTCTTTTGTTGGCGTTAACATAAAAGGAAATGTTAGTGCCTACTTATTTTTCTCCCAGATATTTCAGAGTCTTGAATTTGCTGATCTGTTCCCTGCAGTCATCAAAACATTTTTTTTCGGATTTGGAATCGGGCTCATCGCCACTTACAAAGGTTATTATTCAAATAAAGGTACTGAAGGAGTCGGGAAAGCTGCAAACTCGGCCGTAGTGTTAGGCTCACTAATGGTTTTTATTATAGATATGATAGCAGTGCAAGTTACCAGTGTGCTTCAAAATTAAATTAACTAATTAAAAAAATGACAGAGAATTCAGCAGAAATAGAAGTAAAAACCAAAACTGATTATAAGCCGAACGGTAATGTTGTGATTAAGATGGAACATCTTAAGAAATCATTCGGGAATAATCACGTGCTGCGGGATATTAATTTGGTGATTAATAAAGGTGAAAACCTTGCAATACTCGGACAATCCGGAACCGGTAAATCAGTACTTATTAAATGTATCGTTGGATTAGTTGAGATTGATGATGGTAAGCTTCTGATTTATGGTAAGAATATTTCTGAACTGAAGGATGAGGAACTGATTAAAACACAAAAAAAAGTTGGTTTCCTTTTTCAGAGCGGCGCTCTTTATGATTCAATGACGGTCAGAGAAAATCTTGAATTCCCATTAAGGAAACAATTAAGTTCAATACCAAAGGATAAATTAGAATCAATAGTAAAAGAAGCATTAAGCGATGTAGGACTTGAAAAGGCAATTGATAAAACGCCTTCAGAGCTTTCCGGCGGTATGCGTAAGCGTTTGGGTTTAGCCAGGACATTAATTCTAAAACCTGAAATAATGCTCTATGATGAACCTACAACCGGGTTGGATCCAATAACATCAAAAGAAATAAGTAATCTCATTCTTGAAGTGCAAAAAAAATACAATACTACTTCCGTTATAATTACTCACGATATTGAATGTACCAGGCTAACAGCTAATCGAATTATAGTTTTAAAGGATGGAGTATGTGCAGCAGAAGGAACATTCGAGAATCTTGAAAAATCCGCAGACCCGTGGGTAAGATCATTTTTTGAATAATAGATCAGGCAATTAAGCAGGAGTTAATCAAATGAAAAAGAAAGTAAGTCACAAAGTCAGGCTCGGAATATTTATTTCACTTGGAATTTTAATATTTATCTTAGCAATATATTTTATCGGTGAGAAGCAGCAATTATTCAGAAGCACGTTTCGCATAAGCGGAGTCTTTAAGGATGTTGGCGGACTCCAGGCAGGAAATAATGTAAGGCTATCTGGAATAAATGTAGGCACTATAGACAACGTCAGCATAATTAGCGATACTTCAGTTAATGTAGTAATGGTGATTGACGAAAGCACACGACGGTTTATAAAGAAAGATGCGATTGCAAGTATTGGCTCGGAAGGTCTTATGGGCAATAAAGCACTGATTATAAGTCCCGGAACTGGCGATAAAAAAATAATAGAAGACAACGATATTATCGCGACAACTCAGCCAACCGATATAGACGAAATTTTGGAATCATTAAAAACAACGATTGATAATACATCCGCTATCACAGGTGATTTAGCTAAGATTTCAACAAATATAGAATCAGGAAAAGGAACTATAGGAAGGTTAATGATGGATCCAACATGGAGGCAAAATTTTGAAACCACTATTATTAATTTAAAAGAAGGTTCAGTCGGATTTAAAACATTTATGGAGAAAACAAATGAGCTGGACAGTATTCTTGTAAGATTAAATAAAACTATTGATAATACATCAAGTATTACATATGATCTGGCCAAGATTACTAACAACATTCAATCGGGAGAAGGAATGATAGGAAAGCTGCTTATGGATCAATCGATGGGGCAAAATCTCGATTCTACTTTGATTAATCTGAAAAACGGTTTAGCTGAGTTTGAAATATTTATGAAGAAGGCTCAGGAAAGCTGGCTGCTGGGGCTTTAACTATAAAAATTTGATATAGAGGCTATCCGAATGACTTCTGCGGAGAAAAAGATTTAATCTTCTAAACGTTCTCACCTGAATAAGTGTTTAATAAACTCAACTAAAAGATATAGTTGCTTTTTCACCCCATTGCCTGATTGAATTGTTTTATTCCTCGATCAAGTATCTCCTAGAAATTTATAAGTAAGGGATAAAATTGCATTTGAAACGTAATCACGGACTCACCCCTCCTATTATTTTCAATTAAAGTATTAACTATTGTTTCATCCTTTCGCTCTATAGTATATAGAGTTTTTCATCGATACATTATTTTGAAATTAAAAAGTGATTTTCAGTTCTCGAATAACAAGAATTGAAAATAATGTTACATTATCATTAAGAAGGAGTAATCAATGAAGCATATAAAGATTGCCATATTAGCGGGGAGTCTTCTCACCGGCCTATTTATTGTTGGATGCGGAAGCAACGCGGTTGTGGTCGATGAAGAATTGACCACATCATCGATTCGTGCGGCTGAGGAGGTTGGTGCGTCTGATATTTCCAGCGCATCTCTCTATTTACAACTGGCAAAAGAAGAGTTGGTGAAGGCCCAGACCTTTGCAGAAAATGGTGACAAGGAAGAAGCCGAGTCAATGCTTTTGCGTGCAAGCGCAGACGGTGAACTGGCAGTGGCTCTCTCCAGGAGTGAAACCGACAAGAAGGAAGCTGCAGATGCAATAGAGCGTGTAAATCAGCTTAGACAAGAAAACAACTTACCTAAAGAAAGGAATTAACCAATGAAACTCATTATATATTTTATTACACTAGCGTTTGCCGGACTGCTGATTAGCTGCAGTGCAACCATGCCCCCGCAGGAACTAGTTAACGCACGTCTGTCTTTCCAGAACGTAAGTACCGGGCAGGCGGCAGAATTAGTACCTGCAGAAGTGCACAAAGCACAGGTAGCACTCGACCTTGCTGAGAAATCTTTTCTTGAAGATCCTGATTCTTACAAGACGAGTGATCTTGCATATGTAGCAGATCGCAAATCAAAATTAGCCGAAGCACTTGCTATTACATTTGCTGAAAATGTAGCCAAAGAAAAGGCTACAAAAGATTATGAAGTAACCCAGGCAGAAATTGTAAAGAATACAACAGAGCAGCTTTCCATTGAGCAGCAAGCACGGATTGATGCCGAGTTGATTGCGGCCAATGCACTGGCAGAGCTTGCAGCAGTTAAGGAAGAAGAACGTGGTCTTGTAATTACGCTTTCAGGCAGTGTTCTGTTCGCTTCGGACCAATCGACACTTTTACCTGCAGCACAGGATCGCTTAAACAAGGTAGCTGACGCGCTTCTGGTCACCAAAGAAAAACACCTCATTATTGAAGGTTTCACTGACTCACAGGGATCGGCCGAGTATAACATTTCGTTGTCTCAAAGGCGTGCGGATGCAGTGCGGTCATATCTAATCTCCCGTGGTTACCCGGGTGATCTTATTCATACTCAGGGAATCGGTGAAGAGAGACCTGTTGCGGACAATAACAGCGCCGAAGGCAGAGCAAACAATCGTCGGGTAGAGATCGTAGTGGAACGAACATCAGCCCAATTGTGAAGAATCATTAACAATTATTGGTTAAACTAGACCCGGAATTTATTCGGGTCTTTTTATTTCTTCCCTACTACATTTTCCTTTTAGGCTTTTTCCTCAATCTTTCCATAAAAAAAATAACAAAACCTTCTTGCTTCTAAATATAGCTTCTCGCATTCACATAAATTTTTAATTCCAATATTCATCAGCTTGAATAAGTAAATATTAGCAAGACATAAGGACTAGTCCCTTTTTCATCCTTTCGCCCGATTGCACTGCTTCTCAACTATTCATACATTCATACAGGATTGAAATATTATAATTTAACTTGAAAGGAAACATGCTATGTTATACACAATCGCAGTCGTTCTAATAGTTCTCTGGTTACTTGGATTACTCACATCATACACAATGGGTGGGGTTGTTCACGTTCTGCTCGTAATAGCACTTATCTTAATTGTAGTCAACCTCGTTAAAGGACGTCGGGCAATCTAAGTATTTGCTAAACGTAGAAATATTTTAGCACGCTGCAATCATAATAGCGTATAAACTCTAAATTTTTCTAATGCTTTTTCATTTAAAGCTAAAGGAATAGTCACATAAAACTATGACCGAGCAAATTGATTCTTCTCGCGGAATGCGTATTCTAATAGGTGCTGCAGCACTTGTTATAATTATTGCAGGAGCTAGCCTTGCACAGTCTGTTGTAGTTCTAGTTCTACTTTCTTTTTTCCTTGCACTGCTAGGAACCCCGCCAGTACTCTGGTTAAAAGAAAAACATATGCCAACTGGATTTGCAGTTTTGATTGTTATGGCAGTGATGGTAATTATTCTTATTCTTATTGGAGTGCAAATCGGCACATCCTTTACCAGCTTTTCAGACGATCTGCCCTTATTACAATCAAGAATACGAGAACAGGTACTGGGGCTTATTGTACTTTTAAAAGCGAAGGGCATTGTAGTCCAGGAAGATTTTTTCCTCGAATATGTTAACCCCGAAGCAATAATGAAGCTTACTGCAGATTTGCTCACCGGGTTGAGTTCTGTCCTCTCCGACCTTGTTTTAATCCTGCTGACTGTAACTTTTATTCTGCTTGAAGTCTCAAGCTTTCCATTAAAACTTCGTGCCGTAATTGGGGATCCAAAACAGAAATTTCCTCAGTTCACAAAGTTCTCTAATGATATGAAGCGCTACATGGTCATAAAAACTTTCATGAGTTTAGCTTCAGGCATTTTAATATCAGTTTGGTTGTACATTCTCGGGGTGGATTACGCAATACTATGGGGTTTCCTTGCTTTTCTGCTTAACTACATTCCCAACATAGGATCAATTGTTGCCGCTATTCCGGCAGTGATTTTAGCAATTGTTCAGATGGGATTTGGAACTGGAGTGCTGGTAGCAGCAGGATATTTAGTGGTTAACTTTGTAGAAGGGAATGTTATAGAACCAAGACTGATGGGAAGAAAACTTGGATTATCAACGCTGGTCGTCTTTCTTTCGTTAATTTTTTGGGGAGGCTTGTTTGGATTCGTAGGTGCAATTCTAGCTATACCGCTCACGATGACAATGAAGTTTGCTTTCGAAAATAGTGAAAGCACAAGATGGATTGCTGTGCTGCTTGGTTCAGAAAAGATGGATGAAGTTTCTACTCCAATACGTTGGAAGAAAAAAGTTAAATGATAAAAACACTGATTGAAAAATTATTCACCCAAGAGATGTATTCTTTTTTCATCCCTTTGGGCGATTGATTCGCCATACATTTCTCTATATTATTACAGTGCATCATATCTCTCTCCCTCCCAGCTGTAAACTTCATTTTCATTAATTTACAGCTGGGAATTATTTTATAATTAATAGCAAATAACTAAATGAGTTTTAGCTTAGTAAAAAATGAAATAGTTCAAAATCTGTTTTCTTATTCTATCAATAGATAGAATTCCAGAATGCTGCTTTCCCCTATCCTAAATAATACAAGATAAAATCACCTATAAGGTTTAATCCCTTTTTCATCCCTTTGCTCGATTGGACAATTAAGAATTACTTAATATCATAGGTTGTAAGTAAAAGAAACTATAATAAAAATTATTTATCAATTACAAAGGATTAACAAATGAATAAATTAGAAATTAAAGGAAACTGGAATGAAGCATCCGGTAAGCTAAAACAAAAGTATGCAAACCTTACTGATGATGATTTGCTATTAGTAAAAGGTAAAGAAGAAGAACTATTGGGCAGGCTACAAAAAAAGCTTGGAAAAACTAAAGAAGAAATTCAAAAAATAATTTCTAAATATTAGAGAGTAATTAGCCGGAAAATTATTGTGCTCTAAATATTTGAGTGTCCTGAGCTAATAAATAAAATCATATAAATGTTTATAAACAATTCAAAAGGAGAATTATGAAAAACAAATATTTCATTGCAGCGGTGATCCTGTTTATTGCAGGATCAGTATTCACAGGTTGTAACAACAATCGGGAAAAAGTTGAAAATGCTGAAGAAAATGTAAAAAAAGCAAATCAGGAATTGATAGATGCTAAGGCTCAATATGAGAAGGAGTGGAATCAATTCAAGACCGATGCCGAATTAAAAATTAGTGCTAACGAAAAGAAAATTAGTGATTTCAAAGCAATGATTAAAACAGCCAGCGGAAAATCCAAAGCTAAATATGAAAAGGAAATTATAGAATTGGAACAAAAAAATGCTGAGCTAAGGAAAAGGCTAAGTGAATATAAGTATGAAGGAAAGGATAGTTGGGAAACATTCAAAAAAGATTTCAATGACGGTTTGGATTATATCGGAAATACTCTGAACGATATTTTCACGAAAAAGGATTAAGCAAATCGTAATTTATTTGGATAGTGCTTTGAGCTAATTAGAAAAAAAATTGTAAAAAGCACTATTCATTATTTCAATGGTCGAATCGGTTAATTTTATCAGGATAACTGATTTAGTTAGAAAATTAAATAAAAGGAATAGACAATGTCACAAAATAATAGCGTTAAAGGATTTATTATTGGGTTTTTAGCAGGTGGAACTATTGGGGCAATAGTTGCATTATTAACTGCTCCCAAAAGCGGTAAGGAACTCCGCGGAGATATAAAACAAAAGTCAGGTGAATACTTAGATGAAGCTGATAAATATTTTATAGATAAAAAGAACCAGGCTGGTAAAATGTTTAATGAGGGTAAAAGAAAATACACCATGATAATGAATGATGTAAGATCAAAACCTCAAGAGATTCTCAGAGATGCTGAACAGGTGTATAATGATGCAAAAGTAAAAACAAAAGAGGTTTTAAATTCTGGAAAGGAAAAATTTGAATCAGAAACTGAGAGATTGAAATCTGCAGTTGAAGCCGGAGTAGAGACTTATAAAAAAGAAGCTAAGAATACATAATTAATCAAAATGAATACAATAGAAATTTTAACCGTTATTTTACTAATATCAGCATCAGCTCTTTGTGTTGCACTGATTTATTACGTTCAACAGATTGTTAAATCAGTGCATTCTATTAGTGCGGACATTCAGGGCTTATCGTACAAACTTAACCCGCTTATAGAATCAACTTTTGTGCTTTCAGGGAAACTAACTCGCATCACTAATGAAGCTGAATCTCAGCTTCAAATATCAAAATCAATAGTTAGTGATGTCAGAGATCGCGCTGATAAAATTCTGAATATAGAATCTGAAATTCGTAACCGGGTAGAAGATACTGTAATGCCTATAGTAAAAAATATAAGCGCTGTCAGCATAGGAGTCGGCGCCTTTTGGAGAAAATTCAGAAATAAGTAAACTTTTTTTGAAGGTTCGTTACGAAATTAAAGCGAAGATTAGTAAACGGGATCATATGTTGAAACAGAAACCTAAGAGACGAAATAATTTAGTTGAATATAAAGAAAGATTAAGATGAGGTTGCTTTAGAAAGCGAGTAATCCTGATCTAAATAAGAAATGGAGTTACACTATGCGTTACTATTTTGTATTAATTATAACATTATGCTTGTTAAGCATTTCAAATACTTTAAATGCACAGGCAAATGTAATCAACCTGGAGAGCCAGCCAATATGGGGACCTACAGGTTATGACTATGTTGAAAATTATTACCTGCCTGACATAGATGCTTATTACAATGTGCCTCAACATCGATACTACTATTATAATAATGGGGGCTGGCGGAACAGCTCATATTTGCCATTTAGTTTAATTAGTCATGACTACTATAATTCTTATAAAGTAGTAGTGAATGAGAAAGAACCATGGCGTAATCATAAAAACTATAAAGACAAATACCACTCATATAAAGGTTATTACAATCAACAGATGATATATGCCAGCAGTGATGAAAAATATTTTGTAATTAAAAATCATCCGCAGCATCAGAACTGGTTAAAGCAGCAAAACCATGATAACGGTAAGCATAAAGGATGGTATAAAGAAAATGAAAGTAAGAAAGTTCAGCAGGATAATCAGAAAAAAAGCAAGGATAAAGACTAATTGCGATTTATATAATCGGATAAATAGTGAATAGGGAAAACGAAAGATTCAAATGAAATATTTTTTTAAAAACTAGGAGAGGATTAAAACCATGAATGCAAAGACAATAGGTATCGTCATAATGGTAATAGGCCTGGTAATGACTCTGTATACCGGATTTAATTATGTAACAAGAGAAAAAGTAGTAGACATTGGGAATATTGAAATCACGGCGGATAAAGATAACACGGTTAGCTGGGGTCCGTTTCTTGGTATAGGAGTAATTGTAATCGGCGGAGTTGTTTTTTTAGCCGGTAGAAAAAAATAGTTCAGACTAAATGTAATCTGATGTGATGATCTTATTTGCAGATGTTGTCCCTTTTTCATTCCTTTGTCCGAATGGATTCCAAAGGGCAAGTGTGTAATCTAACATCACAAAGCTCTTAACTAAGTTTAATTAGAATCGAATTCCGCTTAACTGAACAAAAACATTTATCAATGGAAGTAATATTAAAGTAATCAACCAATAAACAAGTTGATATAAACAGTTCTTAATACGAAAGTTAAAAATGAAAGAATTGGTATTCAAAAACATAAGTAGTAGTGGAATTGTCGAAAGTTTAATTCCACTATTTAAAAATCCAAATGATGTAACAATCAGGATAACGAAAACTACTATTTGTGAAATTGATGTTCATATTACTAAAGGTGAATTACCTGAAGTAATGGAGCAATTAATACTCGACAAGAAAGGATTGTTAGAATTTGTAGAAGAGGAATCGTGCATTTCAGTATTAGCTGTGAATAATAGGGCGCTGATTACGTATCATCGCTTGCATAATTTATAAAGCTGTAAACATAAAAGCATTTTAAAGTTAAATAAATGAACTCTGTGCATTTTAAATTAGAAAAATGGAAAAATCATGAAAAGAGCAGAAAATAAAGTTGTCATCGTAACAGGTGGGGCATTAGGAATCGGACGCGAAACATGTCTTTTATTAGCAAAAGAAGGTGCGAAAGTTGCCGTAACTGATGTTCTTGTCAAAGAAGGTCAAGAATTAATTAAAGAAATTAATCTGTCAGGTGGAGTAGCAAAATTCTGGCATCTTGATGTAACAGATGAAAAAGAGGTTGAAAAAGTTTATGCCGAAGTAGTCAAAGAATTTGGAAAACTTAACGCGATGGTAAATAATGCAGGAATTGCAGGCGTTGACAAGCCAACTCACGAAATAACTGAAAAAGAATGGGATACAGTTATGAATGTGAATGTAAAAGGAGTTTTCTTCTGCACTAAACACGCAATTCCATACATGCAAAAATCAGGCAACGGAAGTATTGTAAACCTTTCTTCAATTTATGGGTTAGTTGGAGCTGGTGATATACCTCCTTATCATGCTTCAAAAGGTGCTGTTCGATTAATGTCTAAAAATGATGCGTTAATTTATGCAAAGGATAATATAAGAGTGAACTCTGTACATCCGGGTTTTATCTGGACACCCTTAGTTGAAGAATTAGGTAAAAAAAATCCTGGATTCAGAAAACATCTTGATAGCCTGCATCCGATTGGACATGTTGGCGAATCAATGGATATTGCTTATGGTATACTTTACCTTGTATCTGACGAATCAAAATTTGTTACTGGAAGTGAATTAGTTATTGATGGCGGTTATACCTGTAAATAATGAGTATATAAAATAGAAGCTATAAGCTTATATACCCACTTTTTATTAGGCATCACTTTACATTTAATGATATGATGAAAGCATATAATACATTTGGAAATGCAGCAAAATTAAAAGCATTAAAAGTTTTTCTTACAAATTAGGATTGATGACTAAAAAGCCATTGGATTTATAATTTTAAGAAAAGATAAAAACATTCTTCAACCCTCAAGCTTGGATATAATTATTAAACTATTTTCATATTAAGATAATGGTATTAATGATTTTATGCATGGATGATGCAGCAACATAAAAAAATGTAATGGATGCTTAGAGCTCATTTATCATAAACTGTAAGAAATTGCAACATAATAAAATCAAACCCTGGTATAACTTATCTGCTGAAGAAACATTAAAACAACTTGGTTCTTCAGCGGATGGATTATCAATACAAGATTCTGCTAAACGTCTTGCTTCTGATGGCTTAAATGAATTGAAAGATGTTAAAAAGAATAATGCGTTGCATATTTTTATTGATCAGTTTAAAAGTCTAATAATCTGGATTCTAATAGTTGCAGGAATAATTTCAGCTGCTCTTGGTGAAACTATAGATGCAATTGCAATTCTTACAATAGTCATTCTTAACGCAGTTATAGGATTCTATCAAGAATACTCTGCCGAAAAATCTATTGAAGCACTAAAGAAAATGACTGCACCTCAAGCAAAAGTTAAGCGAGATGGACAGGTTATTTCAATTGCTGCAACCGATATTGTTGTGGGTGATATACTTTTTTTGGAAGCTGGCGATCTTGTAGCAGCAGATGCACGTTTGATAAGTGCATCATCATTTAAGTGTGTTGAGTCAGCGTTGACAGGTGAATCAGAATCAGTGATAAAGCAACCGGCAACTTTAGATCAGAACAATATTCCTCTTGCAGACAGAGAGAATATTATTTTTATGGGAACAAGTGTTGCAACAGGTAATGCACAAGCAGTTGTTTTTGCAACTGCAATGAATACAGAACTTGGACGCATCGCAGGCCTAATAGAAGAAGCCGGCACTGAAGAACGAACTCCATTAGAGAAAAAACTTGAATCTTTTGGACATGTTCTTATTTGGGCAACACTGGGTATTGTTATTGTCTTGTTTGGATTGGGATTGCTTCGAGGAAAAGATATGTTAGAACTGTTTATGACATCTGTAAGTCTTGCTGTTGCAGCCGTACCAGAAGGACTTCCGGCAGTTGTCACTGTTTCGCTCGCTCTTGGAGTTTTACGAATGTCTCGTCGCAATGCTCTTGTGAGAAAGCTCCCTGCTGTCGAAACACTCGGCTCAACAACAGTAATCTGCACAGATAAAACCGGGACTTTAACTGTTGGTGAAATGACAGTAAGAGCACTTTATGTTTCTGGAAAAATATTTTCAGTAACTGGCGAAGGATATGGACCAGAGGGTAAAACACTTTTTAATGGTAGTAAAACAGAATCAATTCATGCTAAACCTTTATTAGAACTTGCGACAAATCTTATTGGATGTAACAATGCAAGTCTAAAAAATGAAGATGGAATTTGGAAAGTAATTGGTGATCCGACAGAGGGCGCAATGCTTAGTGCGGGTATCAAAGCAGGTGGTAATCAAGAACATATCAACAAAGAAATGCCGAAACAATTTGAATTTCCATTTGATTCAGATCGCAAACGAAGTACTGTAATACGTAAAATGAACAATGGAAATTTTCGTGTCTTTACTAATGGAGCGCCCGGCATACTACTTCAACGTTGTACACGTCTTTATACCATTGAAGGAATTCGCGAATTAACTGATAAAGATAGAGTTAACATTTTCGCAGAGACAACAACGATGGCAAAGCAAGCACTACGCGTACTTGGTTCAGCTTATCGTGATTTAGAAAATTCTTCTGTAAAAGATCTGGCAGTTGATGAAGTTGAAAGAGATCTTGTATTTATTGGTCTTTCGGGAATGTATGATCCACCGCGCAGTGAAGCAAAAGAGGCCATTAAAAAATGTAGTGATGCCGGCATTCGCGTTGTTATGATTACCGGAGATCATCCGGATACAGCCGCAGCAATAGCATTGGAAATCGGTATTACTTCTAAAGTTGATAAAGCGGTTTCTGGTGTTGAATTGGAAAAAATGTCTGATGAAGAGCTAAGTAAAAACGTTTCCAATATTTCTGTTTATGCGCGTGTTACTGCAGAACATAAACTTCGAATCATTCGAGCATGGAAAAAGAATGATGCAGTAGTTGCAATGACCGGTGACGGAGTAAATGATGCACCTGCTATCAAAGGTGCTGACATTGGAATCGCAATGGGAAAAACAGGTACAGAAGTTACCAAACAAGCATCGGATATGATTATAACTGATGATAACTTTGCAACGATTGTTGCAGCTGTAGAAGAAGGACGAGGAATCTATTATAACATCCGAAAGACACTGCAATATCTGCTGGCAGGTAATATGGGTGAATTGCTGCTAATGACTTTTTGCGTTATCATTGGACTTCCTGCGCCATTGCTCCCAATTCATTTACTCTGGATTAACTTAGTTACAGATGGTTTACCTGCTTTGTGCCTGGCTACAGATAAAATTGATTCTGATGTAATGAAACGAAAACCAAGAAAACGCTCAGAAGAAATAACTGATGCGGGCTTTTTCCGAACAATGTTCTTTACTGGGTTTCTTACCGCGGGAGTTACGTTTGCTGTTTATTTTTATGTTTTACAAAATCAATCAACGCAAACTGCTCGAACATATGCTTTTGCTGTTTTAGTTTTTGCAGAACTTTTGCGGTCGTTTGGGGCAAGAAGTGAAACCAAATTTGTTTGGCAAATCTCTCTTCTCACAAACATTAATTTAGTTATTGTCGTGGCCATTTCTTTTGGACTCCAGATTTTAAGTCAACATAATAAGGTGCTAGGTGTTTTTCTTAAAACAACATATATGCCTTTTAGTGATTGTGTTGTACTTATAGCACTAGGAACAATTCCCCTATTAGCACTAGAAGTAACAAAAGTTGTGAGGAAACATTTCAGATACGGGTAAAAGATCTAGTCCATTTTTCATCCTTTTGTCCGATTGAGCTATTCCTGAATCTTTCATATCATATAAATAGTAATTTTCCGTGAAGTACAATGATCTACGGAAGGTAAGTTTAATTTATAAAAGAATAACGCAAGTAAATATTTCTAATAAAACCAAAAAGGAGAATCATGAAAAACAAAAATTTCATATTAATAGTTCTACTATCAATTGCGGTAATTGCATTGATTTCTTGCAACGTAGATAGGGAAGGGAAAGTGAAAGATGCTAAAGAAAATGTTATAGAAGCGAATCAGGATTTGAAAGAAGCCCAGGCTCTATATGAGAAAGAATGGCAGCAATTCAAGAGCGAAGCCGAATTGAAAATTGATGCTAACCAAAAAAGTATTGATGAACTAAAGACAGAAATTAAAACTGCGAGCAGCAAATTCAAAGCTAAATATGAAAAAGAAGTGATGGTCTTAGAACAGAAAAATGCCGAACTAAGAAAATCAATTAATGAATATAAGTATGAAGGAAAAGATAAATGGGAAGAATACAAACGAGATTTTAATAATAATATGGATGTTATTGCTAATGGAATCAAGGATTTTTTCTCAGAGAAGGAATAACAGTCATCTGTCAGTATTGAGCTTTGAATTAATTAATAAAAGATTGATTCCAAGGTGTTTCTTTGAATGAAAACCAGTTAACAGATTAATCAATAAAAGAAAAGAGAATATTATGAATATGAAAAGAATATTTGGAGGTGTGCTAACACTACTCGGAGTTGCCGGGCTCATTTATGCCGCAGTATTATTTGTATACAGTGGAGGCGGTTCAACTGATACAAAAGCACTTATCATTTTCGGCATCGTTGGCTTGATATTTTTCTTTGCCGGTCTTGGCCTAATACGCACAACAAAAGATGAATCCCAAAGCGTATAGCAGGTAATCAATTAAAATTCAATAAAAATATTATAAGGCACTTATGGAAATTTTAGGAACTATCATCGTTGGTTTAATTGCAGGAGTTATTGCAAAATTATTATTGCCTGGTAAAGATCCGGGCGGCTGCATAATTACAATTCTACTTGGAATTGCCGGTGCATTTGTCGCAACTTATTTAGGAAAATTTTTGGGAATTTATGAACCCGGTGATACAGCAGGTTTTATTGGTGCAGTCATTGGAGCTGTGATTATTTTATTGTTATATAGAATGTTCCTTAAGAGAAAAAACTGAGAGATTATTGACCTCCTAACTAAGAGCCTATTAGAGTTCTATGTGCAAGTTTGACTACTGCAGTGCAGTTTCTCGTCCAAATGATGTAGCTCCATTTTCATCCCTTTGCCCCATTGAACGATCACAAATTAGTTCATATCATATTACTGTAATCATCAAACCATTTGATGAAACATCCTTTGTAAGTGGTTAAATCAGATAATGCAAAGAATGAAAAAAATAATAATCTCCATTGAAGGAGATTCGGTCAACAAACATATTGTGAAAGGAAAAATGTTATGTCACTGATTACATTAGTTATCGTTTTGGTAGTTGTCGGAGTTGTTCTCTGGCTGATAAACAGCTATATCCCGATGCAGTCTACCATAAAGAAAATTCTGAATGCGGTAGTAGTAATTGTTGTAGTTCTCTGGTTATTAAGTGCATTCGGAGTCATAGGAAGTCTTAACACTGTCCGAATCGGATAGAAAAGATATTCGTATTCTTCATTGGAGCAATCCCAGTAAAGATCAAATATCTGTGATATTCAAATATTAATTATTGTAGGGATAAGTAAAACTTATCCCTGCTGATAACATCACTTCTTATAATACTCCATTGCTTCCGGCAGATACTCTTTAAGATTAGCAATCCTTGTTTGATCTGAAGGATGCGTACTTAAAAATTCCGGTGGTGCACCGCCGCTTTTGCTTTGTGCCATTCTTGTCCAGAAATCCAGAGCTGCATTCGGATTGTAACCAGCCATTGCCATAGCTATTAAGCCAATTCTGTCCGCTTCGCTTTCCTGTGTTCTGCTGAATGGAAGAATCACACCGACAGTAGATCCTAAACCATAAGCTGTCATAAAAATATTCTGTGTTGTTTGAGGTTCGTTTTGTACTGCAACAGATAGCGCAACACCGCCTAATTGCTGCATTAATCCCTGGCTCATTCTTTCAGCACCGTGTTGTGCAATTGCATGTGCAATTTCGTGACCCATCACAACTGCTAATCCGGTTTCATTTTGTGTTATTGGGAGTATTCCTGAATAAACAACAACTTTACCGCCAGGCATACACCAGGCATTTGCTTCGGGACTTTCAATCAGATTGAATTCCCAGGCATATCCATTCAGTTCATTAGAGAGATTATGTTGTGCAAAATATTTTTCAACAGCTTTTTGGATGTTAAATCCAACACTCTTCACCATATTTGTGCTTTGAGCATCTGTGCTCAGTTTATTCTGCTTCAGGAATTCACTGTACTCCTGGAAACTCAATGCATTTAGATCCGCAGTGGAAATCAGACTAAGTTGAGATCTTCCTGTGATAGGAACTGTGCTGCAATAATAAAATGTTATTGCTAACAGAATGATCGGAATAAATATCTTTAAGAATTTCATATTAAACCTCTTGTTTTTTGATGTATTAAAAATCTGTTGAAATATATGAATTTGTTTAGAGAGCCGCAGTCGGGCAAAAGGATGAAAAATGGTCTACATCCTTTAGGTTAAAAAAAACTAATTCCTTTTTCATCCTCTTGACCGATTGAAGAAGCCGGAATTTCTTCCTATTATATAATAGTAATCAATCAACTAAAACTCGTAAAATTTATAAATATGAAAAGAGGTATTATGAAAAGCAGATATTTCATCTTAGCAGTTGTCCTGCTAATTGCAGGGTCAGTATTTACAGGTTGTGAGGACAATCAGGATACTGCCAAAGAAGAGGTTAAAAAAGCGAATCAAGATATGATAGATGCCCAGACTCAATTTGAAAAGGAATGGCAGCAGTTCAAGAGTGATACTGAATTGATAATTGATGCTAACCAAAAGCAAATTGACGATTTCAAGGCGGCAATGAAAACGACCAGTGCAAAGTTCAAAGCTAAATATGAAAATCAAGTGCTAACGTTAGAACAAAATAATATTGAATTGAAGAAAAAATTGAACGATTATAAGTATGCGGGAAAAGATAATTGGGAAGAATTCAAAAGAGATTTTAATCGTGAAGTTAATACTGTAGTGGATGCACTTAACGAGATTTTTAAAAACAAAGAATAGCTGGTGAGCGATTTTTCAATGGGTAAAGATATGTTAAATGCAGAATCAGTGAAAGAAGCCGAGCATTTTATAATGCTGGATGTTGTGGATACTATAAGCGAAAATGAATTTGATAGAAGCTATCCCTATGTTCAGATAGTCTATCCTTCAAGTATGAACTCTTATCCAGATAATAAATTCACCGGGGATCATCCTGAAAATGGGTTGACTCAAAAGGAAAGAAGAAGATATTTTTCTACCATTTCACTCAATCTTGATGCTGATTATTAAGTTATGTGATTCAGCAGAATGTAACGTAAACAGTGTTTTTTTCATTTATCATATAACTATTAACAGCAATACCAGATTATAATATGGAATTAACTTTTTTCCTTAAGGGAATAGCTATTGGTTTTATAATGGCAATTCCAATCGGACCCATTGGAATAATGTGTATACGCAAGACGCTTACTGAAGGAAGATTAAGCGGACTAGTAATAGGTCTTGGAGCTGCAACTGCAGATTTGTTTTACGGTTGTGTAGCAGTATTTGGACTTACGGTCATCTCAGATACACTGTCGGACCAACGATTTTGGATACGAATAGTTGGAGGAGCGCTTCTTTTTTTCCTGGGTATAAAAACTTTTCGGGCCCAGCCAAAAGATCCGAAGCTTAAGATAAGCGGCAGCGGAAGGTTAAGATCATATTTTACTGTCGTAGTTCTGACACTTACCAATCCCTTAACCATTTTTGCTTTTATTGCTGTTTTTGCTGCGTTCGGTTTGGGAGACGGGCTCAGTCTTTTTTCTGCAGTAGTTCTGGTTGCCGGAGTTTTTATCGGTTCATGTTTATGGTTTTTCTTACTTACTTCATGTTCAATACTTTTCAAAAAGAAACTGGATTTAGTCGGCTTGAAGTGGGTAAACAAAATTGCCGGTATTTTAATCATCATTTCCGGTTTTATTATCATCGGGAGTTTGTTATGAATATTTTATATCACTCAACAATCAAATAATATTTTATGAATGATGTAACCGGTTTTTTCTCATCAGTATTAGTAACACTTATAACACTACTTCCAATTATCAACCCGGTTAGTACTGCAATACTTTTACTTGGTATAAGCGAACATCTAACCAAAAAGGATCTAAATCGCCAGATTATAATGGCCTGCATTTATATGACTGGTATCTTAGTCGTTTTTCTTTTGGCCGGGCATTTTATAATGATTTTCTTTGGGATATCTATTCCCGGAATTCGAATAGCAGGAGGCATGGTAATAGGGTTTCTTGGATTTAAAATGCTATTTCCGGCTGGGACACAGATTACTCAAGCTGAAAAGCGAGAAGCGATTAAAAAAAATAATATTTCATTTAGTCCGCTTGCAATGCCAAGCTTAGCCGGACCGGGAGCTATCGCAACTGTTATTACAATTTCATCATCGATTGATGGGCGACACGGCTATGATAAGGTTTTTGCTTTTGCAGGTGTAATACTTGCAATTGTTGTTACCGCAATTATCTCCTGGTTAGTTCTTCGCAGTGCTGGTTTTGTAAGCCGTATACTTGGTGTAAACGGGGTTGATAGTCTTTCAAGGATAATGGGCTTTCTCCTGATCTGCATAGGAATTCAATTTGTAATTATTGGTGTGCAGGATCTGATATCAGATTCAGGGTTATGGCAGAAGTTGTAAAGACAATTATATTCTTGTTCAACTTTCTGCTTGTTATCACAATAGAAAAAATTTTGTTAAGAGTTATTAGCAGGCGCCGAGTACTTTAATCGCAAATGCAAGTTATTTCCAGCCAATAGGCTTAAGCCTTTATTCATCCCTTTGTCCGATTGCTACTATTACCCTAATCATCGTAATCTATCATGTAAATAAAAAGGAACAATTCAATTAATAATTTATTGTGAAATTACAATTTTATAATCAACACAAAGGAAAAACACATGAAAAAAAACATTTTATCTAATTGGGTTTTTACCGTATTGCTGATTCTTACAGTAGCGGCTTATTTCGGCTGTGAAAAGAAGACTGATGAAAATGGCGATAAGGATAAAACAAAAACAGAAATAAAAAAACCTGATTTAACCGGTAAGTGGTCTGGAGTATTTGATGGAAAGAATGCCGTTCTGGATATAACCGAACAGACTGACAGCAGCTTCTCCGGAAAAATAAACATCAGTTACAGGCAGGCAATTAACCAGGAAGTAAAAGGAACATTCAGCCCCACAACTCTTAAAATGTCAATGACTGATCAATTGCATAGCCGCTTTCAGGGTGTGTACAGCGGAAGTTTAACTAAAGATTCTGAAAACTTTTCAGGCACTTTTGCTTTAAACAATGACGGTTCAAAATATTCATTTAACCTAAACAAAAATAAAGGAAGCTAACAATGAAAAAATTAATTTTATTACTTATCATTTCCTCATTGATGTTGATAACATCCTGCAGCGATGACCCGTTTACTCCAACTCCGACCGGCGGTATTTATCTAACGACTATCCCGGCTGGTGCCGCGATATGGATAGATGGTTTGAACACTTTTAACACAACACCTGATACTGCTAACAATGTTGATCAGGGTGTGCGAAGTGTAACCCTAAAGCTGGAAGATTTTAGAGATACAACCTTCACGATAAGTGTAACCGGTGGGCAGACAAGTGTAGTTACAAATATTGTACTTGTTTCAGAAATCAGCACCTCGTTGTACGGTCCTGTAAGAATTTATGAGACATATGGAACATCGGCATCAGATCCAAGCGGTCTGGATCTTTCAAGCGGAATGGCTTATGCGGTTTCTTCTCCCGAAGCGACTCTTGTAGATATTTATTTTTATAGTGATGCTGCAGGCTTTTCATATTTAATTCAGAGCGCTGATCTTTATACAGGACTTATAAGGAGAACAGACTTCTTTGTTAGTCCCAATACTAATCTTTTTGACGAAGTGGATTCACCTGCAAGAATTACGGGCACCTGGACAAATAAGATTAACGACACAGAAAATCATTACGTATTTCTCTATGATCATGACGGTCATTACTCAAAAATGAAAATAGTCCTAAGAGGCGGTGGCAGCGGTCCGGGAGATCCTTCGTGGGTTGATATTCAATGGTATTATAATAATATCATCCTGGATAAGCGGTTTTAATTATTAAATCTTTAGAACAGTAGCTAATAATAATTTTTTTAATGTTCCTCATCTTATGATGAGGAACAATTATTTTATGATAGAACTACAGTCAAAGGTGTAAGGATATTATTTAATTGAAAAACAATACTCACTCAATAGGATTAACTCTTAATTCATTCCTTTGTCCGATTGTTTTGCCACACACATTCGAATAGCTTGTTGTGTGTTTAATAAAGTTTGATTTAATAGAAATCCCTGACACAAGCTCGTTTAATAATAAAGGGAATATCTTGTATGAATATTCATTAACTAAAAAAAGAGGGAAAAAATGAAAAAACTAATTTACTCGATCGTATTACTTGGTTTGGTTGCAATGAGCCAGCCGAACTATGCACAATTTAATGATTGGGGAACCAAGTTCGGTTTTCGGGGAGGTATACTGTTTCCGGAAAATGAGTTCGCAAATTTTGGATTCAGCGGAGATAACAATACTTCATTCGATTGGTTCAAAATTTCCTGGCTTGGTGAAGGTTTCTTTGCTTTTGAATTAACAGATGCATTAGAGTTGTCACTAAACGCAGGTTATGGAAGTTATGCAGGCAAAGCATATTTTGATGATCCCGATGTTAACTTCGGCGAATATGAATCTACAATAATCCCATTAAGTATAAGATTCCAGGTATCTCCATTTGAATTAAAGGGATGGAATCCTTATGTATACATTGGCGGCGGTGGTATGAACTTTAACGTTAAAACCACCCCCCTTGATGTTCCAGAAAATACATCAACCATTAAGAATAGCTGGGTTGCATATTTTCCAGCCGGCATAGGTACTGAAATTGCACTTTCAGATGTCGTTGTGCTTGATTTTTCACTTGGCGGAGCTATTACTACCTCTTATGATCTTGATGCATATAAAAGCGCCGAAGCGGATGCCGGGGATGCATATTATAATGTATCACTTGGTTTGACCTTCGTAAATGAAAACTGTGAATCTGACAAAGATATGGACGTACTTGGAAAATGTGATGAAGAGAAATTCGGTACAGATCCGGAAAATCCGGATACCGATGCAGACGGCTTAAAGGATGGCGAGGAAGTCAATACATATCTTACCAACCCGTTGAATGCAGATACAGATGGTGATGGTCTAAAAGACGGTGAGGAAGTATTGAAGTACAAAACCGATCCCAATAAAGCTGATACTGATGGAGATGGATTAAAAGATGGAGAAGAAGTTACTACTCACAAAACTGATCCATTAGTAGCTGATTCTGATAAAGACGGCTTAAATGATGGTGACGAAGTATTGAAATACAAAACTGATCCTTTGAAACTCGATACAGATGGTGATAGCTTGTCAGATGGTGATGAAGTACTGAAATACAAAACCGATCCTCTGCTGCTTGATACAGATGTCGATGGTTTAAATGATGATAAAGAAGTAATGACTTACAAAACAGATCCACTAAAACTTGATACAGATGGCGGAACAATTGGTGATGGTGTTGAAGTTAAGCGCGGAACCGATCCTCTTGATCCTAAAGATGATGTAATACAGATGAATGTTCCTATCGTTCTTGAGGGTATTACTTTCGCAACTAATAAGTCTGATGTTACTCCTGAATCAGAAAAGGTTCTGATGACTGCACTTAAGTCACTACAGGTACACAGTGATATTCTTGTTGAAATAAGTGGTCATACGGATAATGTTGGCAGCAATGCAAACAACCAGAAACTATCTGAGAGAAGGGCGAATTCTGTTAAAGCATGGCTTGTTAGTAAAGGAATTCCTGCTGATAGAATAACAGCTGTTGGTTATGGTGAAGAAAGCCCGAGGGTTTCAAACGATACCGAAGAAAACAGAAGAATGAATAGAAGAATTGAGTTCAAACGAACCAAGTAATTTGACCTTAATCTGATTAAAGGGTGTCTACGGACACCCTCTTTATTTTAAAACTAACAAGGAATGCTTTACTCTCTGCGAAAACAAGTTATTCTAAACCAATAGGCTTAGTCCCTTTTTCATCCCTTTGCCTTATAGCTTTGTCTGCAGTCTTCTTGTAGCTTGATGTGAGTTTAATAAAGCATGATCTATGTAGAGTTCACGAGAAAAAGCGCAAATGTAAGAGCGATGAACACATTTAATGATTTGATTAATTAAAAGAGGAGTATTTGACAATGAGAAGTATAAAAGAGAAAATAATTCATTTAGCGGTTGTTTTAAGTTTTTTTACAGCAGCCCTATTCGTTTTTAGCTGTTCTGATTCAACTTCGCCTGAAACCGGGCAGGGACAAGTAAAAATAACAATGGTTGATGCACCCGCAGGTTATGACGAGGTAAATATAGTTGTTACCAGAGTTGAAGTTCATAAAGCAGATGCTGGTTCAAACGACGGCTGGATTGTAATAAACAATACTACAGCCACTTATGATCTGCTTTTACTAAGAAACGGTGCAAGTGTTGTTCTGGGTGATCACCCGCTTGATGCAGGGCGTTATACTCAGATTAGATTAATAATTGGGACAGGAAGTAACGTTGTTGTTGATGGAGTTACATATCCTCTTGAAATTCCAAGTGGAGAACAATCAGGTCTTAAACTTAATCACTCATTTGTTATACAGGATGGACTTCTATACGAGCTATTACTGGACTTTGACGCTGAGCGTTCAATTGTAGTTACGGGCAACGGACAGTATAAGCTGAAACCTGTTATTAAAGTTACACCACTCGTAATCTCAGGGACCATTTCGGGTAAAATAAATCCAGTAAGTGCGGCAGGTTTTGTTTATGCAATAAGTGGCACCGATACAGCACTTACAATAGCCGAACCGATCACCGGTTCATTCATGTTGATGGCATTATTACAGCAAACTTACAGGGTAGAAGTATTCTCAGCAGACCCTGCTTATAACGATACAACCATTACTAATGTAATCGTTGTTGCGCAGCAGAATACGAATTTGGGAACGATCAACTTAAGTATTAGATAAATTTTGAAAACAATAAAAGGAGTTATAGTTATGAAAAAAAATATATTATTCACGATGGTTTTAGGCTTGATGATGATTGTAGCAAAACCAATTACAGCGCAAGACCACGGATTTGGGATGGGACTTATTTTAGGCGAACCAACTGGTATAAGTGCAAAACTTTGGACAAGCAACGACAATGCATTTGACTTCGCAGTAGCCTGGTCATTCAATAATTATCATCATGATAATCATCATAATAATAATGGCGATATACTTTTCCAGGCTGATTACGTTTGGCATTTTTTCAATGCAATTTCAGTATCGTCAGGTAAATTACCTATTTATGTTGGAATTGGTGGAAGGGTAGTTTTTGCAGATGATCCCAGTTTTGGTATAAGAATTCCTATAGGTATAAATTATCTGTTTGCTGATGCACCGATAGATGTTTTTCTGGAACTCGTACCAATTCTTGATTTGTCCCCCGAAACTGACTTTGGAGTTGGTGGTGGTTTAGGAATAAGATACTGGTTTAATTAAGTAAAAAATTGGGTGGGAAAATTAGGGGCGGGTTAATCCCGCCTTTAGTTACCAGTCATATATGTGAATGAATAATTTGTAATAGTAGTCGATGGTAAACGTAAACCAAATTAATAAACTTTCTAAATAATTATAAGAGGAACAAAATGAAAAAGATTAGAGGAATAATCTTAATTACAGTAGTTGCAAGCTTTGCTTTGTTTAGTTACAGTTGCGGCACAAGCAATGCTGTTAAAGGTGGTGTTATAGGAGGCGCTGGTGGAGCCGTGGTTGGCGGAATTGTTGGTAACGAATTAGGTAACACAGCTGCGGGTGCTATTATCGGGGCAGTAGTTGGTGGTACTGCGGGAGCTTTAATAGGAAATCATATGGATGAGCAGGCCGAGGAAA